>WHTQ01000006.1 GCA_009377645.1 Micromonosporaceae bacterium | reverse complement strand
GTCCAGCACCATCGCGGTCCGGCGCACCGCCTGCCCGGCCCGGCTGGCCAGCTCGGCCATGTCCAGCAGCAGCGCCTGCGGCAGGTTGTCGACCACGTAGAAGCCGACGTTCTCCAGCGCCCGGGCCACCGTGCTGCGCCCCCCGCCGGAGAGCCCGGTGACCACCAGCAGCTCGGACGTGGCCGGCGGCTCGTCGTCGGTGGGCACGCTGGCCACCGGCTCCTCGGTCACGTTTCCCCCTCGCACTCCCCCGGCCCCACATCGTATCCACCAGCAGGCAACCCGGCCACGCTGGTCCGGCCGGACACCGGCCGGGTCACCGGCGCGGCGGTCAGCGCGGGCACAGACCTGCGTGGCGTGCGCGGCGCAGCGCGAGCCTAGCGGTGCGCCGACCGGACCTGCCCGGTCAGGCGGCGCTGGCGAGCGGCGGAAGGTCTTCCACCGGCCTGGTCGCCACCAGGTCATAGGCCGTCTGAAGGTTGAGCCAGAACTCGGGGGTCGTCCCGAGGGCGCCCGCCAGCAGCCAGGCGGTCCTCAGTGATAGTCCACGATCGACACCTGGTACGCGTCTCCGGCCTCCCACCGGCGCGCATCAGGCGGCCGGGTTTACCTGTCGAAGCGGTACAGGTCGTACTTGCGCATCAGCGCGATCAGCTTGTCGCTGTAGGACGGGTCGGTGGCGTATCCGGCCTTGTGGATCTCCCGGGCGAACCGGTTCGGGTCCCCCGTGTGGTCGAACGCCGGACGGTAGCGCGGGTTGACCACCAGGAAGTTGCCGTGGTCGGCGAACGAGCGCGCCGCGCTGGGGTAGACCCGGAACGTGCCGGTGGTGGCGAAGCAGTCGTCGTCATCGCACTCGCGGGTGTCGTACGGCCGGCAGCCGACGGCGATCCCGCCGGGAGTACCGAAGCACTTGATCCCGAAGTAGGCGTTGCCATGCTCGGTCAGCGCGCTGCCGCCCCAGCCGGACTCGTTGATCGCCTGCGCCACGGTGACCGAGGCCGGCACCCGGTGCGCCCGCCGGGACGGCTCGGCGTGCTCGGCGGCCCACTCGATGAACCGGGCCCGGCCGGCCGGCGGCGGGTCGGCCGGTTGGTCGCACCAGCGCACCACCGGCCGCTTCGACGGCCACCGCACGAACGCGTCGGAGACGTACCGGTCCGGCCCGACCCGCAGCCACAGCGCGGTGGTCCGGACCTGCCCGGCCACCCGCTCGCCGGCGAGCTGGCACTGTGCCCGCACCGGCGCGCCGTCGGCCAGCTCACCCACCGGCGGGTGCCAGGTGGCGGCGTTGGAGCGCACGTTCAGCGGGCCTCCGCCGGTCCGCACGACCGCACCGCCGGCCTCGGCATCGGCATCGGCCGGTGCCGCCGCGGCAGCCGGAGCAGTCACCAGGCTCGCGGCTAGCGCAGCCGCGACCAGTGCAGCCGCCGTCAGCAGGCCGGACCGCCAGCGCTCCGACATCCCGTACCCCCTCATTCATCGCTTATGCCCGATTAGAGTACTTCGTGACTGATGAGGCTGTCGAGGCGTTTTGGAAGAATGGTCAGGTCCGGGCCCGGTGGCGGCGCGCCAGCCGCCGGCCCACCAGACCGGCTACCGCCAGCACCGCCAGACCGACCAGCAGCCCGGTGGTCACCCAGCCGGACCGCTCCGCGACCTGCTCGTAGGAGGCGCCGGCGAGGTAGCCGAGCAGCACCTGCGAGCCGACCGCGGTCAGCACGCCGGCCGCGTTCCAGGCGACCAGCTGCCGGTACCGCAGGCCGGCGCCGCCGGCCAGGCGCGGCAGCAAGGTCCGCACGAACGGCACCCACCGGGCGATGAACGCACTCCGGCCGCCGAGCCGGTGCAGCATCCGGTCGGCCCGGGCCCATCGCCGCTCCCCCACCCGCAGGCCCAGCCGGCTGGCCCGCACCCGCGGGCCGTACTTGCGGCCGCTGCGCCAGGCCAGCGCGTCGCCGGCCAGCGCGGCCGCCAGCATCAGCAGCAGCGCGGGGAGGAACGGGACCTCCCCGAGGTACGCGAGGAACCCGACGAACAGCAACGTGATCTCGACCGGGAACAGCAGCCCGACCACCACCCCGGTCTCGCCGGCCACCAGCAGCACCGCCACCAGCAGCACCAGCACGGGCGGCAGCTGCTCCAGCAGGTCCGCGACGCCGGTCACCGGGCAAGCATCCCAGGCACCCGACCCACCGCCGCGCTCAGCGCCGGCCGGGCACGGCCCGGCCGGCACGGGCCGAGCTGATCAGGCTGGTGACGGCGGTGACCGCGAGGACGCCGATGATCACTGGCAGCGAGATCCAGATCGGAAGATGCGGCGCCCAGGGCACCGGCTCGCCCCCGTTGACGAACGGCAGGCTGTTCTCGGCCAGCGCCTCCACGACCATCTTCGCGCCGATGAAGCAGAGCACCGCGGCCAGCCCGAACGACAGGTGCACCAGCCGGCTGACCAGCCCGCCGAGCAGGAAGTAGAGCTGCCGCAGCCCCATCAGCGCGAACACGTTCGCGGTGAAGACCAGGTACGGCTCCCGGGTGATCCCGAAGATCGCCGGGATTGAGTCGACCGCGAAGATGACGTCGGTCGTGCCGATGGCGATCAGCACGATCAGCATCGGGGTCACCAGCCGGCGCCCGCCGACCACCGAGGTGAGCTTGGTCTGCGCGTACCCCTCGCTCATCGGCAGCACCCGCCGGGCCAGCCGCACCAGCACGTTCTCCCGGAACCGCTCCGGATCCTCGTCCCGGCCGCGGACCAACTTCACGCCGGTGTAGATCAGGAACGCCCCGAACAGGTAGAAGATCCAGCTGAACCGGCCCACCAGCACCGCGCCGGCCGCGATGAACAGCCCGCGCAGCAGCAGCGCGATGATGATGCCGATCAGCAGCACCTTCTGCTGGAACTCCCGCGGCACCGCGAACCGGCTCATGATGATCATGAAGATGAACAGGTTGTCGACCGAGAGGCTGTACTCCACCAGCCAACCGGTGTAGAACTCGCCGCCGGCGGTCGCGCCGTACCGGAACCAGACCCACAGCCCGAAGCCGACCGCCAGCGTGACGTACAACGCCACCCAGCCGGTGGACTCGCGCAGCGACGGTTCGTGCGGGCGCCGGCCGACCACCAGGAGATCGACGATCAGCATGCCGGTCAACCCGACCAGGGTGGCAGCCCACACCCAGTACGACACATTCATGTGCGAGAATCCATATGGGAGAAAACAGACCTTCCGAGCGCGGTGACATGCCCCGGAGGTCTCTCCCGCCGCACGGGTCTGGCTGACCGGGCGACCGACGGGGCCGGGCCGTTGCCGGTTGTGCCGGCGCCAGGTCCGTGTTGACGACCCCGTCGCGAGGGATACTCCCCTCCTGCTGCCGGTAATGATCCCTCGCCGCCAGAACCGGGTCAACACCGCCCCTGGGCCGCTGTGATCCAGCTCGCCGCGAAGGCTCCGGTACGGGTAGCGGGGCGCGCCGGGAGCGGCCCGGTGCCGGTAGGTGGCGCCGCTCCCGTACCCTGGGCCGAAGATCGGTCCGAGAAGGGGTGCGGCGATGGAATGGCTGTTCGCGTGTGCCGGCGTCGTGGTGGTCGGGGGCCTCGCCCTCTGGCTGATGTCGGTCTACAACCGGCTGGTCCGGGCCCGCAACGCGTACAAGAACGCCTTCGCCCAGATCGACGTGCAGCTCACCCGCCGGCATGACCTGATCCCGAACCTGGTCGAGGTGGCCAAGAGCTACATGAAGCACGAGCGGGAGGCGCTGGAGGCGGTGGTCGCCGCCCGCAGCGGGGCGGTCGACGCCCAGTCCGCCGCGTCGGCCAACCCCGGCGACCCGGCCGCGATGGGCCAGCTGGCCGGTGCCGAGAACCTGCTCACCGAGACGCTCGGCCGGCTGTTCGCGCTCACCGAGGCCTACCCGGACCTGAAGGCCAACCAGAACATGATGCAGCTCTCCGAGGAGCTGACCTCCACCGAGAACCGGGTCGCGTTCGCCCGGCAGCACTTCAACGACGCCGTGATGCATTACAACAACCGGCGCGAGACCTTCCCGGCGAACCAGCTGGCTGGGATGTTCGGTTTCCGGCCGGCCGCCCTGTTCGAGGTGGAGGGGCCGGAGCAGCGCGAGGTGCCGCGGGTGCAGTTCTGAGCCCCACCGCCGGGCCCAGCCAGCCGGGAAGGATAGCCCGACGATGAACTTCTTCGAGCGCCAACGCCAGGTCAAGCGCCTGTCGGGGCGGCTGGTGGTGCTGTTCGCGGTGGCCGTGCTGGGCATCGTGGTCACCATCGACCTGGTGGTGGTGCTGCTGTTCGACGGCTTCGACCAGCCGGCCGGGACGCTGACCACGATGGTGCTGGTGACCAGCCTGATCGTGGTGACCGTGATCGGGCTGGCGTCGCTGTTCCGCTCGCTGAGCCTGCGCAGCGGCGGGGGGAGCCACGTCGCCCGGTCGCTGGGTGCGGTGCCGGTCCCCGAGAACACCCGGGATCCGCAGCTGCGCCGGCTGCGCAACGTGGTGGAGGAGATCGCGATCGCCTCCGGGACGCCGGTTCCAGAGCTGTACCTGCTGGAGGGCGAGCCCGGCATCAACGCGTTCGCCGCCGGCTGGTCCCCGTCCGACGCGGCGGTGGCGGTGACCCGCGGAGCACTGGAGCAGCTCAACCGCGACGAGCTGCAGGGCGTGATCGGGCACGAGTTCAGCCACGTGGTCAACGGCGACATGCGGCTGAACATCAAGCTGATGGGGCTGCTGTACGGCATCCTGGCGCTGGCGATGGTCGGCTACGTGCTGATGCGGGTGCGCGGTGGCAACCGCAACCCGGTGCCGCTGATCGGTCTGGCGCTGGTGGTGGCCGGCTTCACCGGGATCTTCATCGGGCGGATCATCAAGGCGGCGGTCTCCCGGCAGCGGGAGTTCCTGGCCGACGCCTCGGCGGTGCAGTTCACTCGGCAGAGCGCCGGCCTGGTCGGGGCGCTGAAGAAGATCGCCGGGGTGCCCGCCGGCTCCCGGCTCGGCAACGCCAAGGCCGAAGACGTCAGCCACATGCTGTTCGGCTCCGGCAAGGGACTGTCCGGGCTGTTCGCCACCCACCCGCCGCTGCTGCAGCGGATCCAGGCACTGGACCCGCAGGTCACCCCGGCCGAGCTGCAGCAGCTCCAGCAACGGTGGGCGGCCGCCCCACCGTCCGGGCTGCAGGAGGACCGGTCGATGGGGCTGGCCCCGGACGCCGGGGGGCCGGCGACCGTCCGGCAGCGCCCCGGTGCCGGTACGCCGGCCGCGGCGGCCGGCGATCGGGGCGCGGCGGCCGGCGATCGGACGCTGCCGCGGGACCAGGCGCGGTTCGCGGCCGCCCCGGACGCGGTCACCGCCCGGGTCGGCGAGCTGGACGAGGCCGCCCAGCACCGGGCCGGCGCGATCCTCGGGCAGCTTCCAGAGGAGCTGCTGACCCGGGCGCGCGGCGCCGACACGGTGGTGCCGCTGGTGTTCGGGCTGCTGATGTCGGGCGAGCAGCAGGTCCGGGAGCGCCAGCACACCGCGCTGGCCGCCGGACACGGGGCGGCGGTCGCCGACGCCGCCTGGCGCGAGGCGGGCGAGCTGGCCACCCTGCATCCGATGCTGCGGCTGCCGCTGGCCGAGGTGGCGTTCCCGGCCCTGCGCGGCCGGCCGCGTCCGGAGCAGGACGTCCTGCTGAACAGCGTGCAGACCCTGATCCAGGCCGACGGGCGGCTCACCGTCTCGGAGTACTGCCTCTCCCGGCTGCTGCACGCCGAGCTGTACGAGGCGGTGCACCACGCGCCGGCGTGGGGCCGGCGGCGCTACTCGCTGTCGGCCAGCCGGGGCGCCGCCGGGCTGCTGCTGGCAACCCTCGGGTACGCCGGACACCACGAGCCGGCAGCCGCCGAGCAGGCGTTCCACGCCGGGGTGGCGGTGCTGTTCCCGCAGCAGCGGCTCCCCTACGCCCCGCCGCGGGAGGGGGTGCTGGCGCTGGAGCAGGTGTGGCCGGCGCTGGACGGGCTGAACCCGGCCGACAAGGAGCTGCTGGTACGCGCGATGGTGACGGTGATCGGCCACGACGGGCAGATGACCGTGACCGAGCTGGAGCTGCTGCGCACCATCTGCGCCATGCTGCACTGCCCGCTGCCCCCGCTGGTGGAGCCATCGAGTATGGTTACTGAAGCGTAGGCATTCATCCCGCTCGGGGGCAGCGGTAGCGTGCGGATACAGGCCACGTCGACCCCCCTCAGGCGGTGAGCCACATGACAGCCCTCCCAGGGTCTCCGGCCGGCACCCGGGTGGTGTCCCCCGCGCTGGTGGGCCGGTCCCACGAGCTCGAGCTGTTGGTCTCGGCGGTGGCGACGCCGCCTGGTGTGGCGGTGGTCGAGGGCGAGGCCGGCATCGGCAAGACCCGCCTGATCGCCGAGCTGCGGGGGCACCCGCGGCTGGCCGGGCGCCGGTTCGCGGGCGGCTACTGCCACCCGATCCGGGAGCCGTTCCCGCTCGGACCGGTGCTGGAGGCGGCCCGGAGCCTACGCGAGCACCTGCCGCCGGACCGGCTGTCCCCAGTGGCCGGTGCGCTGCAGCCGCTGCTGCCCGAGCTGGCCGACCGGCTCCCGCCCCGGCCGGAACCGCTGGGAAACCGGGTGGCGGAACGGCACCGGGTGTTCCGCGGCCTGGTGGAGCTGCTCGAGTCGGCCAGCCCGGTGACGGTGGTGCTGGAGGACCTGCACTGGGCCGACGAGCACACCCTGGACTTCCTGCGGTACCTGCTGCGCGACCCACCGGGCAGCCTGTCGCTGGTGATCACGTTCCGCAGCGAGGAGGTCGACCCGGCGGTCCGGGCGCTGCCGGCGACGGCGACCCGGGCGCACGTGGTCCTGCCACCCCTGGACCTGCACCAGACCGGGCAGCTGGCGGCGGCGATCGTGAGCACCGAGTGTGTCTCCGACGACTTCGCCGCCTATCTGTGCGAGCGGACCGGCGGCCTCCCGTTTGCGATCGAAGAGGTCATGGCGCTGTTGCAGGAGCGGGGCGTGATGGCGCTGCGCGGCCACCGGTGGCCCCGGCGGACCCTGGACGAGCTGGCCGTGCCGACCGCGGTCCGGGATCACGTGCTGGAGCGGGCCGGCCGGCTGCCGGCCCCGGCCCGGTCGATGATGGAGGCGGTCGCGGTGCTGCAGCATCCGGCCCCCGAGGACCTGATCGCGGCGGTGTCGCGGCGCTCACCGGCGGAGCTGGCCAGTGGCCTGAGCCAGGCGATGGAGTTCGGGTTGCTGGTCGACGGCAGCGACGGGATGGGGTTCCGGCATGCGCTGGCGGCGCAGGCGGTCTACCACGACATTCCCGGGCCGCGCCGCCGGGAGCTGCACAACCGGGCCGCGGCGGCGGTCCGGGAGCGGGCGCCGGAGCTGCTCGGCCAGCTCGCCCACCACCTGCGGCACGCCGGCCGGCTGGACGAGTGGGCGGCGACGGCCGAGCGGGCCGCCGACCAGGCCGATGCACTGGGCAACTACGACGAGGCGGGGCGGTTGCTGGAGGACATCCTGCGGCACCGGGCGGCCGATCCGGCGGTGGCCGGGCGGGTGGCTGTGAAGCTGGGATGGGCCGCGATCGAGATGGTGCGGATCGCCCAGCTGCCCGAGCTGCTGAGCCAGGTGCTGGAGCTGGACCTGCCCCGGCCGGTCCGGGGCGAGCTGCGGTACCTGCTCGGGGCGCTGCTGGACCGCACCAGCCTGGAGCCGGCCCGGATGGACCGGCTGCTGCGGCACGCCATCCAGGACCTGGACGACCGGCCGGACCTGCGCGCCCGGGCGATGGTCGCGCTGGCGATGCGGGGCTCCGCCCCGGACTCGTTCGCCCGCCGCAAGCAGCTGCTGGACCGGGCGCTGGCGACCCTACCGGCGATCGGCGACCCGGCCTTCGAGGTGTTCCTGCTCGGGAAGGTCGCCGGGATGCTGGTCGACATGGGCGACCAGCAGTGGCGGGAGCTGCTGGACCGGATCGAGACCCAGACCGGCGGTGAGGCGCGGCACCGGTACCACGCCAACGCGTACAGCTCGGTCGGCGCCACCGCCAGCTTCGTCGGGCACCACCAGAGCGCCGCCCGGCTGCTCAAGACCGCGCTGGTGGGAGCGGGCGGGTGTGGCAACCGGCGGCTGGAGGCGACGGTCCGGACCTCGCTGGCGGTGCTGGACTACTGCCGCGGCGCCTGGGACGGGCTGGCCGAGGAGGTCGCCGCGCTGCCGGAGGAGCTGACCGACCATCCGCGCTGCCTGCAGCTGGTCGACGCGGTGGCCGGCGGGCTGGCGCTGGCCCGCGGCGACCTGGCCGCCTCGGCCGGCCGGCTCGCTCCGGTGGCCGACCGGATGGAGGCCAGCTCGTTCTCGGTCGCGCTCGCGGTGGCCACGCTGGTCCGGGTCGAGCTGGCCCGGGGGGACCTCGGCGCCGCGCTCACGGCCACCGACCGCTACCTGGCCGGGCAGGGCCCGGACATGCTGTGGCCGGTCAGCTTCCGGGCGCTGCCCTGGCTGGTCGAGGCGCTGACCGCCGCCGGGTCGGTGGCGCAGGCCCGGACCGTGGTGTTCCGGCACGCCCGCGGGCTGCGCGGGATCGCCGCGCCGCTGGCACCGGCGGCGCTGCGGCACGCGCAGGGCTTCGTGGCTGCCGCCGACGGGGCGCCGGACCGGGCCGCCGGCTACTTCCTGGCCGCCGCGCTGCGCTACGACCGGCTGCACAGCCGGTACGAGGCGGCCCAGGCGCGCGAGCACGCCGCGCGGGCGCTGGTGGCGGCCGGACAGCCGGAGCGGGTCGCCGAGCCGCTGGCCGCCGCGCTGGCGACCTACGAACGGCTGGGAGCGCGCTGGGACCTCGCCCGGGCGGCCCGCATCGCCCGGCTGCACGGGGTGTCCGTGCCGGCCCGACACCGGGGCGGCCACCGCGGCTACGGCACCGCGCTGTCGCCGCGCGAGCGGGAGGTGGCCGAGCTGGCCGCCACCGGCCGGACCAACAAGGAGATCGCCGCGGAGCTGTTCCTGTCCGCCGAGACCGTCAAGAAGCACCTGCAGGCCGGGATGCGCAAGCTGGGAGTGCAGTCCCGGGCCGCGCTGGCCCACCGCCTCCCCCATGCCACCGAGGTTGCCGGGGTCAGCTCTACCCCGTTCGGGGAATAGCTGTTCATCTGTCCGCCGCCCTAGGTTGACCGCGTGTGCAACACGAATCACCCTCTGGGTGGCCGGCTACGCCGTTCCGGGCCCGGCGCCCGCCGCGCGGCCTCCGGTCGTGGACGCACCGGACCACCTGACCGAGTCTGGCCGGTAGCCCGTGGGCCTCCCGGCGCCCCCGCACCAGCACTGCGCCCGCCGCCCGGCGGGCCCTCTGCCGCGGGGGTCGCAGCGTCACCGCGCTGCCGAGACAGATCCGGTCCGGGCTGATCCGCCGGGACCGTTGGCGATGTCTCACAAGGACGCCATCAACGATGGAGCAGAAAGGCTCGTGATGTCCCCACGCAAGGCACCCGGCCTGACCGCGAACGACGCGGGAGGCCGGAGATGAACCGACTCGGGCGGCGCCTGGGCGCCGCGATCGTCGCAGTAACCGCTCTGGGGTTGGTCCTGTCTTCCACGACGGCCAATGCCAGCCCGGTCCGGAACCCGGTTCCGGACACCATCCAGCTCGCCGCGCCGGAGCTGCTGCGGGCAGCCGCCGCAACCTCGGCCAGCGTGCCGCTGACTCTGGTCACCGGTGACCAGGTGCAGGTCGGCGTCGACCCGGACGGGCGTCCGGTGGTGCAGAAGGTTACCGCCGCCGACCGGCCCGGCTCCGGCTCGCTCGCATTCCACACCTTCACCACCGAGACCAGCGTCTACGTCGTACCGGACGACGCGCTGTCGCTGCTGCGCGAAGACCGGCTGGACTGGAACCTGTTCAACCTGGTCGAGCTGGGCAAGCATGTCGCGAACGGCACCGTGGGCGAGGTCCCGGTGCTGGTGGAGCACACCACCGCCGCCGCGGCGGCCCGGGCACCGCAGGTGACCGGGGCGACCACCACCCGCACCCTGTCCAGCATCGACGCCAGCGTCGCCACGATCGCCGGGGACGGCCAGTGGTGGCAGGCGGTGCAGGCAGCGGCCGGCAACGGCCCGGCCGCCGCGCAGGCCGCCGGCGCCGATCCGCTAGCCGGGGTGGAGAAGGTCTGGCTGAACGAGCTGGTGCAGGTCAGCCTGGCCGACTCGGTGCCGCAGATCGGCGCGGCGGTCGCCTGGGACCTGGGCTTCGACGGGTCCGGCGTGACGGTCGCGGTGCTGGACACCGGCATCGACCAGAACCACCCGGACGTGGCCGGCAAGATCGTCGGGCAGCGGGACTTCATCAACAACGATGACGACGCTACGGACGGGCACGGGCACGGCACCCACGTGGCGGCCACCGTCGCCGGCACCGGGGCGGCCAGCAACGGGCTGCGGCCCGGCGTGGCCCCCGGCGCCGACCTGCTGATCGGCAAGGTGCTCAGCGACGGCGGCAGCGGCACGTTCGACCAGATCATCGCCGGGATGCAGTGGGCCGCGGAGTCCGGTGCACCAATCGTGAGCATGAGCCTGGGCGGCGGCCCCACCGATGGCACCGACCCGGCGAGCATGGCGGTCAACCAGCTCAGCGAGCAGTACGGCACGTTGTTCGTGATCGCGGCCGGTAACGCCGGCCCGAGCCCGTACACGGTGGCCACGCCGGGCGCCGCGGACGCGGCGCTTACCGTGGCCGCGGTAGACAAGTCCGACCAGATGGCCTCGTTCTCCAGCCGGGGTCCGCGGGTCGGTGACGATGCGCCGAAGCCGGACATCGCCGGCCCAGGGGTGAACATCGTCGCCGCCCGGGCGGAGGGCACCACCATGGGCACGCCGGTGGACGACCTCTACACCACCGCCAGCGGCACCTCGATGGCCACCCCGCACGTGGCCGGCGCGACCGCGCTGGTGGCACAGCAGAACCCGGACCTGTCCGGGGCGGAGCTCAAGGGCCTGATGATGGGCACCTCGCTGGACCTGGGTTTCGACCTGTACGCGCAGGGCGCCGGCCGGGTCGACGTGGCCCGGGCGATCGACCCGAGCGTGTTCTCCGACGGCAACGTCGTCTTCGGCCGGTTCGAGTACCCGCACCAGCCGGTGACCGACACGATCACGTACACCAACGTGACCGACGCGCCGATCACCCTGGACCTGGCCGGAAGCATGACCGCCAGCGACGGCACCCCGGGTCCGGACGGGCTGATCACGCTCAGCACCGAGCAGGTGACCGTGCCGGCGAACGGGACCGCCGGGGTCGACGTCACCGTGGACGGCAGCGTGCTCGGTGACGGCGACCTGTTCGGCCCGTACGGCGGGCTGGTAAACGCCATTGATGCCAATGGTGACCTGCGGGCCAGCTCCCGGGTGAACGTGTTCCTGGAGCCGCAGCGCCACGACGTGACCATCCAGGTCACGGCACCGGCCGGCGCCACCGGCGTCAGCTACGGCGAGCTGGCGATCGTGCCGATGGACGACCAGGTGTCCCTGCACGACGACCCGATGATCGTGCCCGGTGGCGAGACCACCACGGCCCGGCTGTTCGACGGCGCCTACGCGGTCGCTACCAGCCTGCGCTGGCAGGACGCGGACGGCGTGACCCAGACCGGGTTGGCGACCGACCCGCAGGTCGAGGTCGACGGGTCGACGGTGACCGCGACGCTGGACCTGGGCGACGCCCAGCCGGCGCTGACCGCGGCACCGGAGCCGACCGAGACCTACCAGGCGAGCGCCGGCTACCAGCGGATCTCCGCGGCCGGAAACTGGTCGGTCAGCAGCTCGCTGACCAGCACCTACCAGGACGGCGACCCGAGCTGGTGGGTGACCCCCACCGAGCCGGTCACGGTCGGCACGCTGTCGTTCGCCAGCCAGCAGGTGGAGGTCCCGTCCCTGCTGAGCATCGATGCGATCGGCCGCGGCGGGTCGCTGACCCTGCACCCGCGGTACGCCACCCCGGACGTGTCCGTCCCGGGCGGCACCCAGCAGTGGCAGGACGGCGAGGCGACGGTGTCCCGGCAGGTTCGGCTACCGATGCCCAGGTTGGCCGCGCTCCGCCCGTCCACGCTGGTCCACGCCGGCACCGGGTCGGCCGAGGAGCTGGCCGAGGCTGAGGTCGACGGTGCGCTGGTGCTGCTGACCCCGACCGACATCTGCAGCGCGGTGTGCGACTTCGCCGCCCTGCGGGAGCGGGTGGCGAACGCCGCCGAGCTGGGCGCACTGGGCGTGCTGGTGGCCGGCCAGACCGGCCGGGTGAGCCTGGGCGCGCCCCCGACCCCGACGGTCACCTGCCCGGACGGGCCGGACAGCTGCCCGGCGGTGGAGCCGTACGCGGCGCTCCCGATCGCCAGCCTGCCGGCTGACGAGGGTGCCGAGCTGGTGCAGCGGATCGAGCAGGGCAGGGTGCTCGGGTTCGTCGACGCGGACCGCACCGTGTCCCGCGCGTACACGCTGGGCAGCGCGACCGAGGGGGAGGTCCCGGCCGACCTGGCGCAGCGCGTCCGGTGGTCGGACCTGGACCGGGTGGAGCATCGGTTCCACGCCGACCGGCCGGGCGAGGTCGGTAGCCTGGACTGGCGACCGTTCCCGCAGACCGAGTCGGGCAGTGCGGCGCCAACCACCGCGCTCGACCTCCCGCTGACCGAGACCCAGGCCAGCCTGGCGGTCTACGTCAGCGCGGACGACGAGGTCATCCACCGGTTCAACGGCAGCACGTTCGCCTACGCCGAGCCGTTCATCGTCGACCCGGACAGCAGCGTGTTCGAGGAGCAGGACCAGCTGTTCGACGGCGACCGGGACCAGGTCTCCTGGAACCTCCGGCCGTACACCCCGGCGGCGGCGCTGATGCCGGTCACCGACTCGGGGTACACCATCGGCGGCGCGTTCTGTGCCGGCTGCCGGGAGGGCGACGCGCTCTACCCGGTGCTGTTCCGGACCACCGGCGGCGGGGCGAGGACCCACATGCTCGGAATGGTCAACGACACCGGAGCGGTCGGTTTCATCCTCGGAGAAGCCGTCTGCGAGGCACCGGAGTGCGAGACGCACCTCTACGACCAGGATGGCAACGAGCTCGAGCCGCGGCTGGTCCCGGTCGGGTTCCGGATCGGCGCGGGCATCGTCCCGGCCGGGCCGGCGCCGGTCGGCCAGCTGTCCGGCACCGGGTTCGGGGACCCCGGCGATGGCCTGGCTGACAGCCAAATCCGAACTGACGAGGAGACGAACCGATGAGCGCGAACCTGCTACCGCGGTGGCGGCGCAAGGGGATGCTCGCGGCGCTGGCCGGCACGGCCCTGGTGTCGCTGGGCTGCACCCTGGGAGCCGACGTCGTCGCGTACGACCTGCCGGAGGAGTCGGCCCGCTACAGCCTGGCGGCCGACACCGACGGGGTGCACACCGAGTGGGAGTACACCTCCAGCCGGCCGACCGAGAATACGGCGCACGAGCTGCAGCCCTGCATGGCGGAGTTCTGGGGCCTGGAGCCGTCGCCACAACCGTGCCGGCCGGAGCCGCTGATCTTCCTGCGGTACAACCTGGACCTCGGCCTGGACAACACGCTCCCGGCCGGCGGCTCGGAGACCGTCCGGATCACCGGCTTCTACCAGCAGCTGGAGTCCCCGCCGGAGGTGACCGAGATGCGGCTCGAGGTCAGCTTCGACGGTGGTGACACGTGGCAGGAGGTGCGCACCCGCCCGGCCGGTGACGGCTCCTTCACGGCCACCATCCGCAACCCTGCGCTGTCGCAGACCGACGGCGTGGCCGGCCTGCGGGTGACCGCGACCGACAACCAGGGCAACACCGTCGAGCAGACCATTCCGCACGCGTACGGTCTGCGTTGATGACCCGGCCGTAGCCGGCCGGAGCCGACCCGAACGGGGGTCGGGAACCGGGGCGAGGAGTGCTCTTCCTCGCCCCGGTTCCCGGTGGCCGCTCACGCCAGGGCGCCGGACATGGCCACCACGATCGGGCCCAGCAGCGGCAGCACCACGTTCGACAGTGCGTAGACGATGGTGTAGGCCATCAGCGGAGTGGTGTTGCCGGCGACCTGCTGGATAGCCGTGATCGCCGGCGTGCTGCACTGCTGCCCGGCGATCGAGCCGAGCGCCAGCGGCGCCGGCAGGTGCATCAGCTTCCAGGCCACGAACAGCGAGATGCTGGCCGGCACCAGGGTCACCAGGACACCCGCCACCGGCAACGCCGCACCGTACTGCTTGGACCAGCTTGCTGACATACAGGTCCCGGGCCAGCGGGTGGCAGGCCAGCTCGGCCGGGGTCCGGCCGCCGACCGACCGGGCGGTCAGGACGATCGGGAGCGTCTCGATCTCGTACGAGAGCAGCTCCGGGTCGTCCACCTCCTCCCCGACCTGGGTCATCCGGCCGTGGATGAAGTCCGCGTGGTCGGCGGTCACGGTGACCACGTCCCCGGCCCGCAGCACGGTGTCCGGCTCGGTGAACCGCAGCTGCCCGTCCCGGCGGTACCGGTGCAGGAAGATCCGCCGGCCCCGGGAGACGGCCAGCGCCTCCTCGCCGGCCACCGTGGTCCCGTCCAGCTCCGACCCGGCGGTGATCCGGTAGGTGCGACGGACCACCCGCCGGTAGGCCGGGGCCAGCCCTGGCTCCTGCGCGATCCCGTACTTCTGCTCCAGCGCGTGCGCGTCGGCGGCCAGGTCGCGGGTACCGAGCAGCCGGGGGGCGAGGGTGGACAGGAAGTACGCGGCCGCGGCGGTGCCGGCCAGGTAGCAGACCGCGTACGCGACCGGGATCTGGTTCACGAACGTCTGCTTGTCGTCGCTGGAGATCGACGTGGATCCGTTGATCGCGTCGGTGGCCACGCCGATCACCGCCGACTGGGTGAGGCCGCCGGCCAGCAGCCCGGATCCCCAGCCCGGGCCGTACCCCATCAGCTTCGCCATCCCGAACGCCACCCCGAGCCCGACCAGGCAGCCGATCACGGCGATCACCAGCTGGGAGACGCCGTCCCTGCGCAGCGCGGCGAAGAACTGCGGCCCGACCCGGTAGCCGAGCGCGAACAGGAAGGCGATGAACGCGACCGTCTTCACCAGGTCGGGAATGTCGAGATCGAGCTGCCCGACCAGGACCCCGGCCAGCAGCGTGCCGGTCACCGCGCCGAGGGTCAGGCTCCGGAACCCGAGCTTGCCGACCAGGAACCCGATTGCCATGGTCAGGAAGATCGCAAGCTCGGGGTGGTCGCGCATCGCGTCGACGAACCACGACCACATCCCGCCCCCCCCGGCCGGAGATCATTCCGCCGGGTTGAGGCTAGCACCGGAAATGCCCTATTTACTCAGGTTTCATGAGTAAACACCAGCCACGGCCCCGGTCGATTCCGCCCGGGTCGGGGTGCGCGGCGCCTACAGTCAGGTCCACAACCAACCGCGAGGGGAGCAAGGACAATGCGCTTCATGCTGATGGACCGGGTCCGCCCGGGCGCGGACGAGGCGGCGATGCCGAACGACGAGCAGATGGCGGCGATGGGCACCTTTATGGAGGAGAACCAGGGTATCCTCCACTCGACCGAGGGCCTGCACCCGACCGCCACCGGGGTACGGGTCACGCTGTCCGAGGACGGGCAGAACTCAGTGACCACGGGCCCATTCACGGACTCGATCAGCAACTTCGCGATCATCCACGCCGACTCCGAGGAGGCGGCGGTCGAGCACGCGAAGGCCTGGCTGAAGATCTGGGGCAAGGGTGAGACCGAGATCCGCCGAGTGGTGGAAGAGGAAGACCTGGCCGAGATGATGCAGCAGTAACGCCGTCCCGGCCGGTGGCGGTCGCGGGTCAGCCCAGCCGGAGCCGCTCGGCTGGCTGACCCGTGACCGACCCGCGGCAGCCCTAGCCGGGCCGCGCCTGGTCAGCTGGCGACGTCGCCCAGTCGTGAGGCGAGAAGAAGACTCCCCGACGGCTCTACCTTGACACCGATCTCTTCCTTAGCTTCCCGGATCACCCCATCGACCACTGACTCGTTCCGCTCAAGGTGCCCACTCGGCAGATGCAGGCGGCCGTCGCCGTAACCAGTGTTCGCCCGCCGGAGCATCACGATCCTGCCCTCCCTGCGAATGATGAGGTGCACGTCCACAATGCTGCGATGCCGCTGCTTCATCGCGTCAGCATAGCGCCGAGCCGGATCACGGTACACACAGCCCGCACATCTGGCTCGTCGCAGCGAAGGGGTCTGTCGTACCGTCATACCTGTGTGGTATCTCCATACCTCACAGGTATCTCGCCACGCAGGACTACCGCCCCGGCCCACCCGCTCAGTCCAGGGTTCCGCGTGGCACCACCCAGGTGTGTGGCTGCCCGCTGACCGCAGCGATGTGC
Source organism: Micromonosporaceae bacterium (assembly GCA_009377645.1). Taxonomy (GTDB): domain Bacteria; phylum Actinomycetota; class Actinomycetes; order Mycobacteriales; family Micromonosporaceae; genus Natronosporangium. The sequence continues at coordinate 79,290 of WHTQ01000006.1, read as the reverse complement.
TCGAAGTCCGTGTCGTAGTGGAGCACGACGGCACCGTGGAACTCGGCGACCGCGGCAGTGAGCAGGTCCACTACGCCCGCTGCACGATGCTGACCGGTCCGCGCCATCCGCAGCTGCACCTCGCGGGCACGCTCGGCGATGGTCTCGCTCACCGGTACCCGGCGTCGCTGGGCGACGTTCTTAACGTCGGCGAGATCCCGGCCCGAGTAGCCAGCCTCGAGGTCCATGCCAGGCCGGCATCACCCGGCCGCTCACCGCCTGGCCCGTCCCATCACCTCCGGGTCAGCGATGTCCGGCCCGACTCCGAACCCAGACGGATCGGTGAGCACACGGTCGATCCGCTTGCGGCGCTCGGCGACCAACTCCAGCGCCGCGTTCACCGTGTCCTGCACGCCAGTGGTGCCGAGCTCTTCGGCGGCCATTGCCAGGACGTCGTCATCCACGTCAACGAGTGCTCTCATTACTCTCCCGGTCTCCGGCGCTCGATTTATTGGGCGGCGTCGATTGCTCGCAGCTCCTTCTTCAGCTCGGCGATCTCGTCCCGGATCCGGGCCGCCACCTCGAACTGCAGCTCCCGGGCGGCCGCCAGCATCTGCTCGTTGAGGTCCAGCACCAGGGCGGCCAGCTCGGCCCGGGCCATCCCCTCGGTCGCCGCGACGACCGCCCGGCGGCGGGACCGGGTCTCCGGCACCGGGCCCTTGCCGCGGGACATCTGCCGGCCACCGCCACCGACCACCGCCCCGCCCGGGCCGTGCCCGGCCAGCGCCCCCTCGGTGTCCTCGGCCTCCCGGTAGATGTCGTCCAGGATGTCGTGGATCTTCTTGCGCAGCGGCTCCGGGGAGATCCCGTGGGCCTGGTTGTGGGCCACCTGCTTGGCACGGCGCCGGTTGGTCTCGTCGATCGCGTCCCGCATCGACGGGGTGATCTTGTCGGCGTACATGTGGACCTGGCCGGAGACGTTGCGGGCCGCCCGGCCGATCGTCTGGATCAGGGACCGGCCGCTGCGCAGGAAGCCCTCCTTGTCCGCGTCCAGGATGGACACCAGCGACACCTCGGGCAGGTCCAGCCCCTCCCGGAGCAGGTTGATGCCGACCAGCACGTCGAACTCCCCCTGGCGCAGCTCCCGGAGCAGCTCCACCCGCCGCAGCGTGTCCACCTCGGAGTGTAGATACCGCACCCGGATGCCGTGCTCCAGCAGGTAGTCGGTCAGGTCCTCGGCCATCTTCTTGGTTAGCGTGGTCACCAGCACCCGCTCGTTGCGCTCGGTGCGCTGGCCGATCTCGTCCATCAGGTCGTCGATCTGACCCTTGGTCGGCTTGATCACCACCTCCGGGTCGACCAGCCCGGTCGGCCGGATCACCTGCTCGACCACCTGGCTACCGGCGTGCTCCAGCTCCCACGGCCCAGGGGTGGCGGACAGGAACACCATCTGCCCGACCCGCTCCAGGAGCTCGTCGAAACGCAGCGGTCGGTTGTCCCGCGCCGACGGGAGCCGGAACCCGTGCTCGACCAGCATCCGCTTGCGGGAGGCGTCCCCCTCGTACATCCCCCCGATCTGCGGCACCGTCACGTGCGACTCGTCGATCACGGTGAGGAAGTCGTCCGGGAAGTAGTCGAGCAGACAGTACGGCGGCTCGCCCGGCTGGCGGCCGTCGATGTGCATCGAGTAGTTCTCGATCCCGGAGCAGAACCCGACCTGCCGCATCATCTCGATGTCGTACGAGGTGCGCATCCGCAGCCGCTGCGACTCCAGCAGCTTGCCGAGCCGGTCCAGCTCGGCCAGCCGGGACTCCAGCTCGGCCTCGATCCCCCGCAGCGCCCGCTCCATCCGCTCCGCCCCGGCGGTGTAGTGGGTGGCCGGGAAGATCAGCAGCTGGTCGGCCTCCCGGACCACCTCCCCGGTGAGCGGGTGCAGGTAGAACAGCTTCTCCACCTCGTCACCGAACAGCTCGACCCGGACTGCCAGCTCCTCGTACGCCGGGATGATCTCCAGCGTGTCGCCCCGGACCCGGAACGTGCCCCGCTGGAAGGCCACGTCGTTACGCGCGTACTGGATCTCCACCAGCCGGCGCAGCAGCTTGTCGCGGTCGATCTCCTGCCCGACCTCCAGCCGCACCGAGCGGTCGACATACTCCTGGGGGGTGCCGAGGCCGTAGATGGCCGACACGGTCGCCACCACCACCACGTCCCGGCGGGTCAGCAGCGACATGGTGGTCGAGTGCCGCAGCCGCTCCACCTCCTCGTTGACCGAGGAGTCCTTCTCGATGTAGGTGTCGGTCTGCGGGATATACGCCTCCGGCTGGTAGTAGTCGTAGTAGGAGACGAAATACTCCACGGCGTTGCGCGGGAGCAGCTCCCGGAACTCCTTGGCCAGCTGGGCGGCGAGCGTTTTGTTGGGGGCCACCACCAGGGTCGGCCGTTGCAGCTTCTCGACCAGCCAGGCGGTGGTCGCGCTCTTGCCGGTGCCGGTGGCGCCGAGCAGCACCACGTGCCGCTCCCCGGCGCGCACCCGCTTCTCCAGCCCGACGATGGCGTCAGGCTGGTCACCGGAGGGCTGGTAGTCGCTGACCACCTGGAAGCGGCCCTCCACCCGGGGGATGTTCAGCGTCATGCCCCTACGCTACGCGCCCGGTCCGACATCCGGTCCGTACGCGGTACAACCGGTCCACGACAGGGATTGTGTGAACCAGCTCACCGCGCTACCGTCTAACCGTAGGCCGCTCGCGGCGGCCCACCGGGCACACGACCGGGCCTCCACACCGGCCGGTCCAGACCCGGTGCACCGGTAGCAGCCCCGGCCCCAAGCCGGCGTGCGCACAGGTGTGGTCGCGCATGACGCGATCGGCGGCCGCGAGCGGTCTTTCGCCGCCCCCGACCGAACCGCCCGACCCGACCGCTCGAACCGCCCGACCCGACCGCTCGAACCGACCACCCGGACCGGCCGTCCCGACCGGCCGGACCGCCCGGCCGGACTGCGACCTGACGGGTAGGCCGTCGGGCCGTCACCTGGAGCCGGCCCGGGCGTTCAACCCCCCATGAGGGGCAGCGCACCCGACCGCGGCACCCCGGCCCCGCGGACCGGCCGCCCGGGCCGGCACGCGAGCCCCCCGGCCGGGCGTCGCCGGACGATCGCCCTGCTGGTCGCCGCCGTCCTGGTCGCCGGGATCGCCTCGGTGCTGGGCCAGAACCTGATCCCCGGCCGGCACGGCGACCCGCCGCCGGCCCGGCCGCTCTCGTCCGTCGAGGCGGATCGGCTGGCCAGCATGCGGCAGCTGAACTGGCAGGACCAGCGGGCCGGGGTGCGGGCCACCGTCGGCGAGGGTGCCGAGCAGGTGCACCTGACCGGCTGGGTGGACTGGCGGCGCCCGCTGGTCTACCTGGCCCGGTCCGGCGCTACCGCAGGGGTGGTCACCGAGCTGGTGCAGGCGGTCCCGGGGCTGGTCGCGACCCGGCCCAAGGGCGCGCCGGCCGCGGTCACCGCCCCGACCACCGATGCGCCCTCACCCGGCCGGACGGACCCGAGCGCCGGTGCGCCACCCACGCCGACCGGAGCGGCCGAGGTGCTCGACCCGCATCCACCTCCGCCGACCTCGCTCCCGGCCGACGGCTGGCAGCTACGGCAGCCCGGGGCCGACGGGCCGGCCGGAGCACCGGCGGCGCCCGGCACGATCGACGCGCTGACGGTTCTGCTGCTCATGATCACTTCGGAGGAGCCGGACGTAGCGGCGCTGCTCGCTGACAGCGAGTCGCACTGGCTGCGGCGGGACCGCACCGCCGGGCACGACGTGGACGTGCTGCTCGGCCCGGCCGTACCCCCCAGCCCGCCACCGCCCGGCCCGGCCGCACCCGGCCGCGCACCGGACTCGTCACTGGCGGCGATGGGTGGTGCGGTGCAGTACTGGCTGGACGACCAGGCCCGGCTGCACCGGCTGGAGGCGCTGCTCGCGCCCGGCACACCGGTGCGGGTCGAGCTGGACCGGGACGATCCGACCGCACCGGCGGCCCTGGACCTGCTCGGCGGTGCGGCGATCGACCCGCGCCCGGTGACCGACCAGGAGGTGGACCGGCTGGCTCAGCTGCGGCCGCGCAACCAGGCTGCCGGGGGCGGCGAGGTCACGCTGGCGGTGCCGGCCAAGGACGGAGCCATGGTACGGGCGACCGGATGGCTCGACTGGCAACAGTCCACCGTGTACCTGGCGCGGTACCGGGACGGCGCACCGGACGGCCTGCTCTGGGCGGAACGGGCCGGGGTGGCGACCCGGTCCGGCAAGCCGGCCGACGACGGCGGTCCGCCGCTGCCGGTGGCACCGGGTTCCGAATGGAAGCTGTCCGCCTGGGAGGAGCGCGCCGACGACCAGGGCGGCTACGACCTGGACCTGCTGCTCAACGAGGTGCTCTCGCTGGCCGGCCCGACTCCGGACCAGCCGAAGCCGGTACGCGAGCACGCCCGCTGGCTGCGCTCGGACCGCCTCCGCGACGCGCGGGTCGACGTGTTCGAGATCCCCCGGCCGGCCGAGTCCACGGTAGAGCCCGGCGAGGCGCGGGTCCGCTACTGGGTCGACCGGGACTCCGGGGTGCTGCGCCGGCTCGAGCTGCGCGGACGGACTGGCGGGTACGCGCACCTCGACCTCGACCCCGGCCCGGTGCCGGCGCTCGGCTGACCCGCTACGGCCGCCACTGGGCGCCGGCCGCCCACCGGTCGGCACGGGCCAGCGCGGACCCGATCCAGGGCGTCTTGCGCGACGCGTACGCGTCGATCGACTCGTGCGGCTGCCCGGCCAGCTCCCGCTTCAGCGCGGCGTACTCCACCACCGCCTCCGGGGTGGCCCGCAGCCAGTCCCGCAGCAGCAGCGCGTCCCGCCACGCCGCAGACCCGACCTCCCGGAGATGGACGTTGACCGCCCGGCCTGGGTCGGCGTTGCAGGCCACCACCTTGCGGTGCTCGCGGCCGTCCCGCCCGAGGTCGTGCCACTGGCCGGGCATCGTGACCAGACCGGCCTCGCGCAGCCCTGCCGCGACCCGGGCCGCGGTCGGCAGGTCCCCGACGACCACCTGCACGTCGATCACGTCCTTGGCGGCCAGCGCCGGCACCGAGGTCGATCCGACGTGCTCGACCCGCAGCGCCAGCTCCCCGGCGGCCCGCCCGATCCGGGCCAGCAGTCGGCTGGCCTGCTCTGGCCAGGTGGGATCGGGCTCGGCGAGCGCCGCCCGCCGGGACCGGGGCGCCGGCTCACCGGCTCGCAGGTTGCCCTCGTAGGGCACCAGCCGGTCCCGCCACAGCCGGTCCACCGCGGCGTGCAGGTCGGCTCGGTCGCCGTCGTTGGTGAGCAGCACGTCAGCGGCCGCCCGGCGGGCCGGGTCGCTGGTCTGGGACCGGATCCGGGCCCGCACCTGGTCCTCGGCCATCGCCCGGTCCCGGGCCAGCCGGGCCACCCGGACCGGTTCGGCCGCCTCCACCACCATCACCAGCTGGTACGTCGGCGCCAGGCCGACCTCGACCAGCAACGGCACGTCGTTGACCACGATCGCGTCGGGCGGCGCGGCGGCGGTTAGCTCGCCGGTGCGCGCTCGCACCCGGGGGTGGATGAGGCCCTCCAACCGTCGGCGGGCCGGCTCGTCCTCGAAGACCATCCGAGCCAGGGCGTCCCGGTCCAGCTCGCCGGAGGAGTCCAGGACGGCGGGGCCGAACCGGTCGACCACCTCCCGGAACCCGTCCGTGCCGGGCGCGATCACGTCCCGGGCCAGCCGGTCGGCGTCGACCACCACGGCGCCGTGTCCGGCCAGCCGGCGCGCGACCTCGCTCTTGCCGGCGCCGATGCCGCCGGTCAGCCCCACCCTCAACACCCCGCCAGTCAACCATCGGCTGGCCGGGCAACACGCCGGCTCGGTGACTGCCATGTGCACAGAACCGGAATATCGTATCAATCAGGCACACGTTGCTAGGGGGAACGATGGAGAGCAGGCGTTCGTACGTGATCTTCTCCGCTGGCGCTACGCCCGCTCGCGGCAGCAACACCAGGCCCGGCCGCTTGACCGCGGGCTCCGCTGGCGCTACGCCCGCTCGCGGCAGCAACACCAGGCCCGGCCGCTTGACCGCGGGCTCCGCTGGCGCTACGCCCGCTCGCGGCCGGCACCGGGTGGGGGCGCTGGGAACCGCCGTACGCTACCCGGCCGGCCCGCCGCCCCGGTCCGGTGGCCGCCGCCCCCGGCACCGCCGGGCTACCCAGCGGCCGCCGATGTCTGCGGTCCGGTCCGCCGGGATGGTGGCGCTGCTCGGGACGGTCGCGGTCAGCAGCTGGTTCGCCGCGGCCGGTGCCACCGCGTTCGCCCAGATGACGCTGCCCTGATCCCTGGCCGGGCCGGCCAGGGATCAGGGCAGCGGTCGCTCTGCTCAGCTAGCTGCCGGCGAGCTTCTCCTTCAGGGCCGCCAGCGCCTCGTCGGTGGCCAGAGTCCCCGACGGCTCGGGGCGCCGCTTTCCCGGCTCCGCCGCCGCCGCCTTCTTGGCCGGCGCCTCCGACCCGCCGCCGGTGGCCGACGGACCCTCGCCGGAGCTAGGCTCCTCGGCCACCGCCCGGGCGGTCTGGACCTGCTTGGTGTGCGCCTCCCAGCGGGTACGGGCAGCCGCGTACTGCCGTTCCCATTCGTCGCGCTGCGTCTCGTACCCGGGCAGCCACTCCCCGGTCTCCGGGTCGAAGCCCTCCGGATACTTGTAGTTGCCGTTCTCGTCGTACTCCGCGGCCATTCCGTACAGCGTCGGGTCGAAGTGCTCCTCGCCCTCGACGAAGCCCTCGTTCGCCTGCTTGAGCGACAGCGAGATCCGGCGCCGCTCCAGGTCGATATCGATGACCTTGACCAACACATCGGAGCCGACCTGCACCACCTGCTCCGGGATCTCCACGTGCTTCTCGGCCAGCTCGGAGATGTGCACCAGGCCCTCGATGCCGTCCTCGACCCGTACGAACGCGCCGAACGGCACCAGCTTGGTGACCTTGCCCGGGACGATCTGCTGGATCGCGTGGGTCCGCGCGAACTGCCGCCACGGGTCCTCCTGGGTCGCCTTCAGCGACAGCGAGACCCGTTCCCGGTCCAGGTCGACGTCGAGCACCTCGACCTCGACCTCCTGACCGACCTCGACCACCTCGGACGGGTGGTCGATGTGCTTCCAGGACAGCTCGGAGACGTGCACCAGCCCGTCCACGCCGCCCAGGTCGACGAACGCCCCGAAGTTGACGATCGAGGACACCACGCCCTTGCGTACCTGCCCCTTGGCCAGCTTGTTGAGGAACTCCGTTCGCACCTCGGACTGGGTCTGCTCCAGCCAGGCCCGCCGGGACAGCACCACATTGTTGCGGTTCTTGTCCAGCTCGATAATCTTCGCTTCGAGCTCCCGGTTGACGTAGGGCTGCAGGTCCCGCACCCGCCGCATCTCGACCAGCGAGGCGGGCAGGAAGCCGCGCAGCCCGATGTCCAGGATCAGCCCACCCTTGACCACCTCGATGACCGAGCCGCGGACCACCCCGTCCTCTTCCTTGATCTTCTCGATCGTCCCCCAGGCACGCTCGTACTGCGCCCGCTTCTTGGAGAGGATCAGCCGGCCTTCCTTGTCCTCCTTCTGGAGGACCAGGGCCTCGACCCGGTCGCCGACCGTGACGACCTCCGCGGGATCGACGTCGTGCTTTATCGACAGCTCCCGGGAGGGGATCACGCCCTCGGTCTTGTAACCGATGTCGAGCAGGACCTCGTCCCGGTCGACCTTGACGACGGTGCCCTCGACGATGTCGCCGTCGTTGAAGTATTTGATCGTCTCGTCGATCGCGGCGAGGAAGGCTTCCTCGCTGGCCAGGTCATCGACTGTGACTGTGCTGGCGGCCTCGGCCTCGCTGCCGCCGGTGGCGCTCGAGGTGGCCTCGATGCTGCTCGTCATATGGACTGTTGCTCCGAACGGATGTGGGTGTCGTAGTGACTGTGCGGCCCTGCCGGCGGCCCACGGCCAGCGACAGCACGTCCACCAGCCTGCCGCCGGGCACACCCCAATGACACCGATGATCACGGAGGGCACCTGCGGCCGCGCACCTGCTCCCTACCGAGGCTCGCAGCTCGCGAACGCATCGAACAGCTTACCGTGCGCGATACCACACTGTGCAAGCCCTCCCGGCACCGGTTGCGGTGACTGCCGGTTCTGCCGGGTTCCCATATCGTGATCGGATGCAGGCGGGAGAGTCCGGCGTCGGCCGGTGGCCGGTCACCGACGACCAGGCCCGGCGGGCCAGCCGCCGCTGGTGGGACGCGGACGCGGACCGCTACCAGGACGACCAGGGCGAGTTCCTCGGGGACGTGGACCTGGTGTGGTGCCCGGAGGGGCTGCGCGAAGCCGACGCCGGGTTGCTCGGCCCGGTGCGCGGGCAGCGGGTGCTGGAGCTCGGCTGCGGTGCCGCCGCCAGCGCGCGCTGACTGGCCGCCCGGGCCGGGGCGGCGGTGGCGGTCGGCCTTGACCTGTCCGCCGGCATGCTGCGGCACGCCCGCCTCGCCAACCGCCGCTGCCGGATCCGGGGTGCCGCTGGTGCAGGCCGACGCGCTCGCGCTGCCGTTCCGGGACGGCTGCTTCGACCTGGTGACCACCGCGTTCGGGGCGGTCCCGTTCGTGGCCGACTCGGACGCGCTGATGCGGGAGGTGGCCCGGGTGCTGCGCCCGGACGGGCGCTGGGTGTTCGCGGTCACGCACCCGATGCGCTGGGTCTTCCTGGACGACCCGACCGAGCGCGGGCTGGTGGTGACCCACTCCTACTTCGACCGCCGGCCGTACGTGGAGCACGGCCCGGACGGGGTACCCCGCTACGTGGAGCAGCACCGCACCGTCGGCGACCGGGTACGCGAGCTGGTGGCCGCCCGGGTTCGTGCTGACCGATCTGGTCGAGCCGGAGTGGCCGGCCGACCAGCACCGGGTGTGGCAGCAGTGGAGCCCGCTGCGGGGCCGGCTGTTCCCCGGCACCGCCATCTTCGTGACCCACCTGCCGCAGGCGGCCTAAGCGTACGGTGGTGCGGTGGCAGCAAGCCCGTCGGCTGGTGGTGCGCCCGCGGCCGGCCGGCCGTACCTTCCGGGCTACGGAATCGCCCAGCCAGACGCGGCGGGTGGCCCGCTGCCGTGGAGCTGGGCGGTCGAGCGCCTGGCTGCGGCGCGGAGTTACTGGGTGGCGACCCGCCGGCCGGACGGGTGGCCGCACCTGGCGCGCGCTCCCCGACCCCTCACCGTCAACCGACGACCGGGCTGCGGCGCTCCACTAGCAGCACGTCGCGCCACCGACCGTGGTGGCGGCCGAGCCGCTCCCGCCGCCCGACCACCCGGAAGCCGACCCGCTCGTGCAGGGCCAGGCTGGCGACGTTCTCCGGGAATATCCCACTCTGGACGGTCCAGATGCCGGCCCGTTCGGCCGAGCCGACCAGCGCCCGCAGCAGCAGTTCCCCCACGCCCCGGCCTCGTGCGTCCGGATGCACGTAGACGGCGTTCTCCGCCACCCCCTCGTAGACGCACCGCTCCGAGACCGGCGACAGGGTCGCCCAGCCCCACACCGCCCCGGTCTCCGGGTCGATCGCCACCAGCCGATGCCCCGGCAGCTTGCTGGCCGTGAAGCCGGCCCAGTCCGGCGCCCGGGTCTCGAAGGTCGCGACGCCGGTCTCGATCCCGGCCTGGTAGATCGCCAGCACCTGCGCCGCGTCGGCGTCCCGCATCGCCCGCACCGTCGCCGTACCGGTGCCGACCGCCGCCGCCGGCTCAGTCATGCCGGCGCCCCGACGGCCTCCCGCGGCTGCGTGGAGTCGAGCACGGCGGCCAGCTGGTCGAGCACACCCGGCCGTAGCCAGTAGAACACCCAGGTGCCGCGCCGCTCACAGTCGAGCAGCCCGGACTCGCGCAGCACCCGCAGGTGGTGCGAGATGGTCGGGCCGGACTGGGCGAAGCCGCCGGTGAGGTCGCACACGCACACCTCACCACCGGCGGCGGAGGCGATCATCGACAGCAGCCGCAGCCGCACTGGGTCACCGAGCGCCTTGAACATCGGCGCCAGGGTGCCGGCCTGCTGCGGGGACAGCGGCTCACGCGCCAGCGGAGCGCAGCACCCGGAGTCGAGCAGCGGCAGAATCTGCTTCGTCACTCGTCTAACTTGACAGATGTCGAAACAAGTGTCAAGCTCGGGCGAGTTCGACGTTCATCGAAACAAGGAGGAACCATGCCTACCACGTCCACCGATCAGATCCAGGACCAGGTCCGCGACCGGTACGCGGCGGCGGCGCGGGCGGTCTCGTCCGGCCGGACCGCCTGCTGCGGCGACGCGGCGGCGGGCGGGACTGACTGCTGCAGCTCCTCGGAGGCCGGGAGTTTCGGCCCCGGGCTCTACCCGGCCGACGAGCTGGTCACCCTCCCCCAGACCGCCCGGGACGCGAGCCTCGGCTGCGGCAACCCGCTGGCCGTCGCCGACCTGCACTCCGGCGAGACCATCCTCGACCTCGGTTCCGGCGGTGGTGGCGACGTGCTGCTGTCGGCCCGCCGGGTCGGGCCGACCGGCCGGGTGTACGGGCTGGACATGACCGACGAGATGCTGGAGCTGGCCCGGCGCAACGCCACCGAGGCGGGGGTGAGCAACGTCGAGTTCCGCAAGGGGCGGATCGAGGACATCCCGCTGCCCGAAGCCAGCGTCGACGTGGTCATCTCCAACTGCGTCATCAACCTGTCCACCGACAAGCCGGCGGTGTTCGCGCAGATGCACCGGGTGCTCCGCCCGGGTGGCCGGGTCGGGGTGACCGATGTGGTCGCCGAGGACACGCTGACCCCGGCCGAGCGGGCCGAGCGCGGCGACTGGGTCGGCTGCGTGGCCGGCGCCCTGTCCCGGTCGGAGTACGTCGACGGCCTGACCGCGGCCGGGTTCACGGGTGTCGAGGTGAGCTTCACCCACCAGGTCGCCGAGGGCATGCACTCGGCGATCATCCGGGCCACCCGGACCTGAGGAGGAGACCCCCTGCTGGGGCTGGAACCCCAGCAGGGGTCCCCTCCTCAGCCCCGTACGCCCGCGGCGAACCGGGTGGCGAAGGCCGGTCCAGCCGAAGCAGGATCGGCGGATGCGGCTACTGATCCTCGGCGGCACGCAGTTCCTCGGCCGGGCGGTCGCCCGGCTGGCCCACGCCGCCGGCCACGACGTGACCTGCCTCGCCCGCGGTCAGGGCGGTGAGCCGGTCCCGGAGGTGCGGTTCGTCGCGGCCGACCGGGACGCGCCGGGCTGGCTGTCCGGCCTGGACGGTGAGCGGTTCGACGCCGCCGTGGACGTGACCCGGCGCCCCAGCCACGCCCGCCGCGCGGCTCAGGCGCTGGCCGGCCGGGTCGGGCACTGGGGCTACGTGTCCAGCGTCTCCGTCTACGCCGACCTCGCCACCCCCGGCCAGCTGGCCGGGACGGCTCCGCTGCTGCCGCCGGCCCCGCCGGAGGTCGACGACCCGACCGGCGAGCACCTGGAGCACTACGGCGGCTGCAAGGTCTCCTGCGAGCAGGCCGTGCGGGACACGTTCGGCGACGACCGGTCGTTCATCTGCCGGGCCGGGCTGATCGTCGGCCCGGAGGACCCGAGCGGCCGGTTCACCTACTGGGTGGACCGGCTCGCCCGCGGCGGGCGGGTGCTAGCTCCCGGGAACCCGCAGGACCCGGTGCAGCTGGTCGACGTACGCGACCTCGCCAGCTGGCTGGTCCGGGCGGCCGAGCAGGGTCTCACCGGGACCTACGACGCGACCAGCGCCCCGATGCCGCGGGGCCGGTGCCTGGCCGAGGTGGCCGCGGGAGTCCGGTCGGAAGCCACCCTGACCTGGACCGACCAGGCCTTCCTGCAGGCCCAGGAGGTGCGTCCGTGGTCCGGCGAGCGGTCCGTGCCGCTGTGGGTGCCGCTGCCCGAGTACGCCGGGTTCCTGGCTCACGATGTCGGCCCGGCGCTGGCGGCCGGGCTCACCATCCGGCCGCTGACGGAGACCGCCGCGGCCACCCTCGACTGGCTCACCAGCGACCACGGCGCCGCCCCGCTCACCGGGCTGACCAGCGCCGAGGAGGCCGAGCTGCTGCGCCGGTGGGACGCCGCCGGCTGACCGCGCCGGCGGTCAGTGGTTGGCGGTGTCCCAGTCCGGGCCGGTGCCGGTGGAGACGTCCAACGGCACCGACAACGAGTGGGCATCGCCCATCTCCCGCCGCACCAGCTCCGCCAGCGTGGCCTGCTCGCCGGGAGCCACCTCGAAGACCAGCTCGTCGTGCACCTGTAGCAGCATCCGGGAGCGCAGACCCGCGTCCCGGATCGCCGCGTCCACCCGGAGCATGGCGACCTTGATGATATCGGCGGCCGAGCCCTGGATCGGCGCGTTCAGCGCCATCCGCTCGGCCATCTCCCGCCGCTGCCGGTTGTCGCTGGTCAGGTCGGGCAGGTAGCGGCGCCGGCCGAGCATGGTCTCCGTGTAGCCCTCCTTGCGGGCGGCCGCCACCACCTGCTGCAGGTAGTCACGGACCGCCCCGAACAGGCCGAAGTACTCCTCCATCAGCTCCCGCGCCTCGGCCGGCGTGATCTGGAGCTGCTGGGACAGCCCGTACGCGGACAGCCCGTACGCGAGGCCGAAGTTCATCGCCTTGATCTTGCGCCGCTGGTCCGGGGCGACCTCGGCCCGTTCCACCCCGAACACCGACGCGGCGGTGACCGCGTGGAAGTCGGCCCCGGACCGGAACGCCTCCACCAGCGTATCGTCCTCCGACAGGTGCGCCATGATCCGCATCTCGATCTGGCTGTAGTCGGCGGTCAGCAGCGACTCGAACCCCTCCCCCACCACGAACGCCCGGCGGATCCGGCGCCCCTCCTCAGTGCGGATCGGCACGTTCTGCAGGTTCGGGTCGGTGGAGGACAGCCGGCCGGTGGCGGCCACGGTCTGGTAGAAGGTGGTGTGGATCCGGCCGTCCGGGCTCACAGACTTGAGCAGGCCGTCGACAGTGGACTTGAGCCGGGCCACGTCCCGGTGCCGCAGCAGGTGCTCCAGCACCGGGTGCTGGGTCTGCGCGTACAGCCCCTGCAGCGCGTCCGCGTCGGTGGTCCAGCCGGTCTTGATCCGCTTGGTCTTCGGCAGCTCCAGCTCCACGAACAGGATCTCCTGCAGCTGCTTCGGCGAGCCGAGGTTGAACTCCCGCCCCACCACCTGGAACGCCGCCTGCTCGGCCGCCTTCACCTCGGCGGCGAAGTGCGACTCCAGCTCGGACAGGTAGCCAGTGTCGGCCGCGATGCCGGCCTGCTCCATCCCGGCCAGCACCCGCACCAGCGGCAGCTCCACCTCCCGCAGCAGCCGCTGCCCGCCCTCCCCCAACTCGGCGGCGAGCGCCTCGGCCAGGTCCAGGGTGGCCCGGGCGCGCAGCATCAGCGCCCGCTCCTCCTCCCCCTCCTGGCCCAGCCCGGCCAGCGCCGGCTGGGCCGCGTCGGCACCCTCCACCCGCAGCTCCCGGTGCAGGTAGCGCAGGGCGAGGTCGACCAGGTCGTAGGACCGCTGGTCGGGGCGGGCGAGATAGGCCGACAGCGCGGTGTCCGCGGACACCCCCGCCAGCGCCCAGCCGCGCGCCTCGAACGCCAGCAGAGCCGGCTTCGCGTCGTGCAGCACCTTCGGCCGCTGCGGGTCGGCCAGCCAGGCCGCCACCGCCGCCTCGTCGGCCTGGTCCAGGGCGGCCGGGTCGAACCAGGCGGCCGGCCCGGCCGCCGTGGCCAGCGCCAGGCCGGTCAGGTCTCCGGTGCCCCGGCCGAACGTGCCGGCGACCGCCACCCCGACCGGCTCGGCGCCGGCGGCGTGCGTCGCCAGCCAGCCGGCCACCGCACCCGCAGCGAGGATCTCGCCGGCCAGCGCGAACCCGGCCTCCGCCTCCGGCTCCACCGCGTCCAAGTAGTCGTAGAGCCGGTCCCGCAGCACCCGGAACTCGAGCGTGTCGAAGACCTGGTGTACGGCGTCCCGGTCCCAGCCGCTCCAGTGCGTCTGCTCGACCGTCAACGGCAGGTCGAGGTCGTCGATTAGCCGGTTGAGCTGCTGGTTGCGGAGCACGTCGGCCAGGTGCGCACGCAGGCTGTCGCCGGCCTTGCCCTTGATCTCGTCGGTGTGCTCGACGATCCCGTCCAGCGAGCCGAACTGGGCGATCCACTTGGCGGCGGTCTTCGGCCCCACCCCCGGCACCCCGGACAGGTTGTCGCTGGTCTCGCCGACCAGCGCCGCCAGGTCGCGGTAGCGGTCCGGCCCGACCCCATACTTCGCCTGCACCGCGGCCGGGTCCATCCGGGCCAGCTCGGAGACCCCGCGGATCGCGTACAGCACCGTGGTGTCGTCGTCGACCAGCTGGAAGGTGTCCCGGTCGCCGGTGGCGATCAGGACCTGCATGCCCGCCTCCCGGCCCCGCACCGCGAGCGTGGCGATCACGTCGTCGGCCTCATACCCCGGCGCCTCGACCACCGGGATTCGCAGCGCCGCCAGCACCTCCTTGACCAGGCTGACCTGGCCGGAGAAGTCGCGCGGGCTCTCCGACCGGCCGGCCTTATAGTCCGCGTACTGCTCGGTGCGGAACGACCGGCGAGACACGTCGAAGGCGACCACCACGTGGGTCGGCTGCTCGTCCCGGAGCACGTTGATCAGCATCGACGTGAACCCATACACCGCGTTGGTCGGCTGCCCGGTGGTGGTCGAGAAGTTCTCCACCGGCAACGCGAAGAACGCCCGGTATGCGATCGAGTGTCCGTCCAGCAGCAGCAGGCGGGGCTTGGTTGCCGTCACCTGGGCGACTCTAGTCGCCGGCACCGACATCCGACGCGCCGCCGGGCCCGGAGCGGCGCCCGGCCGGAGCCGACCGGCCCCGTTACGCTGAGCGGACGGGCCGGGCCGCCGGGTGTTACACCCGTACGGAAGGTTACGACTCTGCAACATCCCCGTCGCAGGATGGACAAAGGCTGGTGCGGCCGATGCCGGATCACTAGGTTTTGGCTGCAGCCACCTTATTTGCGGGGGCTCCGGCACCCGCAACACTTATGAATGGAGACAGTATGTTCCGCCGTAGATTCGCCTCGGCCGCGAGCGGCGCCGAGGGACGAAAAGCCGCGCTCGCGCGGCCAGAGCGTAGATGGACCCTGCGCAGCGTCGCGGTGCTGGGGGTCGCCACCCTGGCGCTCGCTTCCTGCGGCGACGACGGCGACGGCGGCGATGAGCCGGGCGGCGACGGCGACATGTTCGAGGGCACGTTCACCCTCGGGCTTATGCTGCCGCAGACCGGCGGGCTCGCCACCTTCGGTGAGGGCATGTCCGCCGCGGCCGAACTCGCCGTCCAGGATGTCAACGAGGCCGGCGGGGTCTGGGGCAACGACATCACTCAGATCATCCAGGACGAGGGCGCCGCCGAGGAGCCCGAGGTGGTCCAGGCGGCCGCCGACACGATGATCTCGCAGGGCGCGAACGCGGTGGTCGGTGCGGCCTCCAGCACAGCGACGCTGAACGTGATCGAGACCCTGTTCAACCAGAAGATCATCGAGATCTCGCCATCGAACACCGGAGTGGAGCTGACCGACCACGAGTTCGGCGACTACTACTTCCGGACCGCGCCGTCGGACGTCCTGCAGGGCAGCACGCTGGCCGAGGTCGCCCTGGAGGATGGCCACCAGACCATGGCGATCATGGGGCAACAGACCTCGTACGGGGAGAGCCTGGCCGCCCAGATCGAGGAGGTCTTCACCGCCGGCGGCGGCGAGGTCCTGACCACCGAGTTTTACGACCTGGCCCAGACCGAATACGCGGCCGAGGCGTCGGCGATGGCCGACTCCGGCGCGGACGCGTTCGTGCTGGTCTCCTACGAGGAGTCCCGGCAGGTCATCCCAGCACTGGTCGGGGCGGGGCTGGACCCGCAGGATACCCAGTGGTACTTCGTCGACGGGAACAACCTCGGCTACGACGAGGACTTCGACGAGGGGCTGATGGAAGGGGTCAAGGCGACCACCCCGGGGACCGCGCCGGAGGACCTGTTCACGCGGGTGGACGAGTTCCGGCCGGGCACTCCGGAGCGGGTCTACGTCCCAGAGTCCTACGACGCGGTGATCACCGTGGCGCTAGCCGCGATCGCCGCCAATGCGGACGACCAGGACGCGATCCGGGACGCGATGTTCGAGGTGGTCACCGGCGGCACCAAGTGCACTGAGTTCGCGGAGTGCAAGCAGCTGCTGGAGAGCGGCGAGGACATCGACTACGACGGGATGACAGGTCCGATCAGCTGGATGCCGGAGACTGGTGGTGACCCCACCGAGGCGACGATCGGCATCTTCGAGTACGGAGCGGACAACACCGCCACCCGGACCGACGAGCGGATCGGCCAGCTCTGACCCGATAGTCCGACCATCTACCACCTGGTGTGCCCCGGCCGGGTACGGCCGGGGCACACCAGTGAATCCCTACGGTGCGAATGCTCTGGTCAAACCTCGGGAAGATCGTCGGGTGGAATGGCACCAGTGGCAGCGTACACATCTCGTGCGGCCCGCCACGACCGTCCAGCCCCTGTTGCATCCTCGACGGCTTGAGCGATTTGCCCAGCGATGATGAGTGCGCTGGCCTCGCCAAGCCGGTGTCCGGTATCACGATGGTTCGCGAGCGCATCCTGCACAGCTTCGATCGCGTGGTCGTTCTGGCCCCGCCGCAGATGCACCCTTGCAAGAACTGTCAATGCCTGTCCCTCTAGAACCCTGTATTGGAACTCGCGAGCCTGCACCAGCGCGGCTCGAGCGTGGCGGTGAGCTTCGTCATGGGACCCGAGGCGGCTGTGCGCGTCGGCAACCCCGATCGCGGCGACCACCGTCGCGACCCGAGTGCCGATCCTCTGTGCCACGTTAGAAGCCTGCTCATGAGAGCGAATGGCATGATCAATCTGCCCCAGCCTCGTCTGAATGCTGCCGAGCGTGTTCAGAGCGTCGGCTTCGGTTCGGCGATCGCCGATCCTCCTCGCCAAGTCGACTGCCAACTGGGCCAGCTCCAGCGCTTGCGCGCGATGACCAATGTCACGACGAACTGCGGCGAGGCTATCGAGTGCACAGGCCTCATCATAACGTGAACCGTGCTCCCGGGACATCTGCAGCGCCTGGGTTCCGAACCAAACAGCACGCTCAAGCTGGCCGAGTTCGTGACTGGCAACTCCCAGGTTGTTCATTGCAATCATCTCACCCCGGCTACCGTGTTCGCGATGGATCTCCACAGACTGACGGTACTGCTCGGCGGCCGCCTGCAACCGCCCCAGCTCACGCAGAACATTCCCGAGATTCCCCAGCGTAATCGCCTGCTCGAGTAGACGACCAGTCTTCCGGGACAACGCCAGGCTTTGCGAGAGCATCTCGGCGGCACGATCGAGGAAGCCCAGATGCCAGTACGCAATCCCGAGCTTGCCGATCGTCGTGGACTCGGCTTCCGGCCACGCCGATCGCCGGGCGAACGATAGCGCCGTACCCAGCTGTTCGATAGCATGCTGGTACTCACCAAGCGACACGTAGAGATCACCGAGGCTCATCCGGATCGCGGCCTGAGCTGGAAGGTCGCATTCGTGCTCTGCGGCTGCCAGGGATAGGTTGGCTACCATCCGCCAGTCCGCCTTACGGCCGCTGTGCCAGAGGTATCCGCGAAGGCTGTCAGCCAGCAGCCAGGCGACGGGTCGTGGCCCGAGATCTGCGGCGAGGCGGATCGCAGCGATCAGGTTCCCGCGCTCCGCATCCACCCACTCGGTGGCATCGCCTGGATCGTCGAACGTGACGACTGCCGGCGGGATGCGCACGTCTGGGAGCGGCAGGCGTAGGACTCCCGGAGCGAGAACATTGGCCGCGGAGTCCGAGTGGTACAGATACCATTCGAGCAGCCGGTGGACGGCTTCAGCTTGGTCCGCTGGGGTATCTTCGGCTTCGGCAAGCTCTCGCGCGTAACCGCGGAGGAGATCGTGAAAGGCGAACCGTCGGGGCGCGTGTTCCTCCAGGAGATGTGCGTTGGTAAGCTGCCGGAGCAGTGGTTCGACCTGAGCTTCAACTGTCCCGACCAGAGCAGCAGCGGCTGCGGCGCTAATGTCTGGGCCAGGTGCCAGGCCCAGAAGGCGGAAGGTCTTTCGTGCCGGTTCCGGGACTGCGCGATAGGAAATCTCGAGCGCACTGCGTACCGCGCCCTCCTCGTCACCATCAGCTACCAGGGCGGCCAGCAGCTCTCCGGACCTCAGCTCATCGACGTATCCCTCTATGCTCGCACCCGGACGATCGGCCAGGTTCGCCGCCGCGATGCGTAGCGCCAGCGGCAGGCGAGCGCACGCCTCCGCGAGTCGGACCGCCGCGTCTGGCTCCTCTTGGACGCGTACCTCGCCGAGCAGGCGCGCCAACAGCATTCGCGCCTCCAGCGGGGTGAGGACATCCAGAGTGATCCGGCGCGCGCCATCGCGGGCAATCAGCCCAGCTAGCCGGTTGCGGCTTGTGACCAGGGCGAGGATTCCGGGCGATCCTGGTAGTAGCGGGCGCACCTGGTCGGCTGAACGGGCGTTGTCGAGGACTACGAGTGCTTGACGATCGGCCAGGTGGGTCCGGTAGAGCGCCGCTGCCTCGGACTGTTCGGGCGGGATCTGGTCGGGTGATACGCCAAGCGCCCGTAGCAGCGCGCCAAGCGCCTCGATGGGTGCCAGCGGTGGGCCGGGCGCGTGGCCTCGCAGGTTGATGTAGAGCTGGCCGTCCGGGAACCGGTTCGCAACCTGGTGCGCCCAGTGGACAGCCAGGGCGGTCTTTCCCACCCCGGCGGTGCCGGCGATGGCCGAGATCACCACCGGCGCCGGGGACTCCGCTACTACCTCGGTAAGCAGCTCATCCAGCGTATTCAGGGCATCTGCCCGGCCGGTGAACCCGGCGACATCCGCTGGAAGCTCCCGGGGGACGGTCGGCCGGGCGGCTTCGGCTACTGGCCCAGGCACGGGCTGCGCCGGCTGCTCCGGCTCCGGGCTCCGGTTCAAGATCGCGTGGTGCATTTCTTGCAGCTCCGCCCCGGGCTCGATCCCCAGCTCGTCGTGCAGGAGCTGGCGGGCATTCCGGTACGCGGCCAGCGCGTCGGCCTGCCGAGCGGCCCGGTACAGCGCGAGCATCAGCGCGCAATGTAGCCTCTCCCGGTGGGGATGCTGGCTCACCAGGTCGGTCAGCTCGGCCACCAGCTCCCTGCCGCGACCTAGCGACAGTTCCACCTCGATGCGCTCCTCCACCGCCTGGAGGCGCTCCTCGTCCAGTCCGGCCGCGGCCCGCCGTACCAGGTCGCTATCCACATCCGCCAGCGCCGGACCGCGCCACAGCTCGAGGGCCGCCCGGTAGCCGGCCGCGGCTGCGTCGAGGTCCTCGCCCACCGCAGCAGTGCGCGCCCGGTTCCGTAGCTCACGAAACTCGACAAGGTCAATGCTCTGCGGATCGACCTGCAGCTGATAGCCGGCCGGATCGGTGATGATCAGCCCGCGCGGCAACCCGTCAGCCGAGAGCCGGTTCCGTAGCCGGTAGACACTGGAATGGACCTGTCCCGCGGCTTCCGCCGGTGGGCGGTCGCCCCAGATCGCATCGATGATCAGCCCCGACCCGACAGTTCGGTTGGCGTGCAGCAGCAGGACCGCCAGCAGGACCCGTTCCCGCCGCGCAATCGTCACCGCCCTGGATCCCGCACTGACTCGCACTGGACCAAGTACCTCAAACCTCATAGCCCCCGCCATTTCTGGCAACAAACCTGACAGCATGACAGCCATCGACATCTTACGGTGCGTGACCCCACGATGCTGTCCCGCCAGTCGGCCGGCAGCGACGCGACCTCGGCACCGCGATCGGCGAGCCGGCGCGCCCGTGCCGGTGGCGGGTAGCGGGTAGGAGTCAGGGGGGTGGTGTGCGGGGCTCCACATCCGGGCGCATGTAACCCATGTTCATACGGATGTGGCCCGAGACAGCACCCATACCTCCGCGTCCGCCAGCGGCGGGCGCGCTAGCGGGCGCGGGCGAGGGTGCCGAGGTAGAGCTCGACCACCTTGGGGTCCTCGATCAGCTGCGTGCCGGGCGCCGTGTAGGCGTTGCGGCCCTGGTCCAGCACGTAGCCGCGGTCGCAGATCTGTAGGCAGCGTCGGGCGTTCTGCTCCACCATCACCACCGTCACTCCGGCCGCGTTGACCTGCTTGGTCTGGAAGAACACCTCGTCCTGCAGCATCGGCGAAAGGCCGGCCGACGGCTCGTCCAGGAGCAGCACGTGCGGCTCCATCATCAGCGCCCGCGCCATGCCGACCATCTGCCGCTCCCCGCCGGACAGCGAACCGGCCCGTTGCCGGCGGCGCTGAGCCAGGGTCGGGAACAGCTCAGCGACGAACTCGAACCGCTGCCGGAACCGCTCCGGCCGCAGGAACGTACCCATCTCGAGGTTCTCCTCGATGGTCAGCCGCTGGAAGACGTTGTTGGTCTGCGGCACGTACCCGAGCCCGCGCGCCACCAGCCGGTGCGGCTCGGTGTTCGTGATGTTCTTGCCGGCCAGGGTGACCGTCCCGGACCTGACCTTGAGCAGGCCGAAGATCGCCTTCACCAGGGTGGACTTGCCGGCGCCGTTCGGGCCGATGATGCCGACCAGCTCGCCCTCGTTGGCGTAGAAGTCAGTGCTGTTGAGGATGTCCACCCCGGGCACATAGCCGGCCACGATCTCGTCCGCCCGCAGCAGCGCACCCTCGGCGCCGGCCAGGTGCACGCTGCGGTCGACGGCCACCACCCCGGCCGTGTCGTCGACCAATGCCTCCTCGTCGACCGCCGCCACTGTCAGGTCGAAGGTCTGCCCGCCGGTGGACTCGTCACTCAGATCCATCACTGCTCTCCCGGTCCGGCGAGGGCAGCTGATCGGCCGAGACGTCGTGGCCGGCCACGGTCTTCACCGCACCGTCGTGGTGGGCGCCGAGGTACGCGTCGATCACCTGCTGGTCGGACATCACCTGGTCCGGCGTGCCCTCCGCGATGATCCGCCCCTCCCCCATCACCACCACCCAGTCGCTGATGTCGTGCACGGTGTCCATGTCGTGCTCGACGAACAGCACCGTCAGCCCGTCCTCGCGCAGCTGCTTGACATGGGCGAGCAGCGACTGGGCCAGCGCCGGGTTCACCCCGGCCATGGGCTCGTCCAGCAGCACCAGATCCGGCCTGACCATCAGCGCCCGCGCCATCTCCAGCAGCTTGCGCTGGCCGCCGGAGAGGCTGCCGGCGAACTCGTCCCGCATCCGGTCCAGCTGGAACCAGGCCAGCAGCTCGGCGGCGCGCGCGGTGATCTCCCGCTCCTGCCGGTCCCACAGGAACGGCAGCAGGCCGAGCCAGAAGTTCTCGCCGGTTTGGCCGGTCGCCCCCAGCCGCATGTTGTCGATCACGGTCAGCCGGGACAGCGCCTTGGTGAGCTGGAAGGTGCGCACCATCCCGAGCCGGGCCACCTGGTGGGCGCGCCGCCCCTGCACCGGCTGCCGGTTGAAGAACCAGCGCCCGGACTGCGGCTTGTCGAAGCCGGTGAGCACGTTGAACAGGGTGGTCTTGCCAGCCCCGTTCGGCCCGATCACCGCGGTGATCGCCCCGCGCTGCACCGCCAGGTGCGCCACGTCGACCGCCACCAGCCCGCCGAACTGGCGCCGCAGGTCGTGGGCGACCAGGATCGGGTCCGGCTTGAGCACCCCCGGCTCCGGGGGAACGCCGGCCAACGCCTGCTGGGCCAGCTCCCGGCCGGGTAGATCGGTGATGGTCATACGATCAGCGTACATTCAGGGAGATCTCCCTCCGGTCGCCGAAGATCCCCTGCGGTCGGAAGATCAACAGGGCGATGATGCCGACCCCGAGCAGCACGAACACGAACGGGCCCACCTCGGCGGTGGTGAGCACCGCGTCGATCGGGATCTCCAGCGGCCCGACCGTCACCGTGCGCAGCTCCGCCAGCTCGCGCAGGAACGCGGTCAGGAAGTTGAACAGCCCCCAGAACAGCATCGCACCCACCACCGGGCCGAACACCCGCGCGGCACCGCCGAGGATCAGCACCGCGTACGTGTAGAAGGTGAACGTGGTGTGGTACTGGTCCGGCGCGACGTTGCCGATCCGCAGCGCCTCCATGAAGCCGGCCAGCGCCCCGATCATGCCACCCAGGGTCAGCGACTGGATCTTGTAGCTGAACGCGCTCTTGCCCAGGCTGCGGACGGCGTCCTCGTCCTCCCGGATGGCCTTGAGCACGCGGCCCCACGGGCTGCGCATCGCCAGCCACACCAGCAGCAGGCACAGCGCTATCAGGGTCCAGCCGACCGCCATCATCCACAGGTGGGGCTGCATCGGGTAGAAGAACGGTCCGAACTCGACCGTGCCAGCCCGCTCGAACCCGAGCCTCACCCCAAACTCTCGGAAGTCTTCGGCGAACGCCCGGATCCCCTCCGCGCCGCCGGTGTACTCGCGCAGCGCGACCGACCGGACCAGTCGCCGGATCGCCTCTGCCGCCGCGATCGTGGCGATCGCCAGGTAGTCGGCCCGCAGCCGGAGCGTGGACACGCCGAGCAGCAGCGCCAGCACCAGCGCGGCGACCAGCCCCAGCAGGATGCTCCACCAGAACGGCCAGCCCAGGGTGGAGATTCCCATGGCCAGGCCGTACGCGCCCATCGCGGCGAACGCCGCCTGCCCGAAGTTGAGCAGCCCGGTGTAGCCGAACTGGACGTTCAGACCGATCGCGGCCAGCGCGAAGACCACCACGCTCGGGCCGAACGCCTGGCTGACTGTGGTGTTGGTGATCACCTCCCAGTCCATCGGCTCAGCCCACCCGCACTCGGCGACCCAGGATCCCCTGTGGCCTCACCAGCAGCACGACGATCAGCAGCGCCAGCGCGACCACGTACTTCAGCTCGGTCGCGTCCCAGCGAGCCAAGATCATCGCGGAGATCTGGATCAGCACGCCGACGATCAGCCCACCGACCACCGCCCCGAACGCGGTGCCCAGCCCCCCGACGATCACCGCCGCGAAGATCAGCAGCAGCATCTGGAAGCCCATCAGGTAGTTCGCCGACTCGTGCATGGCCAGGAACACCCCGGACAGCGCCGCCAGCCCGCCGCCGATCATCCACACCAGCCGGATGATCCGGTCCACGTTGATGCCGGAAGCGGCGGCCAGCGACGGGTTGTCGGCCACCGCCCGGACCGCCTTGCCGAGCCGAGTCAGCACCAGCGCCAGCGCCACCGCCACCAGCACCACCAGCGCGATCCCGTCCGTGATCAGCGTCTTGACCGGCACCGACAGCGGCCCGAGCTGCTCCGGCCGCTGCACCGCGTACTGGTCGTAGAGCTGCCGGCCGGGGCCGATGAAGTAGAGGAACAGGTTGCGCAGCAACAGCGCCACCCCGATCGAGATGATCATCATCGCGATCACGCCGGTGGAGCGCCGGCGCAGCCAGCCCCAGAAGAACCGGTCCTGCAGGTATCCGAACAGCGCCCCAGCGGCCACCGCCACCGGGGTCGCGACCAGCAGGTGCAGCTTCAGGTCGAAGCCGAACAGGTGGACCCCGACCACGTTGAACAGCAGCGCCACCAGCGCCCCGAACGACACCAGCTCGCCGTGCGAGAAGTTGATCAGACCCATCGTGCCGAACACCAACGAAAGGCCGAGCGCGGCGAGCGCGATGATCAGCCCGAAGTGGATGCCGCTGTAGAAGAACGAGATCAGCCGGTCGAACCAGCCGGGCCCGGCGACGACCTCCACGTCCTCTTCCGGGTCCTCCGGGATCACCGGCTCGTCCTCGGGCGGGCCGGTTGGCGACCCGGGCGCGGGCGTGCCGGTCGGGCCGGGTGTGGGCTCCGGTTGCCCGCCGGGCGTCCCGGTGCCCTCCTCCAGCCGGAAGAGCACGTTGCCGACGCTGCCCGGGCGGACGAACGGCTCCCGGACCGTGCCGGTGGCGGCCACCAGCCCCTCCGGCAGGGTGCTCTCGTCCAGCTCCACCCGGTAGGTGGCCGACCCGGGCACCGGGACAGACCAGAACCCGTCCGCGTTGGTCTCGGCCGATCCGACCAGCGCACCGCCCTCGGTGAACACCGTGATCGTCACCCCGGGCACCGGCTCGTCGTTGTGGGTCAGGGTGGCCTGGATGCCCTCCTCCTGGGCCCAGGCGGTGGAGGTGCCGAGACCGAACCCGACGATCACGCAGCCGACCACGGCGACCAGCATGATCACAGCTCTTCGCAAACGGCGCTCCTCACCATCGGGGGTGTCCGGTTCCGCGGGCACGATGTGTCAGGCGGGATCGGAGGATCATAACCGCTGTCACAGCGATTCCGTTGCCCCGGTCACCAAACCGTTACCCGACGGGCACCGGAGCCTTCACTCGCCATCCTGGTCGGCCGCCGTCGCCGGCCCGGTCTCGGCGATGATCCGTTCCGCCACCTCCCGCATCCCCAACCGGTGGTCCATGGCGGTGCGCTGGATCCATTTGAATGCCTGCGGCTCAGTCATCCCGTACGTGGTCATGAGGGCGCCCTTGGCGCGTTCGACCGCCTTGCGGGTCTCCAGCCGCTCGGTGAGCCCCGCGACCTCCGCCGCCAGCGCCGAAACCTGCGCGAACCGGGAGATCGCGATCTCGATCGCCGGGATCAGGTCGCTCTTCTGGAACGGCTTGACCAGGTACGCCATCGCGCCGACCGCCCGCGCGCGCTCGACCAGCTCACGCTGGCTGAACGCGGTCAGGATCACCACCGGCGCCAGGTGTGCCTCGGCGATCTTCTCGGCGGCCGCCAGCCCATCCATGATCGGCATCTTGATGTCCAGGATGACCAGGTCGGGACGCAGCTGCTCGGCCAGCCGGACCGCGGCCTCGCCGTCGCCGGCCTCGCCGACCACCTCGTACCCCTCTTCGGTCAGCATCTCGGCCAGGTCGAGCCGGATCAGCGCCTCGTCCTCCGCGATCAGCACCCGGCGGGGCGCCCCCTCGGACCGCTGCGTCTCGCCCACCGATTTACTCCTCCCGCCGGTACCGCCGGTTCGCCGGACCGGGCGACCGCCGCTGGCGGCCGCACCTGGCCGCCATCGCAACCAGACTAATGGGTACGCTGGACTCGGCCCGGCCCCCGTAGCCCAACTGGCAGCAGGCAATGGCTTCAAAATCCATACAGTGTGGGTTCGAGTCCCACCGGGGGCACCAGTCCAGCCCGCCCAGGGTGGTCAGTATCATCTGCCGTTCAGTCTTCCAGATCGCTGTAGCGTTGCCGCAGCCTTTGGGTGAACGGGTCGTGGGGGTCGGCGTCTTCGGCTTGGCGTAGGACGTTGTCATGCTTGCTGATGGTGGACTCACCGCTCCATCGCGCGAACCCCGCCGCGCGTTCTGCACGTTGAGTTCGTCGAACATCCATTTGGGATCAACGGGCTCATGTGCGGGCTCGGCAGACCACACCCACATTTGCGGCGGGTTGGCCCTGTTGCGTCCGCCCCGGCTACGTCGGGCGCGTCGGTTGTACACCTGGTAACCGGGGACCGTCCGGCATGTCGTCGCGGTGGCGGACGAGTTCCGCGACGCCGGGCTGATCACGGTACGGGACCGGGCCGCGATCATCCTGGCGGCCGCCAGCTCCCGGATCGGCGGAACCGACAGCTAGCACCCCGACGGGGCAGGGGCCGCGACTGCGCGACCCCTGCCCACCAGGCTCGCGGTTCTTGTCTCTTGGCACCGACCTGATGGAGCCCGACCGGGGGTACGCTGTGATGTCTCGACACCCCTGACCCGTGGTGGGAGGTCTGAGCATGGATACGGTCGGCGTGCGCTACATCGTCGACGACCTCGCGGCGGCGGTCGCCTTCTACAGCGACCGGCTGGGGTTCGCCGTCGAGATGCGTGCAGGCACCGGCTTCGCCGTGCTCTCCCGGGGCGCGCTGCGGCTGATGCTGAACACACCGACCGGTCCCGGCGGCGCATCCCAACCCATGGCCGACGGGAGCCGCCCGACGCCGGGTGGGTGGAACCGGATCCAGCTGCCGGTCGAGGATCTCACGGCCGAGGTGGCGGCGCTCCGCGCCGCCGGTGCCGAGTTCCGGAGCGAGATCGTCACGGGTCGGGGAGGTCGGCAGATCCTGCTCGACGACCCGTCCGGTAACCCGGTCGAGCTGTTCGAGCCGCGGCGCGACTGACTCGCCTGGGTAGCCGCGGCGTTCCGGGTCCCGGGGTACCTTTACCAGAGGAAACCGCGCCGATCTTCCCGGGGGAAGGAGACGCTCGTGACCGCCGACCGACCGATCGTGGTGTTCGGCTGCCCCCGGTCGGGCACCACCCTGCTGCAGCTCATGCTGCACGCCCATCCCCGAATCGCGATCCCACCGGAGAACCGGTTCCTGCTGCCCGCCTACCAGCACCGCCGCGGATTCGGCGACCTGCACGACCCGGCCAACCGTCGCCGGTTGGCCCGGTGGATCGTGTCCGACCCGCAGACCAGGTTCCGCGACTTCGGCCTGGACCCGGACCAGCTGACCGAGGAGATCGTCGCGGCGCCGCCCACCCTGGGCTCGGCGCTGGGCGCGGTGTTCCGCGCGTACGCGCGGCGGTTCGGCAAGCCACGCTGGGGCGACAAGCGGCCGTCCTATGTGACCAACCTGGAGATCGTCGAGCGGCTGTTCCCCACTGCCCAGTTCGTCCACATCGTACGCGATGGCCGGGACTGCGTGGCCTCGCTGGACCGGATGCCGTGGCACCGTGGCGGCACCTACCAGGCGGTCTCAATCTGGGCACAGGCGGTGGACCATGCGCGGCGCGCCGCCCGGCGGCTCGGGCCAGAGTCGTTCTACGAGCTGTACTACGAGCGGCTGGTCGACGATCCGGAACGGGAGCTGGCGGAGCTGTGCGGCTACCTCGGCGAGGCGTACCATCCGGCGATGGCCGAGCCCGCCCAGCTGGCGTCGCTGGTGGTGCCCAAGCGCAAGCGGCACCACCCGCTGGTCCGCCAGCCGGTGACCGTCGCCCGGGCGGGCAGCTGGCCGCGACGGCTGCAGCCGTGGCAGGCGTCGCTGTCCGAGGCGGTGCTGGGTGACCGGCTCGAGTCGCACGGGTACGGGCTGTCCGGTGCGCCGCCGCCGCCGGCGTGGGTGCGGCTGCGCTACGAGCGGGTCGCCTTCCGCCACCGGTTCGCCGCGCCGAAGCGTCGCCTGGTCCGCGCCTACGAACGGCTCCGGCGCTCCGCCGAGCTGGCCGACCTGGGCCAGCCCCGGGGCGGGCCGACCGGTGTGTCCACTAGCACTAGCCGCTCGACGTCTGACTCAGCACGGCCGGGATGACGATGTCCCAGACCGCCCGCGGGGGGATCTGGTGACCCACCCCCGGCAGCGGGCGCGCCGGGCGGGTAGCGCACCGACCGGCCGGTGTCGCGGTGGTCGTACCGGATCACGAACCGCCCGCCGGCCGCGAGCCGCTCGCAGAACTCGTCCTCCCACCAGTCCATGGCGGCGGACAGCCCCATGATGAGCAGGGTCGCCTGGTCGCTCGGATCACCGAACGTCTCGACGCACAGGTCCACCCCGTTCGCCCGGACGATGCGTTCGCCGGAGCCAGCCATCGCGCCCCCTTCCGGGGTGCTCATGCACCCCGCTCACGTGGAAGTCGAGGGTTATTGGGCGGACGTCGGCATCAGCCTACTGGTCATCGGTGAGGCGGGCAGCCCGGGCGTGCAGGTAACGCTGCTGCGGGAAGCTGGTAGTCCGGCGGGCCGCGGCCAGGTACGCCTCCCGGGCCGCCGGCCGGTCGCCGGCCATCTCCAGCAGGTGAGCCCGGACCGCCGACAGCCGGTGATCGGTGGCGATCCGCGCGTCGGTCTCGATCTCTGCGAGCAGCTCCAGCCCCGCCTCGGCTCCCTGGACCATGGCCACCGCGACCGCGTGGTTCAACGCCACCACCGGGTTGTCGGAGATCTGCAGCAACACCTCGTACAACGCCATGATCTGCGGCCAGTCGGTCTGCTCGGCGCTCGGCGCCTCGTCATGGACCGCGGCGATCGCCGCCTGCAGCTGGTACGGGCCGGTCCGCCCGCGCGGCAGGGCGGTGCTGACCAGCGCCACGCCCTCGGCGATGTAGTCCGCGTTCCACCGGCTCCGGTCCTGCTCGGCCATCGGGACCAACCCGCCGTCCGGTCCGGTCCGGGCCGGCCGGCGCGCGTCGGTGAGCAGCATCAGCGCCAGCAGCCCGGCCACCTCCCCGTCGTCGGGCAGCAGCCGGTGGACGATCCGAGCCAGCCGGATCGCCTCGGCCGACAGGTCCTGGCGGTGCAGGCTCGGGCCGGAGGTGCTGGCGTAGCCTTCGTTGAAGATCAGGTAGAGCACGTGCAGGACCGCGCCGAGCCGCGCGGCGCGCTCCGGCTCCGGGGGCAGGCTGAACGGGATCCCACTGTCCGCGCTGGTCCGCTTGGCCCGGCTGATCCGCCGGGTCATGGTCGCCTCCGGGACCAGGAACGCCCGGCCGACCTCCGCCGTGGTCAGGCCGCCGACCGCCCGCAGGGTGAGTGCGATCTGCGACGCCGGGGACAGCGCGGGATGGCAGCACATGAACAGCAGGATCAGCGTGTCGTCGGACTCCGGTGCCGACCGGTCCGCCGGGGGCGCCAGCCACTGGTCCGGCAGGGTCCACCGGGCCACCGTGTCCTCCCGCCGCCGGCGCGCCTGCTCACTGGCAGCAGATCGGTGAGCCGGCGCGAGGCGACCGTGATCAGCCAGGCGTGCGGGCGGTCCGGTACGCCGTCGCGCGGCCACTGCGCGGCGGCGGCGATCAGGGCCTCCTGCACCGCGTCCTCGGCGGTGTCGAAGTGCCCGTACCGCCGTACCACCGCGCCGAGGACCTGCGGCGCCAGCCGGCGCAGCAGGTCCTCGGTGGTTTCTGCGGTCACGGTGGTGGCCCCTACGGCTCCAGGTCGCCGATCCCCTCGATGATCGGCCGCACCTCCACGTAGTCCCCGGTCGAGTCTCCCGGGCCGGGTGCCTTCGTGATCCGCGCGGCGATCTCGGTCGCCCGGTCGAAGCTCTCGCACTCGACGATCGTGTAGCCGGCGAGGACCTCCTGGGTCTCCGGGTACGGGCCGTCGGTCACCACCGGGACCCCGTTCTCCAGCCCGCGGATCCGGCGGGTGTGCACCGGAGCGGCCAGTCCCCGGGCGTCCACGAACTCCCCGGAGTCGATCAGCTCCTGGTTCCAGGCGCCCATGAACTCGTGCATCGCCGCGACGTCCTCGGGGGCCCAGGCCGGCTGGTCGGTGGGCTTCCCGGTCATCAGGTCGTAGTCTCGCTGCGAGGCGTACAGCATGATCATGTACTTCATCACGTCTCCCTCCGCCGGCGCCGCCGCGGCGCCGCTCACCCGAGACGTCGGCGCCACCGGCTCGGCCCGGACACCCACCACCCCATGATCGCAGCTGGGCTGCTCCGGCGCCGGCTCACGACCGGCTCGGCGGCCACCGGTGTCAACCGCGGCGGGCGGTCGGCCTCCGGCCCTTGATGGTGCTGCGTCGCAGCGCGGCGATGACCTCCTCGGCGGCCGACTCCGGCACCTCCACCAGCGAGAACCGGTCGGCGATCTCGATCGCCCCGATGTCCCGGCCGGTCAGCCGAGTCTCGCCGGCGATCGCCCCGACCACGTCCTGCGGCCGGATCCCGGCGCGCCGCCCGAGCCCGAGGAACAGCCGCGCCACCGGCTCACCGGTGGGCGGCCGGCGGCGGCCCGACGGTCGGGTCCGCCCGGACGGCGGCGGAGGCGGGGGCGGGGCGGCGACCGCCGGGATCTCCGCATCGTCGGTCTCGCTCGCGTCGCCACCGCTGGACTCGTGAGCCAGCTTCACCGCCGCCAGCGCGACGTCCATGATGTCGAACTCGCCGGCGAGCGACTCGACCACCACCCGGAAATGCTCCAGGTCGTCGGCGAGCAGGCTCTCCTGCAGCGCCGCCCGGGTCAGCTCCAGCCGCCGCGCTCGCAGGTCGGCCACGGTCGGCACGCTCTCCACCGCGATCCGTTGCCGGGTCACCCGCTCGATCGCCTTGAGCATCCGGTGCTCCCGCGGCTCGGCCAGGGTGATCGCCTCGCCGGTCCGGCCGGCCCGGCCCACCCGACCGATCCGGTGCACGTACGCCCCCGGGTCGGACGGGACGTGGTAGTTGACGACGTGGGTGAGCTGCTCGACATCCAGGCCGCGGGCGGCCAGGTCGGTGGCGATCAGCAGCTCGGCGGTCCCGCCCCGCAGCCGCCCCATCACCCGGTCGCGCTGCTCCTGGCCCATCCCCCCGTGCAGCGCCTCGGCCCGGTAGCCGCGCCCGTTCAGGGTCTCGGTGAGCTGGTCGACCTCCTCCCGGGTGCGGCAGAACACGATCGCGGCCGCCGGCGCCGCCACGTCCAGCACCCGCCCGAGCGCGGCGGGCTTGTGCGCCCGGGCGACCACGTACGCGGTCTGCCGCACCCGCGGCGGCTCGCCACTGGCCACCGCCGCGTGGCCCATCTCGATCCGGATCGGGTCCCGCAGGTGGCGGCGGGCGATCCCGTCGATCCGGGCGGGCATGGTCGCGGAGAACAGCACGGTCTGCCGCTGCGCCGGGGTCCGGTCGAGGATCGCCTCGAGGTCCTCGGCGAACCCCATGTCCAGCATCTCGTCGGCCTCGTCCAGCACCACCGTCCGTACCCCGTCCAGCCGCAGCGTGCCGCGCCCGAGGTGGTCCCGCGCCCGACCGGGTGTGGCGACCGCCACGTCGACGCCGCGCTGCAGCGCCCGCAGCTGCGCTCCGATCGGCTGTCCACCGTAGATCGGAAGCACCCGCACGCCGAGGTCCCGGCCGTACCGGTGGAACGCCTGGGAGACCTGCACAGCCAGCTCCCGGGTGGGTACGAGCACCAGGATCGACGGCTCCGGACCGCGCTCGGCGGCCTCGGGCAGCCGCTGCAGCGCCGGCAGCGCGAACGCCGCGGTCTTGCCGGTCCCGGTCGCCGCCTGGCCGCGCAGGTCCCGCCCGGCCAGCAGCGGCGGGATCGCCTCGCGCTGGATCGGGGTGGGCTCCTCGTAGCCCAGGCTGGACAGCGCCAGCAGCAGCTCCGGGCGCAGCCCGAGCTCGGCGAAGCTGACCGGCGCCGGCTCGGCCCCGGTCGCCGCGGCTCCCCCGGGCTGGCTGGACATCGAAGAGCTGGCCACCTTCCACTCCGGATCAGCCCTGGACCCGATCACTGTACTGGGTCCTGTCCGGTGCAGCGCCGGCCGGTCGGCGGCCCGGCCAGCGCGGATGCGCCCACCGCCGGTCGCTGGTCGGCTGGATACAATCTCGTGAACCCATCCTCCCCGACGAGAAGGGATTGGTGCAGCCGGTATGCAGGCCCGGGATCTCGCCGAGGCGTTTCCGAGCGCGACCATGGACACGCCCGCCCTGGAGGCGGCCCGGCGGCTGGCGACCGATCGCCTCAACGGCCTGGTGGTCGTCGACGAGCGCGGCCGTCCGATCGTCGTGCTGCCGGCCACCCAGGTGCTGCGGCTGGGGTTGCCGCGCTACAGCCAGGACGACCCGGCCCTAGCCCGGGTGATCGACGAGGCGCACGCGGACGTGTTCCTCCGCAAGCTGGCCGGCCGGACGCTGTCCGACTGCCTGTCGGAGCAGAAGGGTGAGCTGCCGGCCGTCAACGAGGACGACACGGTGCTCGAGATCGCGGCGCTGATGGCCCGCACCCGCAGCCCGGTGGTCGCCGTGGTCGACCGGGACGGGGTCATGATCGGCGCGATCACCCTGCACACGCTGCTGGACCGGGTGCTGGGCCGGTGACAGCCCAGGCCTGGGCTGCGGTCGTCATCTTCGCGGCCGCGTACGCGTTGATCGCCACCGAGCGGGTGCACCGGGTGGCGGCGGCGCTGGGTGGCGCCGTGGTCATGCTGGTGATCGGGGCCACCGACGCCGAGCACGCCTTCTTCTCGGAGGAGGCGGGGATCGACTGGCACGTCATCTTCCTGCTGCTCGGGATGATGCTGATCGTCGCCGTGCTCCGGCGGACCGGGGTCTTCGAGTATGTGGCGATCTGGGCGGCCAAGCGCGCCCGCGGCCGCCCGTTCCCGGTGATGGTGCTGCTGGTGCTGGTGACCGCGGTCGCCTCGGCGGCGCTGGACAACGTCACCACCGTGCTGTTGATCGCCCCGGTGACGTTCCTGGTGTGTGAACGGCTGAACGTGCCGGTGGCGCCGTTCCTGATCGCCGAGGTGCTCGCCTCCAACATCGGCGGGACCGCCACCCTGGTCGGCGACCCGCCGAACATCATCATCGCCAGCCGGGCCGGCCTGTCGTTCAACGACTTCCTGATCCACCTCGCCCCGCTGGTGGTGGTCCTGCTGGTCGTGTTCATCGGGCTGTGCCGGGTGCTGTTCCGGAAGGCGTTCCGGTACGACCCGGAGCGGGCGGCCGAGGTCATGCAGCTGCGGGAGCGGGACGCTATCCACGACGTCCGGCTGCTGGCGATCAGCGGGGTGGTGCTCAGCGCGGTGCTGATCGCGTTCGTGCTGCACACCTTCCTCGACCTGGAGCCGTCGGTGATCGCGGTGGTGGGCGGGCTGACCCTGCTCGGGCTGTCTCGCCTGAACGCCGAGAGCGTGGCCAAGGACGTGGAGTGGCCGACACTGGCGTTCTTCGCCGGCCTGTTCGTGATGGTCGGCGGGCTGGTCAACACCGGCGTGATCGCGAACGTCGCCGAGCAGGCCGCCGAGGCGGTGGAGGGCCGGCTCGGGCTGGCCACGTTCGTGCTGTTGTGGGCGTCCGCGTTCCTGTCCGCGATCGTGGACAACATCCCGTACGTGGCGACCGCGAGCCCGGTGGTCGCGGAGCTGGTCGCCGCCGACGGGACCGACCGGGGCCAGGTGCTGTGGTGGTCGCTGGCGCTCGGTGCGGACCTCGGCGGCAACGCCACCGCGGTCGGCGCGTCGGCCAACGTGGTGGTGCTCGGGATCGCGGAGCGGGCCGGGCGGCGGATCTCGTTCTGGGAGTTCACCCGGTACGGCCTGGTGGTCACCGTGATCACGATCGCGATCGCGATGCCCTACCTGTGGCTGCGCTACCTCGCCTGAGCCGCCACCCAGCGGTGCTCCCGCAGGAAGTCGAGCACCGCGTCCGCGACCGCGCCCGGGTCCCGCTTCAGGTCGTGCCGCTCGCCCGGGCGGATCACCACGGTCACCCCTGGACGCTGCGGCGGCACCCCGAACGGGTCCCGGTCCCCGTTGACCACCAGGGTCGGCACCGCTCCGTCCAGCTCGTCCAGCCGGGAGCGCTCCGGGCGGCCCGGCGGGTGCACCGGGAACGCGAGCGCCACCACGGCGGCCGCCCCGGTGGCGACCGCGGTCCGGCAGGCCACCCGGGCACCGCTCGAGCGCCCGCCCGCGATCAGCGGGACCGCCGCCAGGTCCGGATCGGCCCGCAGGGCGGCCAGAACCGCGGTCCACGCCTGGTCCAGCCGGGGAGCCGGCGGCGTGGACCGGCGGCCGGCCACCCGGTACGGCTGGGTGATCCGGGCCACCGCCAGCCCGGCGTCCAGCGCCGCCGCCCGTACCGCCCGCAGGTCCGGTGTGTCGATGTGGCCGCCGGCCCCGTGGCCGAGCGCCAGCAGCCCTCCCGGTGCACCGGCCGGACGGGTCAGCTCCACCTCGGCGGCGCCCTGCGGCGTCTGGGTCGCCCAGGTCTCGGCTGGTCGCGTGTTCACACCGCCTACGCTACCGGGGGTGGGTCGAGTAGCCCCTGCGTGGCGGCCCGGACCCCGGCCTGGAACCGGGTCTGCGCGCCGAGCCGGTCCATCAACGCACCGACCCGCCGGGCGACCGTCCGCAGGCTCACGCCGAGCTGACGCGCGATCACCTTGTCCGGCAGCCCGCTCGCCAGCAGGGTCGCGATCTCGCAGTCCGGGGCGTCGCCGGCCCGCCCGGCCGCGGCTCCGGCCGGCTCGTCGACCAGGGACAGCGGAGTCGCCTGCTCCCAGAGCAGCTCGAAGAGCAGGTACAGCCCGGCGACCAGCGCGGACCGGTGGATCACCAGCGCCCGCTCGTCGCCGGGGTGCGCGAGCAGCGGAACCAGCGCGCTGTCGTCGACCAGGGCGACCTTCAGCGGCAGCTCGGCGATCAGCCGGGCCTGCTCGCCGACCCGGGCCGAGGTGCGGATCTGCTCCAGCCGCCCGGGCAGCTCCAGCGCCTGGTGCGCGTAGACCCCGCGGACCGGGATCCCTCGCCGCAGGGCGTGCGCCTCGACCCGCTGGTTGAGCACGGCGGGCAGGAAGTACGGCGGGCGGTCGAGCACCGCGATCTCCCGCTGGGCGGTCTGCTCCATCTGCGTGAAGTGCTGACCGATCGCCTCCGGGCCGGTCAGCAGCTCGACCGCCTCGAACGCCCGGGCCCCGACGGTGGCGTGGAAGCGCTCCTGCAGCTGCTCCGCGGCGGCCCGCACCGCTGAGAGCTGCTCCAGCTGGTGGTGGACCAGGGCTTCCAGCGCCACCTGCGGCGATGCGGCGGTGTAGCAGCGCGGCCGGGTCGGGGCGGCGCTGACCAGCCCCATGTTCTCCAGCCCGGTGATCGCCCGCCGGACCCGGGAGACCGGGAGCGCCAGGTCGGTCGCGACCTCGGACAGGGTCGAGGTCGGCTGGTCCAGCAGGTGCCGGTAGATGCGCTCCGCCAGCTGGTCGACGCCGACCGTGGCGAGCGGCCGGTGACCGTTGGGCTCGTCCAACGCAGCGGGCTGATGCATGGGGGCCTCCGTCTCCGCGTGCCGGGTGCACGCGACCTGTCTGCGTCATGACATAAACACGACGCCCGTTTGCGCGCAACCTGCGGCAGACTACGGGCAGGCGGCCCCGACGGCGCGATGCCCGACGGCCCCCTGGTCGCGGACACCCGCCGCCGCCCCACCCGCCCCGACTGAGCCACCCGAAGGACCCAGATGACTCGCAACCACCCCCGCGTGCTGGCCAGCGCCCTCGCGTTCACACTGGTGATAGCCGCCTCCGTCGCCTCCGTCGGCGCGGCCGGCGCCCAACCCCCGAACCAGGCACCAGAGCTCCGGCCGCCGGCCGAGGCCACGGCTCCGCTGGTGACGCTTACCCTGCTGACCGGCGACCAGGTCCAGGTCCAGCACCTGCCCGGCGGCGACCAGGCCGTCGAGATCGACCCGGCACCCCGGGACGGGTACGCGCCGTCGTTCGAGACGATCGAGCGTGACCAGGACCTGTACGTCATCCCGTCCGATGCCGCCGGGCTGGTCCCGGACCTGCTCGACCGGGAGCTGTTCAACGTCAGCAAGCTCGCCGGCTACGGCTACACCGACGGGATCCCGGTGATCACCACCTCCCAGGACCGGGTCGCCGCCCAGTCCGCCGGGGCGGTGGCGGGCGCGACGGTCACCGCCGACCTGCCCAGCATCGACGGGCAGGCGGTGACCATCGACGGCACCGACTGGTGGCGCGCCGCGGGTGGCGGGCAGGTCGGCGCCGGCAGTGGTGACCGTGCCGCGACCACCGGACCGCTCGCCGGGATCGACCGGATCTGGCTGGACGAGCAGATCACCGCGTCGCTGGACGTCAGCGTGCCGCAGATCGGCGCCCCCGAGGCGTGGGACGCCGGGTTCGACGGCACCGGCGTGACCGTGGCGGTGCTCGACACCGGCATCGACGCCACGCACCCGGACCTGGCCAGCCAGGTCGCAGGTGCCGAGAACTTCACCACCTCGGACACCGCCTCCGACCGGCACGGCCACGGCACCCACGTGGGCGGCACCGTCGCCGGCACCGGGGCAGCCTCCGGCGGCCAGTACGTCGGGGTGGCACCCGGCGCCCGGTTGCTCAACGGCAAGGTGCTCGGCGACACCGGCTCCGGCCAGTCCTCCTGGGCGATCGCCGGCATGCAGTGGGCGGCCGACCAGGGTGCCGATGTGGTCAACCTGAGCCTCGGGACCGACCCGGCCGACGGCACCGACCCGATGAGCCAGGCCGTGAACACCCTCACCGCCCAGCACGACCTGCTGTTCGTGATCGCCGCCGGCAACAACGGGTCCCGGGACTACACGATCGGAGCACCGGGTGCCGCCGACGCCGCCCTGACGGTCGGCTCGGTGAGCAAGACCGAGCAGCTCGCCGCCACCTCCAGCCGCGGCCCGCGGCTGGGTGACCACGCGGTCAAGCCGGACGTGACCGCCCCCGGCGTGAGCATCGTCTCGGCCCGGGCGGCCGGCACCAGCCGCGGTACGCCGGTGGACGAGAACTACACCATCCTCAGCGGCACCTCGATGGCCACCCCGCATGTGGCGGGCGCGGCCGCGATCCTCCGGCAGGCCGAGCCGGACCTGGCCGCCGGCGAGGTGAAGGCCCGGTTCGCCGGCACCGGAGCGCCCCGCAGCGACCTCGACGTCTACCAGCAGGGCGGCGGCCGGGTGGACGTGCCAGCCGCGCTGCAGGCACCGGTCACGGCCACCCCCGCCCCGCTCGACCTGGGCTTCTTCCCGTACCCACAGGACGGCGCCGAACCGGTGCAGGCCGAGCTGACCTACACGAACCGCACTGACCAGCCGGTCACGCTCGACCTGTCGCTGGCGGTCGCCAGCCGGGACGGGGCGGAGGCGACCGAGCCGATGCTGTCGGTGGCTCCGGACCAGGTCGCGATCGAGCCGGGCGGGGTGTCGACGGTGACCGTCACGCTCGACCCGCTCGCCGGCGAGACCGGTCTCTACGGCGGCTACCTGGTTGCCGAGGCTGCCGGCGGGCAGGTCGCCGCCCGTACGCCGGTCGGTTTCTACGTGCAGCCGGAGCTGTACCAGCTGACCGTGGAGGGCATCGCCCGGAATGGCCGGCCGGCGACCGGCACCAGCAGCATCGGGGTCGTGGATGTGCACGACGCCAACGCGTTCTCGGAGGTGAGCACGCGGTACGTGGACGGAGTCGCCACGCTCCAGGTCCCACCGGGCACCTACTCCGTGATGGGGCTGATCAACACCTACGAAGCGACCGAGGTGCAGGTCCAGGACCGGGTGATGATCGGCGACCCGGAGGTCGAGGTCACCGAGGACACCACGCTCGTGTTCGACGCCCGCGACGCCATCCCGATCGAGATCGAGGCGCCCGGCTTCGAGTCCCGGCCAATCGGCAACGCGACCATCGGGTACTGGCGGGGTGACGCGCTGGGCACCAACTTCCAGCACCTCACCACCGGGCCGGTCACCCCGTTCTACGCGAAGCCGACCGACCCGGTCAGCACCGGCGGGTTCGAGTTCCTCCACCGCACCCGGCACGGGACGCCCGCCGCCGCGCTGAGCGTGCTGGACCCGACCGAGCTTGACCTGCTCGTGCTGCCCATGGGCGGCTCCGCGCCGGCCCTCGACGGCGACGACACACTGCCGCTGGTGTTCGCCGGGACCGGCACCGAGGACGAGTACCAGGGCGTCGACGCGGCCGGCGCGGTGGTGCTGGTCCGTCGCACCAGTGCCCTGACCTTCGCCGCGCAGGAGGCGAACGCCGCCGCCGCCGGTGCCCGCGCCATGATCGTTGCGAACAATGTGTCGGGCATCCGGTCCGCGTTCGTGGGCAACGCCGCCACCATCCCGTCGATGACCATGTCGATGGAGGACGGTGACACGCTGCAGGCGCTGCTCGACGACGGGGAGGTGACGGTCCGGCTGTTCGGCACGCCGGCCAGCTCGTTCCTGTTCGACCTGGTGCTCCCGGAGCCGGACCGGATCCCGGACGAGCTGCACTACGTCGCCGACCCGAACCAGCTCGCCACCGTGGAGAACGCCTTCCACGGCGACCTCGCGGACACCCCGATGTCCGAGGTCCGCCACTTCTTCCGGCCCTGGCAGAACCGGTCCCTGCTGATCTCGGACACCGTCTACGCCGGACACCGGCGGACCGAGTACCTGGTCCCCGGCGATACCCGCTACCAGCAGCACGTCCGGCCCAACCAGATGTTCGAGCCGCTCACCGCGTACCAGCCGGGTGAGCACCGGGACCAGACCTGGTGGAAGCAGCCGGCCCACCCCGGTGTCAACGAGGGCGGCGCGTTCGAGAGCGGCGAGCCCACCTACCGCGAGGCCGACACGCTGCAGCTGGCGCTGGCGGAGTGGGTGGACGCGCATCGCGGCCACCGCGGTCTGTTCAACTCCAGCCTGTACACGAGCGCGTTCCGGATGTACGAGAACGGCCAGCTGACCACCGAAACGGCCCGGCCACGAGGAGCCTTCCCGATGAGCCCGGACCCGGCCGAGTACCGGCTGGAGCTGGACCTCACCCGCACCGCCGAATGGTGGCTCACCTCGACGAGCACGCGTACCGCCTGGACGCTGCAGTCCGCCCGGCCCGCGGACGGTGAGGCGGAGATTGTGCCACTGCTGCTGGTGGACTACGACGTCGAACTGGACCTGCTCAACACGGCGCCGCGACCGCAGGACCGCCGCGGGCTGCCCACGATGGACCTGCAGGTCCGGCACCAGCCCGGGGCGGCCGGACCGGCGATCGCCGGGGCCCGGCTGTGGATCTCGTACGACGACGGGGCGAGCTGGCTGGCCCGCCCGGTGCGCGAGGTCGGGGACGGCGAGTACCAGGCGGTGCTCACGTACCGGCCGCCGGCCGGCTCCGGCTTCGCGTCGGTGCGGGTCGAGGCCTGGGACGCCGGCGGCAACCGGATCGACCAGGTGATCAACCGCGCCTGGCGGCTACCCGCCAGCTGATCACCGCCGACTGACCGGCGGGCCTGCCCACCCTCAGCACGCTAGGGAGCAGGCCCGCCGGCCGGTGTCGGTCCCGGATCGGGTGGGTGCAGGGCGGCGACGATCGCCTCGGCGGTGCGCGGGCCGATCCCCGGCACCTGCGCGATCTCCTCCGGGCTGGCGGCGGACAGCTTCCGCACCGAGCCGAACCGGCGCAGCAGCGCCTTGCGCCGCACCTCCCCCAAGCCCGGGACGGTGTCCAGCCCGGAGGCGGTCATCCGCTTCGACCGGCGCTGCCGGTGGAACGTGATCGCGAACCGGTGCGCCTCGTCCCGGATCCGCTGCAGCAGGTAGAGCCCCTCGGACTGGCGGGGCAGGATCAACGGGTACTCCTGCCCCGGCAGCCACACCTCCTCCAGCCGCTTGGCCAGCCCGCACACCGTGACCTCGGTGATCCCCAGCTCGGTCAGCACCGCGGCGGCGCCGTTCACCTGCGGGCCGCCGCCGTCGACCACCACCAGCTGCGGCGGGTACGCGAACTTGCGCGGCTTCCCGGTGGTCGGGTCCACTCCGGGCAGATCCGGGTCGCTCGACGTCTCCTCGCCCAGCTCGCCGGTCTCGGCCCGCGCCTGCAGGTAGCGCGTGAACCGGCGCCGCAGCACCTCCGAGAGCGAGGAGACGTCGTCCGTGCCCTCAGCCTCCCCGTGGACCGTGAACCGCCGGTACTCTCCCTTGCGCGCCAGCCCGTCCTCGAAGACCACCATGCTGCCCACCACGTCGGTGCCCTGGATCTGGGAGACGTCGTAGCACTCCACCCGCAGCGGCGCGGTCGCCATGCCCAGCGCCCCCCCGATCTCCTCCAGCGCCTGGCTGCGCGCGGTCAGGTCGCCGGCCCGGCGCAGCTTGTGCTGGGTCAGCGCCTCCCCGGCGTTGCGGGCCACCGTCTCCATCAGCGCCTTCTTGTCGCCGCGCTGCGGCACCCGGAGGCTGACCCGGGCGCCGCGGCGCTGCGAGAGCCAGTCCGCCAGCGCGTCCGCATCCACCGGCAGCTCCGGCACCAGCAGCTCCCGGGGCACGTCCGCGGCCTCGCCGTAGACCTGCCGGCAGAAGTGGTGGACGAGGTCTCCTGTGGACAGCTCCTCGGTCTTCTCCACCACCCAGCCCCGCTCGCCGCGGACCCGCCCGGCCCGTACGTGGAACACCTTTACCGCCGCCTCCAGCGCGTCGTCGGCGAAGGCCACCACGTCCGCGTCGGTGCCGTCGGGCAGCACCACGGTCTGCTTCTCCATCGCCCGCCGCACCGCGGCCAGGTCGTCGCGCCGCCGGGCCGCCAGCTCGAACTCCTGCGCGTCCGAGGCCTGCCGCATCTCCCGCTCCAGCCGCCGGATCAGCTGGTCGGTGTGGCCGGCCATGAAGTCGCAGAAGTCGTCCACGATCTGCCGGTGCTCGTCCGCGTCGACCCGGCCGACGCACGGCGCGGCACACTTGCCGATGTCCCCGAGCAGACAGGGCCGGCCGATCTGGCCGGCCCGCCGGAACACCCCGGCCGAGCAGGTCCGGGCCGGGAACACCCGCAGCAGCAGGTCCAGCGTCTCCCGGATCGCCCAGGCGTGGGAGTACGGCCCGAAGTAGCGCACCCCGCGGCGCTTGGCCCCGCGCATCACCTGCAGCCGCGGGTAATCCTCGTCCAGGGTGACCGCCAGGTACGGGTACGACTTGTCGTCGCGGTACTTCACGTTGAAGCGCGGATCGTACTCCTTGATCCACGCGTACTCGAGCTGCAGCGCCTCGACCTCGGTGCCGACCGTCACCCAGTCGACCGCGGTCGCGGTGGTAACCATCTGGCGGGTACGCGGGTGCAGTGGCTCGGCGAAGTAGGAGCAGACCCGGCTGCGCAGGTTCTTCGCCTTGCCGACGTAGATCACCCGGCCGGTGCCGTCCCGGAACCGGTACACACCGGGGCCGTCCGGGATCGTGCCCGGTACCGGTCGGAAGGTCGACAGGTCTGCCACGTCCACCAACCCTAGCTCCGGTCCGGCCGCGTCCCCCGGCGGCCCGGCTGACGGGACTGCTGACGGGGGCTCAGGCGCGGACGATCGAGCCGCCGTCCTCCAGGATCTCTACCGTCGGCAGCGGGTTCTGAGTCTGCGGAGTCAGCCCCGGCGCGGCCTGCAGGACCGAGCCGTCCTCGATCGAGTACTGGCTGCCGTGGCAGGCGCAGTGGATGATGCCGTCGCGGATCGACGAGACGGTGCAGCCCTCGTGGGTGCAGGCGGCGCTGAAGCCCTTGAAGGTGCCCGCGGTGGGTTGGGTGACCACAACGCTCTCCGAGGCCAGGATCACGCCGCCCCCGACCTCCACCTCGTCGGCGCTGGTGAGCGGCTCCTGGTCGCCGCCGGTGTCGCCACCGCCGGTGTCGTCCGGACCTGGCTCGGAGCCGTTCCCGTCGGCTCCGGGCGGTGTGCCCGGACTCTCGTTGTTGGTGCCGCACGCGGCGAGAACCGCCGTCGCCCCGATCGCACCCGCCCCGGCGAGCCAGGCCCGCCGGCTCGCTCCGGACTCGAGCTCCCCGCGTTCGTCACTCATCCGTAGAACCTCTCTAGTACGTTTTGGGTGCGTAACGTTTTGGGTGCGTTGTCGGGTGCCACGTCTGGGAATACGCCGATCGGCGGGTTCCGGTTCAACGTCGGAGCGGGTTCCGCGCGGCTGGCCGGGCTGCCCGGCCGGTTCGGTCAGGACCTCGACCGCGGGGTCCGGACCCGGACCCGGCCCCGGGCGCCGGCCTTCGCCGCCCCGGACCGGCCGCCGGCCTTGCCGCCCGCCGCCTTGCCGCCCGCCGCCTTGCCACCCGCCGCCTTGCCGCCGGCTCCGTTGGTGTTGGCTCGGCCGGGGGCCGCCCCGTTCGCCTTCTCGGCCCGGGCCACGGCCGCGCCCGCCTGGCCGGACTCGCTCGCCGGCCCGGCCAGGCCGAGCACCGGGCGTAGGAACTGGCCGGTGAAGCTGGTCGGCGTCTCGGCCAGCTCCTCCGGGGTGCCGACCGCCACCAGCGTGCCGCCCCGGCCGCCACCCTCCGGCCCCATGTCGATCAGCCAGTCCGCGGTCTTGATCACGTCCAAGTTGTGCTCGATCACGATCACCGTGTTGCCCTTGTCCACCAGCCCCTCCAGCACCCGCAGCAGCTTGCGGATGTCGTCGAAGTGCAGCCCGGTGGTCGGCTCGTCGAGCACGTAGACGGTTCGGCCGGTGGAGCGCTTCTGCAGCTCGGAGGCGAGCTTGACCCGCTGCGCCTCGCCGCCGGACAGGGTGGGCGCCGGCTGGCCCAGCCGCACGTACCCCAGCCCCACGTCGACCAGCGTACGCAGGTGCCGGTGGATCGGCGGGATCGCCGAGAAGAACTGCTCGGCCTCCTCGATCGGCATGTCCAGCACCTCGGAGATGGTGCGCCCCTTGTAGTGCACCTCCAGCGTCTCCCGGTTGTAGCGGGCGCCCTTGCACACCTCGCACGGCACATACACGTCCGGGAGGAAGTTCATCTCGATCTTGATGGTCCCGTCTCCGGCGCAGTTCTCACACCGACCCCCCTTGACGTTGAACGAGAACCGGCCCGGCCCGTACCCGCGCACCTTCGCCTCGGTGGTCTCGGCGAACAGCCGCCGGATGTGGTCGAACACGCCGGTGTAGGTGGCCGGGTTCGACCGCGGGGTGCGCCCGATCGGTGACTGGTCCACCCCGACCACCTTGTCCACGTGGTCCAGCCCGGTCACCCGGGTGTGCCGGCCGGGCACCATCCGGGCGCCGTTGATCTGGTTCGCCAGCACCGCGTGCAGGATGTCGTTGACCAGCGTCGACTTGCCCGACCCGCTCACTCCGGTGACCGCGATCAGCTGCCCCAGCGGGAATCCGACGGTCAGGTTGCGCAGGTTGTGCTCTCGCGCCCCGTGCACCACCAGCTCCCGGCCCGGCATCGCCAGCCGGCGCATCGTCGGCAGCGGGATCGACCGGCGGCCGGACAGATAGGCGCCGGTGATCGAGTCCTTCTTCTTCAGCAGCTGGGCGAAGGTCCCGCTGTGGACGATCTGGCCGCCCCGCTCCCCGGCGCCCGGCCCGATGTCCACGATCCAGTCGGCGGCCCGGATCGTGTCCTCGTCGTGCTCCACCACGATCAGTGTGTTGCCCAGCTTCTTCAGCCGCACCAGGGTGTCCATCAGCCGGTGGTTGTCCCGCTGGTGCAGCCCGATCGACGGCTCGTCCAGCACGTAGAGCACCCCGACCAGCCCGGACCCGATCTGGGTGGCCAGCCGGATCCGCTGCGCCTCGCCACCGGACAGGGTGGCGGCCGGCCGGTCCAGCGACAGATAGTCCAGCCCGACGTCGACCAGGAACCGCAGCCGGGCGTTGATCTCCTTCAGCACCCGCTCCGCGATCAGCTTCTGCCGGTCGGTCAGCGTCATCTCGGCGACCAGCCCCGAGCAGTCGCCGACCGACAGCGCGCACACCTCGGCGATGCTGCGCCCGCCGACGGTCACCGCGAGCACCTCCGGCTTGAGCCGCGCCCCG
This sequence comes from Micromonosporaceae bacterium, assembly GCA_009377645.1. Lineage (GTDB taxonomy): Bacteria > Actinomycetota > Actinomycetes > Mycobacteriales > Micromonosporaceae > Natronosporangium. The sequence continues at coordinate 36,008 of WHTQ01000006.1, read as the reverse complement.
CCGCAGGCACCGCACGGCACGTCCCGCATATACCCCTCGTACTTGTCGCGGGACCAGTCCGACTCGGTGTCGGCGTACCGCCGCTCCAGCCACTGCACCACGCCCTCGAACCCGGTGTAGTAGGAGCGCTCCCGCCCGTACCGGTTCCGGTAGCGCACGTGCACCTGGTCCTGCGCCCCGTGCAGGATGGTCTTCTGCGCCCGGCCGGAGATCGCCCGCCACGGCGTGTCCAGGTCGAAGCCCTCCTGCTGGCCCAGCGCGTCCAGCAGCCGGAGGAAGTAGTCCTGGGTGGTGCCGCCGGTCCACGGCTGCAGCGCGCCCTCGCGCAGCGTCCGCTCCGGGTCCGGCACGACCAGCTCCGGGTCGACCTCCTTCTTGGTGCCCAGGCCGGTGCACTCCGGACAGGCGCCGTACGGCGAGTTGAACGAGAACGAGCGCGGCTCCAGCGCCTCGAAGCTGAGGTCACAGTACGTGCAGGCGAGGTGCTCGGAGAACATCCGCTCCCGGTGGTCGTCGTCCTCCGGCAGGTCGACGAAGTCCAGCACCACCACCCCGCCGGCCAGGTTCAGCGCGGTCTCCACCGAGTCGGTCAGCCGCTGCTTCGCCGACGCCTTCACGGTCAGCCGGTCCACCACCACCTCGATGGTGTGCTTCTCCTGCTTCTTCAGCTTCGTGGGCTTCGTCCCGGCAAAGTCGGTCAGCGGGTGCACCACCCCGTCCACCCGGACCCGCGCGAACCCCTTCGCCTGCAGCTCGGCGAACAGGTCGGCATACTCCCCCTTGCGGCCGCGCACCACCGGTGCGAGCACCTGGAACCGGGTGCCGTCGTCCATCCCGAGCACCCGGTCGACGATCTGCTGCGGGGTCTGCCGGGCGATCGGGCGGCCGCAGTTCGGGCAGTGCGGCTCGCCCACCCGGGCGAACAGTAGTCGGAGGTAGTCGTAGACCTCGGTGATCGTGCCGACGGTCGACCGCGGGTTCCGGGAGGTCGACTTCTGGTCGATCGAGACCGCCGGGGACAGGCCTTCGATGAAGTCGACATCCGGCTTGTCCATCTGCCCGAGGAACTGCCGCGCGTACGAGGAGAGGGACTCCACGTACCGCCGCTGCCCCTCTGCGAAGATCGTGTCGAACGCGAGGCTGGACTTGCCCGACCCGGACAGCCCGGTGAACACGATCAGTGCCTCCCGGGGGAGGTCGAGGTTGACGTCGCGCAGGTTGTGCTCCCGCGCACCACGGATCGTCAGTCGGTCGGCCACGGCGAAAACTCTAGCTCCGCGGTCCGACATTCCCGCACCGGCGGCGCCCCGTTAGGGACCACCGGTGCGGTCCGGCCGCCGCCGGTTCCCGCGGGAGCGTTCCTGGGTGGCCAGCCGAGCGGACCGGCGGCGCGACTCGAAGGCCAGCTCGCGTTGCAGCTTCTGCCAGCTCTCCCAGCGGCGGTAGGACAGCTCGCCGGTGGCCAGCGCGGCCCGGACCGCACAGCCCGGCTCGGTGCGGTGGGCGCAGTCCGCGAACCGGCAGGCCGCGGTCAGGGCGGCCAGGTCGGCGAACGCCCGGTCCAGCCCGGCCGCCCCGTCCAGCAGCCCGACCGCCCGCAGCCCGGGCGTGTCCAGCACCGCCCCGCCGCCCGGCAGCGGCACCAGCGCCCGGTGGGTGGTGGTGTGCTGGCCCTTGCCGTCGGCTCGCCGGACCCGTTGGGTGCTCATCACGGTGCCGCCGGCGAGCGCGTTGACCAGCGTCGACTTGCCCGCTCCGGACGGACCGAGCAGCGCCAGGGTGCGGCCGGGGGCGATCCATGGTCGCAGCGCCGCCAGCCCGGTGGCCCGCTCGGCGCTGACCGGCAGCACCGGCACCCCGGCCGTGACGTCGGCCACCTGCCGCGCCACCGTGACCGGGTCGGCGGCCCGGTCGGCCTTGGTTAACACCACCAGCGGCGCGGCGCCGGACTGCCAGGCCAGGGACAGCAGCCGCTCCACCCGACCCAGCTCCGGGGCCGGGTCGATCGGCTCGACCACCGCCACGACGTCGACGTTGGCGGCCAGCACCTGGCCGGTCGAGTCCTTGTCGGCGGTGCGCCGCACCACCGCGGACCGCCGGGGCAGCACCGCCTCGGCGGTGACCCGGCCATCCGGCCAGCCGCGCACCACCACCCAGTCGCCGGCGCAGGGCAGCGCCACCGGGTCGTCTCCGGCCGCCGCCAGCAGCGTCCCGGCCAGGCTGGCGCGGACCGTACCCGGTTCGGTGAGCACGGTGCAGACCCCCCGGTCGGCGCGTACCACCCGGCCCGGGCAGTCGGCCGGGCCGGCGAGCTCCGCGTACCCGGTGGCGAAGCCGGCGTCCCAGCCCAGGGACGCAAGGTCGAACGTCAGGGCACCCACCTCCTGCCCGGCTCCGGTAGCCCGCGTCCCGATCCACGGTAGGCAGCCGCCGGGCGGTACGAAAGCCGATTACCTGCGCAGGCCGGTCAGGGGGCAGCCAGGGCCGGCTACGGGACGGTCAGGATCACCGGGCCGTCGGCGGTGACGGCGACCGTATGCTCGGCGTGCGCCGCCCGGCTGCCGTCGGCGGTGACGACCGTCCAGCCGTCCCGCAGCAGCCGGACCCGGTCCCGGCCGCCCTCGAGCACCATCGGCTCGATCGCGATCGCCAGGCCCTCCCGCAGCACCGGTCCGCGGCCCGGGCGGCCGGTGTTGGGAACGTCCGGGTCCTCGTGCACGGTGGTGCCGACCCCGTGGCCCCCGAACCCGGCCGGCGTCCCGTACCCGGCGGCCCGGCACACGGTCTGCACCGCGTACGAGATGTCGCCGATCCGGCCGGCGGGCTGGGCGGCGGCGATCCCGGCGGCGAGTGCCTCGGTGGCCGTGGCGATCAGCCGGTGCCCGGCCTGGTCGACGCTGCCGACCGGGACGGTGACCGCGGCGTCGCCGTGGAACCCGTCGACACAGGCGCCGCAGTCGATGCTGAGCAGGTCCCCGTCGCGCAGCGCCCGCCGGTCCGGGATGCCGTGGATGATCGCGTCGTCGACCGACAGGCACAGCACCGCCGGGAACGGGGTGCGCGCGAACCGGGGGCGGTAGCCCCGGAACGACGGCTTCGCGCCCAGGTCGGCGATCAGGTCCGCGGCCAGCTGGTCGAGGTCGGTGAGCCGGGTCCCGGGCCGGGCCGCGTCGCTGACCGCGGCCAGCGTACGCGCGACCACCCGCCCGGCTTCCCGCATGGCCGCCAGCTCGGCGGCGGTCTTCAAGACAACCATGCTGAATACTCTAATACCAGGATTACAATACCAGGATTAGTATCGACCCATGGTACGCACGCCGTTGACCGAGGCCGAGTGGGAACGCGGGCTGCGGCTGGGCCGGACGCTGCAGCGGGCCCGCGGCAGCCGGAGCGCCGCCGAGGTGGCCCAGCTGGCCGGGATCTCGCTGGACACCCTGCGCAAGATCGAACGGGGGGCGATTGCCGCGCCGACCTTCTTCACGGTCGCCGCGCTGGCCCGCACGCTCGGCCTGGACCTCACCGCGCTGGCCGACACGGTCACCGCTGCGGCGGTCGGCGACCAGACCGAGCTGACGATAGGGTCGGCGGCGTGACCTATACCGGACAGGTAACCCCCGGCGGTCCGGCGGCGGTGCGCGAGCTGGCGGGGCTGACCATCAGCAAGCTGTCGGTGGGACCGACGGACAACAACGCCTACCTGCTGCGCTGCCACCGGACCGGCGAGCAGCTACTGATCGACGCCGCGAACGAGCCGGAGCGGCTGCTACCGCTGGTCGGGGAGGCCGGCCTGGCCACCGTGGTGACCACCCACCAGCACCCGGACCACTGGTTCGCGCTCGCAGACGTACTGGCGGCCACCGGCGCCGCCTCGGTCGCCCACGCCGCGGACGCCGGCGAGCTGCCCACCGTCACCCGGACCGTCGCCGACGGGGAGGCGGTACGGGTGGGCGAGTGCGACCTGACCGTCATCCACCTGGTCGGGCACACCCCCGGGTCGATCGCGCTGCGGTACGACGACCCGGCCGGCCACCCGCACCTGTTCACCGGGGACTCGCTGTTCCCCGGGGGTCCTGGACGGACAACAGGCGGCGACGACTTCGACTCGCTCATGGGGGACCTTCAGAACAAGATCTTCGACCGTCTGCCCGATGAGACCTGGTTCTACCCCGGCCACGGCAACGACAGCACACTCGGCGCCGAACGCCCCGCGATTCCCGATTGGCTCGCCCGCCGCTGGTGAGGCCATCGTCGCACGCACACAAGCTGGACACTTGTACGGTGGTCAGCAATCGAACCTCTGTAAGCTATAATTCTGACCATGACGATCGCAGCTACCCCGGTGCCTATGTCGGAAGCAAAGGCTCACCTGTCTGAGCTCGCACGGCGAGTACGCCAGCAGCACGAGAGAATCACGCTAACCCGCAACGGCGAGGCCGAGGCTGTACTGCTCTCAGTAGATGATCTTGAAGGACTGGAGATGACGCTAGAGATTCTCGGCGACTCCGAGTCAGTAGCCCGGATCTCCGAGAGCCTTGCAGCGCTGGGCCGGGGCGAGCGCGGCGTCGACCTCGCGACTGTACGCTCCGACCTAGCACGCCGCCGCACTACCGGCGCGTGACGGCCACGGAGGACCCTGTCCGGTACGACGTGCGGTTCCAGGCCAGTGCTCGCCGGGCGATCGCACAGCGCCTGCCCGAGTCCGTCGCCGCAGCTGTGCTGGAGTTCTGCGAAAGCGCCCTCGCTACCAACCCGCACCGGGTCGGTAAACCGCTGTTCGGGCCGCTCGCCGGATGCCATGGGGCCCGGCGCGGCACCTACCGGATCGTTTATCGTGTTGACGAGGGCACCCGTACTGTGCATGTCGTAGACATTGACCACCGGGCCGACGTCTATCGTCCACGCTGACTTGGACAGTCCGCGGCCGCGTGCGAGCCACCTTCGGGTTGCTGATCGAACTGCGGGAGCCTCCGCGTATTGGAGCCAGCGGGGAACCCTCCGGACGAGTAGCGCTCGGTGTCGGGACCGCCGGCTCGGCCGGCGGCGGACCTGACTGCGTTTGACCGGTCGAGACCGGCTTCCCGGGCGGGGTCAGCAACACCCAGGGGCGACCCGGAACGGTTCGCGTCGCTGATCAACGACGTGCAGGCCAAGCGCCACTTCTCCGCTGTGCGCCTCCGGCACACGATGGGCCTCAATCTGTTGCCCGCCTAGCACCTTCGGCGTACGCAGTTACCTGCAGTGGCGCCGCACCGGAGACACCGGGCTGCGGCTAGCGGCCGGCCCGGCCGGTTCGGTGAGCTGGTGGGCCAAGCTGCTGTTCATCGCGGCCTTCGCGGTTGGACTCGCCGGCCTGCTTCGCGCCGGATACCTCGGATACGCCGCCGGGGTTGGTCGATTCCTACCCGGTCTCGGCGGGCTCCAGGAGGACCAGCGCCTATCCGGACGACCTGATCCGCATCCCGAGACGTCGTAGGCCGAGCGCCGGCTTCTCGCCGGGCTGTGTCAGGTTCGGCTGCGGCCGGTGGCGTCAGGCGGGGCCGTCCCACCAGTCGAGCACCCGAAGCGCGCGGAGCGTGTTCCAGCGGCTCGGCGTCCCCACGCCGTCCTCCAAGTCGAAGTGGACGCGACCCGGGTGGATGCGGTCGAGCAGCCACCGGCCGTCGGGCTGCCGCTTCGATCGCACGACCTCCACGGCCTCCGCCATCCGGGGATCCGGGTCCGCGCCCGACCAGCGGAAGTAGTCGAGCGCGCGCAGCACGTCGTAGCGCCAGTAGTAGGGGAACGCGAACTCGAGATACGCCGGAACGGCGACCTCACCGGTGCTCTTGCGGCGGAACAGGCCGCGCTCGAGCAGGTACTCCTCACCGCTGCGCCGGGCCGCGAGCACCTGTGCGGACCCGCCGGTCGCTCGCTCGAACTCGAGCAGCCCGTCGAGCACGTTGATCGTGGTGTCGAAGGAGGAGCGCACGGAACCGTTCTCGACCTCGCAGTTCCAGCCGCCGTCGTCCAGCCGCTCGCCGAGGATCCGCTCGACGATCGCCGCGACATCCACCCCGAAGTGCGCCCCGGTCTCGATCGTCCGGCCGTTGATGCACGGCTCGACCTCGCCGTCGAAGTAGCGCTGCCCGGCGTGCTCCCAGCGCCCGTTCTCCGCGACGAGCGCGATCGCCCGGCCGGCGGACTCCGACGCCGGGTCGAGCCCGAACAGCTGCAACGTCTGCAGCGTATGCATCGTAGGCGTCCAGGGCTGCCCCGGTTCACCGCCGGCGTAGGACGCCGGGAAGCAGGCGCCGCCCTCCCAGAGCCCATCGGGACCCTCAAGCGCGAGCAGGCGCGCGCCCCAACCCTCGTGCTCGACCCGGGCCCGCTCAGCCGCGACGTCGTCGGGGGACGCGTTCCCGAGGTCGCGCAGCACCTGCCAGCGGATGGCGGGGTCGCCGTCGAGCAGCCAGTCGATCACGTTCATCGCCGCAGCATACGCCGGGCCGCGAACCGGGATGGCGACTCGTGACCCCGGCGCTGCCGAGGAACCGCAGCCGCGGCGTACCGCCCATCAGCCGCGTCAACAAACCAGCTGGGCGATCTAGCTAGCGGTCGGCGGGCGGCAGGTAGCCGACGTACGCTCGGTTGCCGGGCAGCTCCACCCGCCGCCACCCGGCCATGAACCGGGGCGGGTCTTCGTCGGCCCGGATCCGTACCAGCACGGTGTCCCCCCGCACCAGCGCGGCCGCGATCGCCGGGTCCCCTTCGCTCGGCGCCTGGCCACCGGGCTCCCGTGCGGAGTGACACTTCAGCGGGTAGCTCAGCGGGACCGCGCCCTGGCCCCAGACCAGACACGGCGGCCGCACGTTCTGCTCCTCGCGCAGGAACTCGGCCAGCCGGGTGTAGCGGCCGTAGGTGTTCTCCATCCGGCCCGCGGCCGTCTCCAGGACATCCTGCTGGATGACGACGTGCAGCAGCCCGGCACCGGCCACCACGGCGGTTATCAGTGCCCGGGTCGACCGGTCACCACCCAGACCGGTGAACCAGACCAGCAGCCCGGCCACCGGGAGCGCCAGCAGCGCGTACCCGGGCAGCAGGAACCGCGGCGAGCTGTAGTCGAGCAACAGCAGGTACGGGACGGCGAACGCCACGGCCGACGCGGTGGCCAGCCCGCCGGCGCCCAGCCAGTGGGTGCGGGCGGCGACCGCCAGCCCGGCGGCGACCAGCACCGGCAGCAGCACCCACCAGGCCGCCGCGACCGGGTCGACACCCCCGCAGCCGCTGGCGGAGCGGCATAGCAGGCTCGGGCCGTCGACCGCGACCAGGTTCGCCGGCAGCGCGTTAACCAGGCCACTGCCGGTGCTCTCCGCGCCGTCGCGCAGCCGCGCCAGCGGACCGCCGAACCGGGCGACCGCCTCCCCGAACCAGGCGCCCCAGCCGATCAGCAGCCCGGTCCCGACCGCGACCGGCGGCCAGAGCCGGCGCCACCGCCGGACCAGCACCGCCGCGACCAGCAGCGGCCCGGCCGCGGCCAGCGCATCGGGCGGCCGCACCAGCGAGGCCAGGGCGAACGTGACCAGCACCCCGACCACCGGCCCCCAGGCGGGCGGCGGTTCGACCACCGCCCGGCAGAAGAACCCGACCCCGGCGACGAGCAGGAAGGCCAGCCACAGGTTCGGGTAGGCCATCGTGCCGAACAGCACCGCCATCCACAGGGTGGCGAAGCCGCCGGCCGCCACCGCGGGGACATACCGGAACCGGCCGCCGACCCGTCCGAAGACCGTCAGCCACGGCCGGAACGCCAGGTACATGAGCACCCCGGACAGGAGCGTCAGGTACGCGCGGAGCGCGAACACCCACTCGGTGACCATCACCACCGGAGCGAGCAGCAGCGGCAGCCCCCGCGCCCGGTGATCGGCGAACTCGGCCGCCGGCGTGTCCACGCTGAGCTGGCTCGCGTACACCACCTCGTCGAAGGTGAGCGTCATCGACTGCGGCGTACGCAAGAATATGAGCAGGCAGTACGCCGCCGACACCGCGATCAGCAGAGTGTGCGCAGGGTCCGGCCGGCGGAGCCGCCGCCCCACCGCGGCCCGGCCATGGGCCAGGTCAACGACGGTGGCCATGTCCTTCCCTCCCATGGTCAGCATCGGCACAGGCTGCCGGCCGAGAACATGTCCCGAGGGGGACCGGCTCACTCTTACCCAACGTACGGGAGGCATCACCACGCTACCCAGCCGGGGGCGGGTATACCGGTGCCCCAGCGTCCAGGCAGGACCGACCGTCAGCCGTAGAGCGGCTTGCCGGTCTCCAGCAGCGTCTTCAGGTCGCCGAGCACCTCGCTCCAGCCACCACCGGCGCCCTCGATCTCGCCGGCGAGCTGCGCCGCGGTCTGCGGTGCGCCGGTGACGTCGTGGGTCACCGTGAGCTTGCTGACGCCCCCGTCCTGCTCCTCGATCTCGTACGTGAGGCGGGTGAACCCCTCCCCCATGTACACCGCCCGCCAGGTCTGGACCAGCCGGTGGGGTGGGTCGGCCTCGATCACCTCGCCGTCGACCACCACCTCCGGGGCACCGCGCGACCGCATCGCCTCGGTGGCCTGCGCCTGGAACGTACCGCCGGGGCGTAGGTCGTAGTCGACCGGACACTGATACCCGTACCGCATCGACCACTCCGGCTTGGTGATCGCATCCCAGATCGCCTGCGGAGCCGCCCGGATGTAAACCCGGTAGACCTGCACGGTGTCGGTCACACGTCCCACGATAGGTGACCGGGCCGTCCGGTGTCAGGCGGCACGACCGGACCCGGGGATGCGACGATGCACGGATGCGGCGTACCGCGGTCCGGGTGATGGCCGGCACTCTGTGCCTGGCCGGGGTGATCGGGGTGGTGACGGCCGGCTGCTCGCAGCCGCCGGCCGGGGACGGGGACAGTGACCTGGACGGGGCCACGGCCCCGGTGCCGACCCCGGCGCCGGACCGGCGGGTGCGGCTGACCGAGGTCGCCACCGCGCAGGCACCGTCGGCCGGGGTCGCGGGACCCGACGGGACGGTCTGGATCGCCGAGCGGCCCGGCCGGGTCCGCGTGCTCGACCAGGAGGGGCTGGGCGCACCGGTGCTGGACATCACCGGCGAGACCACCACCGACGGCGAGCGCGGCCTGCTCGGGATCGCCTTCGACGAGGACTTCGCCCACCTCTACCTCTCCTTCACCGACCGGAATGGACACACCACGATCGACGAGCTGGCGGTGGCCGGCGGGCAGCCGCAGCCGCAGACCCGCCGCACCCTGCTCACTCAGGAGCAGCCGTTCGCCAACCACAACGGCGGCGACCTGGTGTTCGGCCCGGACGGGATGCTCTACATCGGACTCGGCGACGGCGGCAGCGGCGGCGACCCGCTCGGCTCCGGGCAGGACCTGGGCAGCCTGTTGGGCACGCTGCTACGGATCGACCCCACCGGCAACCAGAACGGCGGGTACGCGGTCCCGCCGGACAACCCGTTCGTCGGCCAGCCCGGTGCCCGGGCCGAGATCTGGGCCTACGGGCTGCGCAACCCGTGGCGGTTCTCGTTCGACGCCGGCACCGGCGACCTGTGGATCGCCGACGTCGGGCAGTCCGCCCGCGAGGAGATCGACCTGGCGGCCGCCGGGACCGGGGCCGGCGCAAACTACGGCTGGTCCAGGATGGAGGGGACCCAGCCGTTCTCCGGCGACGAGCCGGACAACCATGTCCCGCCGGTGTTCGAGTACGACAACGAGCCCGGCCGCTGCTCGGTCACCGGCGGCTACGTCTACCGCGGTGAGGCGATCCCGGGGCTGGCCGGGAACTACCTGTTCAGCGACTTCTGCGAGGGCAACATCCAGGCACTGGAGGTGCGCGACGGCGAGGTGACCGGCGAGACCAACCTCGGCGTGAACGGCGGGTCGGTGGTTGGGTTCGCGCAGGGACCCGACCGGGAGCTCTACGTGCTCGACCTGGCCGGCCCGATCTACCGGATCGACCCGGCGTAGCCGGAGCCGACCTCACCACCGGCGAAACCGGTCGGCCACGGCCAGGTGCTGGCCGGCGCGTGGCCACCGGCGGCCCCGAACGCGGCGGTGATGGTCGCCCGGTCGGCACCGGCCGACAGCAGCGCGTGCAGCAGGATCCGGGCCTTCTCCGGGCCGAGGAACCCGGCCCGGACCAGTCCCCGGGACAGCAGGTCGCGCTCCGAGCCCGGGAAGCCGTAGGTGGCGGCCAGCACCGGTCCGGCACCGGTCCGGGAGGCCAGCACCACCGGGATCCGGTCGGCCAGCCCGGCCAGCGGCTCGACCAGCCACTCCGGCACGTGCCCAGCTCCGAACGCGGCCACCACCAGCCCGTCGGCCCGGTCGGCCAGCCCGGCCAGCAGGCCCCCGTCATCGCCCAGCGTCACGGTCACCAGCGCCACCCGTACCGGCCTCGCACCGGCTGGCCCGTCGCCGGCCGCGACCGCGGCCGCCGGGATCACGGTGCGACCGGGCAGCCGGTTGACCAGCTGTGGCCGGCCCTCGACCACGAACCCGAGCGGGCCGCCGTCCGGTGAGCCGAAGGTGGCCGGGTTGGTGGCGTGGGTCTTGCGGACCCGCCGGGCGGCGTGGATCTCGTCGTTGAACACCACCAGCACACCCTGCCCGCGTGCCTCCGGTGCGGCCGCGACCTGGACCGCCGCCAGCAGGTTCGCCGGCCCGTCGGCGCCGGCCAGCGACGGGTTGCGCATCGCGCCGGTCACCACCACCGGCGCCCGATCCGCGTGCAACAGGTCGAGCAGGTAGGCGCTCTCCTCGATCGTGTCGGTGCCCTGCGTGACCACCGCCGCGCCGAACCCGGCGGCCAGCCGCTCCCGGACCACCCCGGCCAGCGCGTACAGGTCGGTCAGCCGGACCGACCCGCCCGGCACCCGGCGCAGCTCCTCGGCCCGCACCTCGACGCCGGTGGCGGCCAGCCCCGGCACCGCGGCCAGCAGCTGCGCCGGCGAGAACTCCGGCACCGCCCCGCCGGACCCCGTCGCCGCCATCGCGATCGTGCCGCCCAACCCGAACACCAGCACCCGCCCGGAGCTGCCCGACACCGCACCACTCCCTTCGCCGGCCGGTCGACAGCCTAACCCCGCCGGCCCCGGGCATCGGCAACCCCGGCCCCGCCGGCCGGCCATGTGCGACGCTGGTGGGCATGACTGACGAGTCCGTGCTGGGCCGCATCAACGACCTGGTCGAGGAGGAGCACCGGCTGCGCCGCCAGCTGGCCTCCGGTGAGATCTCCACCGACGAGGAGCACGCCCGGCTGCGCAGCCTGGAGGAGTCGCTCGACCAGTGCTGGGACCTGCTGCGCCGGCGACGCGCGGCACTGCGCGAGGGCCAGGACCCGAACGCGGTCGCGACCCGGCCGGTCAGCGAGGTAGAAGGGTACCTCCAGTAGCCCGGCTGCGATCGGCCGCGCGGCTGGCGGTGGCGGCGCTGGTGCTGGCCGCCATCGGCTACCAGCTCGTGACCGGGCTGCGGGACCGGCCCGGGTTCAGCCTGGTCAACTTCCTCAGCTTCTTCACCATCCTCAGCAACCTGGTCGCCGCCGCCGCGCTCATCCTGGCCGCGCGTCCCGGGTCCCGGCCGGCCTGGCTGGACCGGCTGCGCGCCGCCTCGGTCCTCTACCTGGCGAGCACCGGACTGGTGTTCGCGACCCTGCTCGCCGACCTGCCGGTCGAGCTGCAGCTGACCGTGCCGTGGGTGGACACGGTGCTGCACCGGGTCGCCCCGGTGCTGGTGGTGCTGGACTGGCTGCTCGACCCGCCCCGCCACCGGCTGCGGGTCACCGACGCGGCCGCCGCCCTGGTGCCGCCGCTGGTCTGGACCGGGTACACCCTCCTGCGTGGACCGATCGTGGATTGGTATCCGTACCCGTTCCTCGACCCTCGCCCGGACGGGTACCCAGGGGTAGCGCTGACCTGCGTGCTGGTCGCGGCCGGGATGGCGGGCCTGGCCGCGCTGGTCGTCTGGGCCGGTAACCGGCTGGCCGCGCACCGCTCCCAGCCGGCCGGCGGACCGCCCCGGGGCGGCGGGTGACCTCTCGCGACGCTGCCGCTCTGCTAGCGCAGATGGAGCAGCCGGCCGGCCGCTGTCGTATCCGGAGCAGAGTGGTAGCGCCCGGCGAGACCACCCACCAGCCCCGGCCGGCGTGGCGGGGCAGCAGCCCTGCCGCCCAGCCGCCGGCCGGGAGGTCACGCGGACCAGGGTAGGGCGGCTCGCCCGGTCGCCCGACCGGACCGGCCACCCCGACCACCAGGTTAGGCTTGCCTTACCAGCTACGAGAGGAGCGGGGTGGACGCGCGGGCCAGTGAGCACCGGGCGGCGCCGGAGTCGCTGGCGAGCCTGCTCGGTGGACGCGTCGGCGCGCTGGACGCGACGGTGCCGCCGGTGGCGTTTGTCGGCGGCTGGCTGGCCGCCGGCCAGTCGGTGCTGGTCGGGGTGGTCGCGGCGGGTGCGGCCGCGGTCGCGCTCGCGGGCTGGCGGCTGCTGCGGGGGGCTCGCCCGCGCGCGGCGCTGGTCGGCCTGCTGCTGGTCGCCCTGTCCGCGCTGATCACGCTGCGCACCGGCCGGGCGGTCGACTTCTTCCTGGTGCAGCTGGCCGGCAACGCCGCCAGCGCGCTGGCCTGGCTGGTCAGCATCACCGTCCGGTGGCCACTGCTGGGGGTGGTGGTCGGTGCGGTGCTCGGTCAGAAGGCGCGGTGGCGGCGGGACCCGGCCCTGCTGCGCGCCTACCTCCGCGGCAGCTGGGTGTGGGTGGCGCAGTACCTGCTCCGGGTGGCGGTGCTCACCCCGTTGTGGCTGGCCGACCAGGTACTGGCGCTGGGCGCGGCTCGAGTGGCGCTGACCTGGCCACTGGTCGCCGCCTGCCTGGCGGTGTCGTGGTGGGTGGTGCGCCGCGCCCTGCCGCCGGACCATCCGGGCCTGCGCCACCCGGTCCCGGCCGGACCGCCGCCCGCACCGCCGGGGACGGCTACTCGACAATCAGCTGGAGCAGCACCAGGCCCGCGTCGTGGACCTCCAGCTCGAACAGCCCGGTCTGGTCGGCAGTGAACTCCACCGACCCAGGCTCGCCCGGGCCGACCCGGACGGTCAGGTCGTAGCCGTGCAGGTGCAGCTCATCCGGCTGGTCGCTGGTCACCACGATCTGCACCGTGCTCCCCCGGGCCACCGTAGCCCGGTCCAGCGGCGGACTGGCCCGGCCATCGGCGATCTCGAACTCGAACCGCTCGGCCGGCGCGGTGGACCGGGAAACCTCCCGGTCGGGCGGGTTCGCTCCGCCACCACCGCCGCCGCACCCGGCCAGCGCGGCCACCACCGCCATCGCCATCGCCAGCCCAGCCAGCACCGGCCGGAACCCTCTGGTAGCCCCCATGTAGGGATAGTCGAGACCGGCCCGGGCACGGTTCCCGCTCCGCGAGCCGGACCGGCCGGCCCGGTCACCCCGGCACGGTGGCCTGGAAGATGCTGCGCCCGAAGGTGGCCGCGAACAGGGTGTCCGTACCGGCGTGGAAGTGGATGTCGGTGACCGGGACCAGCGGGAAGCTGGCGCCGACCTTCAGCCAGATCCGGCCCAGGTTCGGGGTGTAGAACACCCCGGTGTCGGTGGCGACGTACAGCCACCGCCGGTGCTCCGGGTGCCGGACCACGTCGTTGACCGGCGCCTGCGGCAGGTTGCCGGAGATGTCGTCCCAGCTCGCCCCGCCGTCGGTGGTCATCAGCAGGTGCGGCTGGGTCTCGCTCTCGCTCCGGAAGCCCGAGTACGTGACCCAGGCGATGTCCGGGTCGACGGGGTCGACGGTGACCCGGGTGACCCACCGGTCCGGCAGGTCCGGGTCGGTCAGCTGGGTCCAGTCGCCGCCGCCGTCGCCGGTCACCCACAGCAGCCCATCGTCGGTCCCGACGTAGACCACGTCCTCATTGGTCGGCGCGATGCCGATCGCGGTGATGGTCGCGAACGAGGTCTGGTTGCGCGGGGTCGGCCCGTTGGTCAGGTCCGGGCTGACCACCCGCCAAGTCACTCCCCGGTCGTCGGAGCGGTTGAGTAGGTTCGACCCGAAGTAGACCGTGTCCGGTGCCCCCGGCGCGATCTCCAGCGGCGACACCCAGTTGAACCGGGTGCCGGCCAGCCGGGCCCCGATCGAGGTCATGTTGTCCCCGCCGTTGTCGGAGCGGGCGCACCCACCGAACTGGAAGCAGGCGAAGACGTTGTTGACGTCGACCGGGTTGATCCGGTTCATCATCCCGTCGCCGCCGAGGTAGTTGTTGAACGAGGGGCCGTTCCAGGACCGCAGCGACCCGTTGTCCTGGGTGCCGCCGGAGACCCGGGTGACGTCCTGGGCGGACGCGTCCATCGCGTAGAACTGCATGTACGGCTGGACCTGCGCGGCGGTCCACGGCCCGACCACGTTGGCGTTCTGGTCCGACCAGTAGAGCCCGCCGTCGTTGCCCACGTAGACCCGGTTCTCGTGGTGCGGGTCCCACGCGACCGCGTGCTGGTCGACGTGGATGCCCCGGCCACGGGTCCAGCTCAGCCCGCCGTCGAAGGACTCCATCATCGGCACCCCGGCCGAGAGCAGGTGGTCGGCGTCGGCCGGGTCGACCCACAGCCGCCCGAACCACCAGGCGAACCCGCCGTCGGCGGCGTCCAGCGCCGGTTCGCCGGTCATCGGCCGGGTCCAGGTCGTGCCGGCGTCGTCGGTGACGAAGAAGCCGGTCAGGTTGCCGATCCGGTCGTTGGTGATGATGTAACCGCGGTCCGGGTCGCTGTCCGACCACGCCACCCCGATCCGGCCCGGCTCGCTGTCCGGGGTCGGCAGCGGGTCGCCGATCCGGGTCCAGGTCTCGCCACCGTCGGTGGACAGGTGCGCGCCCGAGCCCGGCCCGCCGTACTCCCGGCCGTCCGGGAAGCGGAGCTTGTCCCACATCGCCGCCAGGACGATGTCTGGGTTACCCGGGTTGACGGCGACGTCGATCGCGCCGGTGGAGTCGTTGAGCCCGTCCAGCACCTGTCGCCAGCTGTCGCCGCCGTCCTCGGACAGGTACAGCCCGCGGTCGCCGCCGGTGTCGAACAGCCGGCCCTGCGCCGCCGCGAAGATCCGTTGCGGGTCGGACGGGTCGATCCGGATCCGCCCGATCGCCCCGGTCTCCTCCAGGCCCAGGCTCTGCCAGCTGTCCCCGCCGTCGATCGACCGGTACAGCCCGCTGCCGTAGTAGGAACCGCCGCCGCCGTGGTCGGGCTCGCCGGTGCCGGCGTAGAGCGTCCCGTCCGGGGCGATCGCCAGCGCGCCCATCGACTGCGGCAGGTCGTCGGCCCAGGCGCTGACCAGCGTGCTGCCGCCGTCGGTGCTCTTCCACACTCCGCCGGTGCCGGCCGCTACGTAGACCACGTCCGGGGTGTTCGGGTCGATCACGACGTCGATCAGGCGGCCGCCGATGTTGGCCGGGCCGAGCAGCTCCCACTCGATCTCGGCCAGCCGCGGCATCCGCGCCCGGGTGTCGGAGCCGAGCTGCCGGGTCCGGGCCACCGCGTCCAGGTAGGCATCCGCCGGGATCGACCCGTCCGGATTGGCCCGCTGCAGCCACATCCACTCGGCCGGCGCGGCCGGGTTCGGCTGCCGGGTCGCGCCGAACATTCGAGCGGTGGAGCCGGCATCCCGGAACACCACCACCGACATCGCGACCAGCACCGCCGCGAGAAGACCGACCGTCAGGAGCGAGAATCGCCAGGATCGCATCGCAAAACCTCCAGCGCGGCGGGGGGGCGCCGTCGTCGCCCAGATGTGAGCAACGTTACTTGGGCGGCGGCAAGATTAGAAGACTGCAGATTCATGGATCAATATGGCCGAACTCGGGCACAAGCGGGTGTTTCTTCCACGGCGGCCGGCGGCGGCGCTGGCCGGGCTGGAGCGGCTCGGCATCGTCGTGGACGGGGCAGGCTCTGCCATCCTGGGTGGATGGCGACTCAGCAGGGCACGGTGGTGGTGGGCGTAGACGGGTCCGAGGCCAGCCGGGCCGCGATCGCGCTCGGCGCGCGGGAGGCCCGGCTGCACGGCCACCGGCTGCGGCTGGTGCACGCGTTCGTGTGGCCGCTGCTCGGGGTGCACCTCGGGCCCTCGCCGGAGGGACCGGCGGACGGCGGGCTGGCGGCCGACGCGGACCGGGTGCTGGCGGGCGCGCTGGCCCACGCCGCCGCGGTCGACCCGGACCTGCCGGTGGCCGGCGAGGTGGTGACCGGCAACGTGGTCCCGGTGCTGCTGGCCGAAGCGGAACGGGCCGCCCTGGTGGTGGTCGGCGACCGCGGGCTGGGCGGGTTCGCCGGGTTGCTGGTCGGCTCGGTCGCGATCCAGGTGGTCGCGCACGCGCGCGGCCCGGTGCTGGTCGCCCGCGGCGCCGCCGACGCCACCGACGCCGGCGGCCCGGTGGTGGTGGGGGTGGACGGCTCGGCCAACTCGGCGGAGGCGGTCGAGTTCGGGTTCGCCGAGGCCGCCGCCCGCGGGGCCGAGCTGGTCGCGCTGCGCAGCTGGTCCGGGCGGCTGCCGCAGGAGCAGGAGCAGGAACTGCCGCTGATCTACGACGTCGACGACGTCCTGGCCGAGCAGGCCCGACGGCTGGCCGGGTGGGTCGCCCCGGCCCGCGCCCGGTTCCCCGGGGTGATCGTCCACGAGCAGGCTCGGCACGGCCGGCCGGCCCGGGCGCTGGTGGAGGCGTCCGCCACCGCCCAGCTGGTGGTGGTCGGTGCCCGGGGGCGGGGCGGGTTCGCCGGGCTGCTGCTCGGCTCGGTCAGCCAGGCGGTGCTGCACCACGCCGGCTGCCCAGTGGCGATCGTGCCGGCCGCCACCGGCGGTGAGCAGGCATGACTCTGGACCTGCCGTTGCTGGACCTGACCGTGGCCGACCTCCAGCTGCGGACGCTGCTCGCCGTGGACGCGCCGCTGGTGGTGGAGGCCACGGCGCAGGAGTCCGAGCCGGCGCTATGGGGGCCGCGACCGGCCGGGCCGTACTCGCCCGAGCAGGCGGCCGCCACGCTGGCGGCCTGGTCTCCCGGCCAGGACCAGGTGTCGTTCGGCCTGCTCCGGGACGGGCGGCTGCTGGCCGCCCTGGGGCTGATGGCCGACCGGCCGGGCAGCGCCGAGCTGGCCTACTGGGTCCGTTCCGACCACCGGCGGCAGGGGCTGGCCACCCGCGGGGTGCGGGCGGTCACCGGCTGGGCGCACCGGGCCGGGCTGGTGCGGATCTGGCTGGAGATCCGGCCCGGACACGAGGCGTCGCTGCGGGTCGCCGAGCGCGGCGGGTTCCGGTTCGAGCGGCGCCTACCCGACCACTGCCGGTCCTGGCACCACGACGACCCGGCGGACGACACCTGGCACGACTGCATGATCTGGTCGCACGCCGCCCAGGATTCCGCTACCGGTGGCTAGTGCGCTGAACTGGCGAACACACACCCACCTCCCGGCGCGATCACCCAGAGCCGCCGGCTCGACCGTCGCTGCGCGGGTCCGGCTTGCGCGAGGGGAAGAACATGGGGACGGCCTCGTCCCGCACGTCCTCCCAGGAGCGGCCCTCGGCCGCCCACCGGAACAGCGCGAGGAGCTTGTCACGATGCTCCGGGGCGGCCAGGTTTACCGGCTCAGGCTCCGGGTCCGGCTCGGGCGCTGGCTCCGGCTCACCGTCCGCTGAGGCCGGTGGGCCGGTGCCGTCCGGGCGGGCGGGCGCCAACCGGTCCCGGGCCTGCCGGAGCCGGTCCACTGCCGACATCCCGAGCCAGTCGTCGTCGTGGTCGGCCATCGTCCTCACCTCAGTAGTAGCCCTGGACACTGGTGGACCCCAGTGGCAGCAGCCCGACCCGGACCACCCCGACCTCCGCCGGCCACTGGGCGGCGCCCACCCCCATCTGCTCGATCTGCACCTCCCGGCTCGCGAGGTCGGCCACCTCGTCCTCGATGGCGTCCTCCATCGCCTGGCGCGGATCGCTGGCCACGCCGGCCACCTCCTCGATCGTGTTCCACATCTCGACCAGGTTCTCCTTGAGCGTCTCGTACGCCTCCTTGATCTCCCCGATCTTGTCCTTGAGACCCATCACGTCGTCGTAGATCTCCCGCACCTCGTCGTAGGCGGCGGTGAGGTCGAACTCGGTGACGATGTTCCACAGGGCGTTGCCCACCGTCTTCGCCAGCCCCACCCCGGCAAGCTTCGCAGCCAGCCACTCGATGATCTCGTACAGCTTGTCCAGCGCCCAGCTCACCAGGTCGCCGATCACCCGGCTCGCCCCGGCGAACAGCGTCGACACCACGTGGTACGCGTCGCCGAGCCCACCGAGTCCCATGTGCCAGCGGAACATGAGCAGCTCGAACGCCGAACCGGCCTGCCCGTTGAAGTGCGGCGCCACGATGTAGGTGCCTTCGCGGAGGTTCCAGGCCACCCGGTAGATCGCATCGCCCATGTTGACGTACGCGGTGGACAGCCAGGCAAGCCGGCCGAACCTCCCGACCAGCGGCTCGACCAGCTCCTGCAGCGGGTCCCATCCGAACACCCACTCGAACGCGTCGGCGAAGGTGCCGAGCACGCCGCCGGGATCGATCTCGTCGGCCGTGAGCTCGGCCACGTCCTCCTCCGGCACCGCCGGGTCGGGTGCCTCGGCGTGGCTGTACGAGAAGATCGGCTGCGCGGGTCCCCGGTCGTCCGGCAGCGGCACGTCCACCGGCAGCGACTCCAGCGGGTCCGGGAAGAGCTGGTTGAGGTAGTCCGCGCTTTCCGCGTCCGCGTACCGGTACTCGGTGAGGACGTTCTGCAGCTTGCCGGCGACCCCGCCGTACGGGCCGAGACCGGTGCCGGACAGCGACACCACCAGCCGGCCCGCGGCGGCGAGGTCCTCGATCGGTCCCCGCAGGACATCCATGGCGCCGTCCAGGCCGTCGGTGGTGCCGCAGGTGCTGCTGGCGTAGCCGACCAGCCCGTACAGGTGGTCCGACTGCTCCGCCACGAACTCCTTGAACCGCTCGAGCTGATCCGGGTTGACATCGATGCCGGGCGGCGACACCACCAACACCTCCACGGTCGGGCCTGGACGAACCATAGGGTCACAAGCCGCGCAGGTCCCGGATGCCGGCCAGTTCTTTACGAACAATTAGCCGCCGGGGCCGCTAGGCCGGCTCCCGGGGGGCGAGGGTCGGGCGGCCGAGCCGGGGCGGGGCGGACGGGTTCGGGGTGTGCGCCGGCCGCTGCGCCAGCGTGGCCAGCGCGCACGCCACCGCCTGGTCCAGCTGCGGATCCAACCCCTTGGCGTAGTCCTGCGGCGCGATGTCGACCTCCAGATCCGGCTCGGTGCCGTAGTTCTCCACCCGCCAGCCGACATCGTCGAAGGCGAACGAGAACTCCGGCTGGGTGGTGGTGGTGCCGTCGGCCAGCCGGTGCCGGGGCCAGATCCCGATCACTCCGCCCCAGGTGCGCTTACCCACCAGCTGGCCGAGACCGAGCTGCTTGAAGGCGTGGCTGATGATGTCCCCGTCCGAGCCCGCGTTCTCGTTCGTGATCGCCACCAGCACCCCGCGCGGAGACTCCTCCGGATACGGGTCCGGCACCCCCCACCGGGGGAAGACGTAGCCGAGCCGGCGCCGGGCCAGCTTCTGCAGCAGCAGCCCGGACACGTGCCCGCCCCGGTTGTAGCGCACGTCCACCAGCAGCGCCTCCCGGTCCAGCTCCGGCAGGAACCCGCGGTGGAACTCGGCGAAGCCGCGGGCCTGCATGTCCGGCAGGTGCAGGTAGCCGACCCGGCCGCCGGTCCGATCGTGCACCAGCGCCCGGTTGGCCTCCACCCAGTCCCGGTACCGGGCCGGCCGCTCGTCGGCCAGCGCCCGGACCGAGACCGTACGGGGCGCGCCGTCTCCCCGCCGGACGGTCACCTGGACCTCCTCCTCGGCCTGGCTCACCAGCAGCTCGGGCGGGGTGACGGTCGGGCTGACCGGGGTTCCACCGATCGCCAGCACCTGGTCGCCGGCCGCCACGTCCACTCCGGACCGGTTGAACGCCGACGTGTCGTCCGCCGACCACAGGTCGCCCTCCAGCACCTGGCCGATCCGGTAGGCACCGGTGCTCGGGTCCACAGTCCAGTCCACCCCCAGGTAACCCTGCCGGTAGTCCGGACGGTTCCGGTAGGCGCCGCCCCACTCGTACGCGTGCGAGGTGCCCAGCTCCCCCTGCAGCTCCCACAGCAGGTCGGAGAACTCCGACCGGGTGCTGACCCGGTCGACCAGCGGCAGGTACCGACCGTAGACCTCGTCCCAGTCCACACCGGACATGTCCGCGGACCAGAAGCTCTCCCGCTGCAGCCGCCACGCCTCCCGGAACATCTGCCGCCATTCGGCGTCCGGGCGCACGGAGACCTTCACCCGGTCCAGGTCCACCCAGCCACTCGTCCGGCCCGGCTCGTCGGAGGCCCGGTCACCCTCCTCCAGGGTCACGCCGGCCCGCGCCACCCGCAGCCGGTTGCCGGCCCGGAGCAGCAGCGTCCGGTGGTCGGCGCCGAGCCGGAAGTCGGTCAGCCCGCCGGTGACCTTCTCCTGCTTGCCGGTCTTCAGGTCGTACATCTCCAGCACCAGGTCGGCCGCCGGGCCGGCCAGCAGGTCCCGGCTGCTCGCCCCGACCACCGGGCGGGAGGTGAACAGCACCTTCCGGCTGGTGCCGGCCACCCGCCGGTACCGGCCGTCCGGCACCGGCAGCGCGGTCACCCGCCGCTCGATCCCGACCAGGTCGATCTCGACCTGCACCGGTGTCCGGTCCGCCCGCTCCCGGGTACCGGCGGTGCCCCCGTCCTCCTCCTCGCGGGACAGCGGCTCCACCTGCGGGAGGAACGGCGCCGGGGTGTCCGCCCGGAGCGTGACCGCGTACGGCCGGCTGCCCAGCGGGAAGCCGAGGTCGAACTGGACCTCGTCGTAGACCGGGTCGAGCGCCCGCTGGCCGATGAAGTAGAGGTAACGCCCGTCCGGGTCGAACGCCGGCCGGCTGTCGCGCAGCACCGGCCGGGTCACCGGCCAGGTCTGGCCGGTCTCCACCCGGGCCAGCCTGATCGCCGAGGTGCGCGGGCTGGTCGGGCAGGTGTACGCGAGCCAGCGCCCGTCCGGAGACCAGGCCAGGTCCGCCAGCTCCCCGTACTGGTTGGTGTCCACCGTGGTCAGCTGCGGGGTCGCCGCCGTCAGGTCCACCAGCAGCAGCTCGCAGCGGTGGTTGGTCAGCGCCAGCCCGGCCGCGGTCGGGGCGGCGGCCAGCTCCACCACCCGGCCGACGTCCAGGTCCGGCAGCCGCTGGGCGGTGCCGTCCGGCCCGAACACCACCAGTGCTTCCCGGTCCGACTCGTCGCTGGCGACCGCGATCATCTGCTTGCCATCGTGGAGATGGCGCAGCAGCCGGTACCGCACCCCGTCCGGCTCCCCGTACCGGCGCACCGGCCCGGCCCAGCTGCCGAACCCGTACGCCTTGCCGCGGGTGGTGACCGCCAGCTCGGCCCCGTCCGGTGACAGGTCGACGGTGTCCAGATGCTCGGCGGCCGGGACGAACCGCCGGCTGCGCTGGGTGCGCGAGCTGGCCAGCTCGACCGCCACCGGGCGCGGGCCGCTGCCGCCCGGCTCCAGCAGCCACAGCCGTGCCCCGGCCTGGTAGACCAGCCGGTGCTGGTCGGCGCTGAGATGCCGCGCGTAGTAGTCCTCGTGGTCGGTGTGCCGGCGCAGGTCCTCCCCCTGCGGGGTGCAAGAGTAGACGTTGCCGACCCCCTCGTGGTCGGACAGGAAGTAGATCCGCTCCCCCACCCAGCAGGGGCTGGCGAAGTTGCCGTCCAGCCGGATCAGCCGGCCGAACTGCCCCGACCCGTCCGGGTCCACCCACAGGTCACCGACCCGGCCACCCCGGTACCGCTTCCAGCGGGCCGGGTCGTCGACCGACCGGCCCAGCACCACCCCGCCGCCCGGGCCGTGCCCGATCGCCGCCGCCGGGCCGTAGGGCAGCAGCTCCGGCAGGCCACCGTCCGGGCTGACCCGGTGCAGCCACCGGTCCCGGAAGAACGGGCGGTCGGCGTCGGTCGCGTAGAGGATCGCTCCGTCGGCCGGGTCGAAGCCGGCCACCACCATCATCCCGCCCTGGTAGGTCAGCCGGCGGGTGTCGCCCCCGACGGCCGGCATGACGTACACGTCCGGGGGACCCTCCTCCTGACCGACGAAGGCGAGCAGCCGCCCGTCCGGGGACAGTCGGGGGCCGCTCGCCTCGGCCACCCCGGCGGTCAGCCGGTACGCCCGGCCGCCGGCGGCCGAGACCAGCCACAGGTCGTCGTCGCAGACGAAGATCACATTGTCGCCGCAGATGGTGGGCGTGCGCAGGTAGCCGGCGTCGGCAGGGTGCATGATCGGCCTCCGGGGTAACAGCGGGCAGGATGCCTGCCGATAGTGCCCGGTTCGGCACCGGTGCGTCCACCTGTGGGGGCGGTGGGACCCGCGCCGCCGTCGGTGATCTCACTCCTGCGCGCCAGCAGCGGCGAGGATGCGGCGACTCTCGGCCTCGCCGAGCCGGTGGCCGCTGCGGCGGTGTCGCTCGATCGCCTGCCGCGCCAGCTCGGCAGCGGGTGCCGGCTCGCCCAGGGCGAGCCGCGCTCGTGCCTGCGCGGCGAGCGCATCCGCCTCCAGGACGAGGTAGCCCGCGGTCGCCGCCATCGCCCGGGCAGGCTCGGCATAGCTCACCGCCAGCTCGAAACGGCCGTCGCCGACCAGTGCGATGGCGAGCCCGACCTTCGCGCCGATCTGCGTGGACCTGCTGCCGGCCGCCACGGCCAGCCGAAGCGCATGGTGGTGGTGCTCGATGGCCGGTAGGTGCCGTCCGAGCCGTTCAAAGATCGTCGCCAGCGTGTTGCTCGCCTCCGCCTCCACCCGTTCCGCCCGGATCTCCCGCGCGATCGCGGCGGCCGAGCTGGCGCAGCTGACGGCGACCCCGAGCCGACCGGCGTCGCGATGCACCGCAGCGAGGTTGTCCAGGGTGCTTGCCTCCCCGGACTTGTAGCCGGCCGCGCGGAAGAGCCGCAGCGCCTGCTCGAGGTGGTCGCCGGCGTCGTCGAGCTGGCCGAGCGCATGCAGCACGTGGCCCAGGCTGTCGTGGTCGATCGCCAGGCCGAGGTCGTGCCCGAGCTCGGCGTTGATGAGCAGGGCGCTACGGAAGTGGTCAGCGGCGCGACGAAGTCGGCCGCGCTCGGCGTGGATGACTCCGGCCAAGGTCAGCAGCCGAGCCTGTGCTGGCCGGCGGCTGGAACGCCGCTCGATCACGAGGGCCTCGGCGAAGCGATCTGCGGCCTGGTCCAGGTCCCCGAGCTCCCAATGCACAGTGCCCAGGTTGCTGAGAGCGCTGGCTGTACCGGGCTCCCAGCCAGCCCGCCGCGCCTGCGTCAGCGCGGCGAGGTGCTCCGAGATCGCCTGTGGCAGCCGCCGCTGGGCGAACGCGGCCGAACCGAGCGCCAGCCGCGCCGCCGCCTGTGCCCGCAGGTCACCATGCCGGTCCGCGGCGGCTAGCACCGCCGTCCCGACCGTGCTGAGGTCGACGACCTGGTGGCGGAGGACCAGGTGGCCGCGAAGCGCCGCACACAGCGTGGCCGCAAGCCGTCGCTGCGCTCCAGCGGCCGCCACGACGGCGGTTACCAGGTTGCCGCATTCCGCGTCGAGCCAGGCAAGTGCCTCGGGCTGGCTGGCGAACCGGGGAGTGGCCACGCCTTGGACGTCGACCGGGTCCGCGAGCCGGGGCATGTGAGGCATCACCATCCGCGCCGCAGCGTCCGTACCGGCGACGTACCAGCGGTAGAGGCGGGTGAGCGCGGCCGCGTGGTCCTCGGCATCCGGGCGCGTAGCGGAGTCTTGACCGGCGAGCTCGGCCGCGTAGCTGCGCAGCAGGTCGTGCATCACGTACCGGCCCGCGGCATGTTCCTCCACGAGGTGCGCGTCGGCCAGCCTCTCCAGCGCCACCCTGGCCTCGGCCGGGTCGGTGCCGGCCAGGGAGGCGGCGGCCTCGGCGGTGACATCCGGGCCTGGTACCAGCCCCAACTGCCGGAACATCCGCCGGGTCGAGTCGGGCAGCCGGGCGTACGAGAGGTCGAACGCGGCGGACACCGTCGCCGGCTCGTCCCCGGCCACCGCCAGCGCCGCCAGCCGGCCGGCGCCGAGCTGCGCGGCGAAGCCGGCGACCGGCTGACCCGGGTGGGCGATCAGGTTGGCGGCGGCGATCCGCAGCGCCAGTGGCAGGTGCCCGCACCGGCGGGCCAGCTCGGCGACCGCCGCTGGCTCGGCGGCCACCCGCGCCGCACCCACCAGCCGGGACAGCAACGAGAAGGACTCCGCCGGCTGCAGCAGACCAAGCCGTACCGGACGCGCACCGTCCCGCGCCACCAGGCCGCTCAACCGGTTCCGGCTGGTGACCACCACCAGCGACCCACCGGCGCCGGGCAGCAGCGGCCGCACCTGCTCCGCAGTCGCGGCGTTGTCCAGCAGGACGAGTACCCGTTTGCCCGCCAGCCGGCTCCGGTACCACGCCGACGCTTCGTCGAGGTCGGCCGGCACGTGCTCGGCCGGCGCCCCCAGCGAGCGCAGCACGACTGCCAGCGCCGCCACCGGTCGCAGCGCCGGGCCGGAGGCGTAGCCGCGCAGGTTCACATACAGCTGCCCGTCGGGGAACCGACCCGAGACCCGGTGTGCCCAGTGCACTGCCAGGGCGGTCTTGCCGATCCCGGCCGCTCCCTCGATGGCCGAGATCCCGACCGCGGTCGCCGGACCGTCGGCCCTCGCACCGGACAGCAGCGCGTCCAGCTCACGCAGCTCGGCCGTGCGGCCGGTGAAGGTCGCCACATCCGGCGGCAGCTGCCTGGGCGCCGGCCAGGATGAGTCGGTGCGCCGGGCAACCCGGTCCGTGCGGCTCGGCGGGTCCAGTCCCGGGTCATCGGCCAGGATCGCACGCTCAAGCTCACGACACTCCGCGTTGGGCTCGATTCCGAGCTCCTCGACTAGCCTCCGCCGGCCCTCGCGGAAGGCGGCCAACGCGTCGGCCTTGCGTCCGGCTCGGTACAGGGCGGTCATGAGCTGGGCACGAAAACGTTCCCGCAGCGGGTGCTCGACCACCAACCGGCTCAGCTCTGCGACGACCGCGGCGTGTTCACCCAGCGCGAGCTCGGCCGCCATCCGCTCCTCGATCGCGACCAGACGCAGCTCCTCCAGCCGGTCAGCCTCCGCGGCCAGCACCGGAACCTCGTCCAGCCCCTGGAAGGCCGGCCCCCGGCAGAGCGCGACCGCCTGCCGCAGCAGGTCGATGGCGGCCAGCTCGTCACCGGCAGCCAGCGCCGCGTGCCCTCGGCGCGCAAGCTCGTCGAAACGATAGATGTCGACCTGCTCGGGGGCCGCGGCCAGTGCGTAGCCCGGCGGACGGTACTGGACCGCACCCGCGTCGCCGAGCGCCCGGCGGAGCCGGTGTATGTGGATCTGCAGGCTCTTCGCCACCGCTGCCGGTGGGTGCGAGGGCCACATGCTGGTGGCGAGAGTGGCGGCCGGCACCACCTTGCCCCGGGAGGCCAGCAGCACCGCGAGCAGCACCCGCCGCAGCCGAGAGGCGATCCGTGCCTCGGTGCCGTCCCGGGAGATCTCCAACGACCCGAAGGCGCGCAGCTCCAGATCCACCCGACCTCCCGGCCTCCGATGGTGCGGTGCCCCAGCCAGCCCATCATCCGACCGGAACCGGCGCCTGGCAACCACGCAGAAACCAGGTAGAAACCGCCGGCGGCGATAGTGGGTTGGCGACGCCCGGACTCCCCGGACGCGGCTCCCGGAGGTGCCAGTGCGATGACGCCGCGGTTGAAGGGTGTGGTATGGCAGCGGGACGGTGAACAGCTGCGGGTGGTGTACGACATCCGGGACTACTTCCTGCTGGCTGATCCGGATCGGACGGTCGAGACGCTGCTGGAGCTGCTGCGCGAGGGCGGCCGTACGGTCGCCGAGCTGGCTGATGTCTTCGCCGAGCGAGGCGTCCCGGTGCCGGTCGACGACCTCGCCGCTGCGGTGGAGCTGTTCGACTCGCACGGGCTGCTGGAGGACGAGCAGCGGCTGGGGCGGCTCGACCAGCCGGAACGAGAGCGGTTCTTCTCGAACCTGGCATTCTTCGAGTCGTTCGCGTCGCTGGCCCGTAGCCGGGAGGACTTCCAGCAGACCTTGCGGGACGCCCACGTCCTGGTGCTGGGCACCGGCGGGCTGAACTCCAACACCATCCCGCACCTGTGCGGGCTCGGGGTGGGCAGGTTGACGCTGCTGGACCGCGACACGGTGGAGCTCCGCAACTTCGCCCGGCAGTACCTGTACCGGCATCACGACATTGGAGCCCGCAAGGTCCTGCTGGCCGCCGAGTGGGTGCGCGGGTTCGACCCGGCGATCAAGGTGGAGGCGCTGGACGCCGGAGTGGACAGCGCAGCGCAGGTGGGTGAGCTGCTGGACCGGCTCGCCCCCGACGTGGTGATGTCGGGCATCGACAGCCCTCCTGAGGTCGACGACTGGGTCGACGCCGGGTGCGTCAGCCGTGGCGTGCCCTACGTGCGCGGCGGCATGTGGGTAACCCAGGGGCTGGTGTGGTCGGTCGAGCCCGGTGTCAGTGCCTGCCGTGCCTGCGGCCGCACCGGTGGTGACCGGCCGGACGCAACCCCGGAGGCTGGACCGGTGGCGAACGAGGGCGCGGTGTTCGCGCTGTACGCGGACAAGCCGCGCACCAACCGCGGGATCGGCCCGGTCGCCGGGCTGCTCGGCGCCCTGTGCGCGTTCGAGGTGCTGCGCTATCTCACCCGGTTCGAACCGCCGGCCTACGCCGGGCGGCCGATCATCATCGATTTCGCCAACGGCTGCGCCATCCGTCAGGACGACCCATGGCTACCCGCACCCGACTGCCCACAGTGCGGTGTCGACCGTCCTGGAGCTCGTCCAGACCGGACACCGGACCAAGCCTCCGGAGGAGGTGAAACGCGATGAAGTTGGAGATCCGCAAGGTCGAGAACACCCGACTCACGGCGCATACGTGTAACTCCTGCGAATCCTGACGGAACGGCACCGGCAGCCGATCCGGTTGAGAAGGTCGACTGGACAAAGAAGGGAGGAATTCGCCGTGAAGCTGGAGATCCGCAAGGTCGAGAACGCCCGACTCACGTCCTACAGCTATTGCAGCGCCAACACGATCAGCTGTGATTCCTGAGGACTCGACCGCGAGCCTCGACAACGCGGGTGCCCCGGTGAGAGCCGTGCCGGGGCACCCGCACCACCCAGGCGGACAGGAGGTGACCGAGGTGAATGCCGGCCTGGCCTCGGCGCTGGAGCGGGTGGTGGTCGCCCACGACGGCGACGAGTACGTGCTGGGACGGCCGGACCTCGGCGTGTACGTGGTGGTGCCGCGGCCCGGGGTGGTGCTCGTGGAGGCGCTGCAGGCCGGCGAGCCGCTGGCGGTGGCGACCGCCCGGGCCAGCGAGGCGGCCGGGGCCGAGGTCGACGGGGATGACTTTCTAAGTGGGCTGGCGGCGGCCGGCCTGTGGGACCCACCCACCGACCCGGCCCAGGAGGTGGCGGTGGTTCGGTCGGGGCGGAGGTCGGGGCGGACCAGGGAGATCCGTTGGATCGAAGGGGTCAGCCCGGCGGCGGCGCGGCGGCTGTTCGGCCCGGTGGCCTGGATCGGCTACGGGTTGGCGACCGGCTTCGTGATCGCGGTGTTCTCGGCCCGGCCGGACCTGTGGCCCAGCTACGAGCACACCTGGTGGCTACCCGACCCGGTGCTCTCGGTGCTGGTGCTGTTCCCGATCGGGCTGCTGCTGACCGCCTGCCACGAGGCGTGGCACTGGCTGGCCGGGCGCGCGATCGGTGTCCCGGCCATCTTCCGAGTCAGCTACCGGGGCATCTTCCTGGTCTTCGAGACCGACCTTACTCAGCTCGTCGCCACCGGCCGGCGGCGGCGATACGGCGCGTTCCTGGCCGGAATGGCTTTCGACGTCGCCGTCCTCGCGGCGGCGCTGGGCCTGCGGCTGGCCCACCGCACCGACCTGATCGTGCTCCCCGGGTGGGTGGACCGGCTGCTGGCCGCGGTCGTGCTGGTCCAGCTGCTCGGCATCATCTGGCAATGGGCGGCGCTGTTCCTGCGCAGCGACGGGTACGCGGTGCTGGCCAACGCGCTACGTTGCCACGATCTCTACCGGGCCACCTGGCTGACCACCAAGGACCGGCTGCGCGGGCTCACCGCCACCGAGACCACCGAGCTGGCCGCGATCGGCGACCACGACCGGCGGGTGGCCCGCTGGTTCGGGCTGCTGTTCCTCGCCGGGCTGGTCGCGATGGGTTGGATCGCAGTCACCTACGCCATCCCGTTCATCGCCTCGATGACCTGGTGGGTCGGCCACAATCTCACTCATCCCGCACTGGGCTCAGTCGCGTTCTGGGAGTCGGCCGCGGTGGTGACTATCGTGATCGGCCAGTACGCGGTGGTCCCGCTGCTGGCCTGGCGGGAGCGCAGGCTGCGCCGGGCGGGAACCCTCCGATGAGTACGCCACCGGTGGGCACCCCCCGGCGCCTGGCCTGGCGGGCCGGGCTCACTGTGGTGGTCCTCGGCGTGCTGGTCGCGCTGCTGGCCGGGCCGTACCAGTTCCTGCTCGGCAATGTGGCCGGCTCCACCGCCGAAGCGGCCCGCGAGGCGCCCTGCCTGCCCGGCCAGCCCGTCGACATCATGGACAGTCCCCATGTCTCGCCAGCGCAGGCCGAATCGGTAGAGTACAGCTCACTGCCCCCGACCTCTGGACCGCACTTCGCGTTCACGGTGGCCACCGGGGTCTACGACCAGCCGGTCGCCGAGGGACTGACCGTACACGCCATGGAGCACGGCCACGTTGTCATCCAGTACGCCCCGGCCACCGGCGATCGCGAGGTCGCGCAGCTGGCACGGCTGGCCAGACGCTACGGCGCCGACGTGCTGCTCGCGCCGTACCCGCCGCTCGAGCACGGCATCGCGCTGACCGCCTGGGGACGCATCGACGTGCTCGACAGGTACGACGAACGCCGGATCACCGGGTTCGTCGAAGCGCTCCGCGATCGCTACCAGCACGGCTGGATCACCGACCACGACTGCCCCTGACCGGACGGCGGCCAACGCTCAGCGGAAGTCGCGGGATCTGGTCCGGGACGGGACGGTGACCGCCTCAACCCGGTCGGCGCGCAGGTTGGTGACCGTGCGCGGCGGCTCCCCGGTGCGCTCCAGGGTGCCGCGGACCAGCAACGCCGGGCTGCTGCGGGCGACCCGGCGGTAGCGGCGCCACAGACCGGGCGAGCAGGTCACGTTGAGCATGCCGGTCTCGTCCTCTAGGTTCAGGAACGTTATCCCGCCAGCGGTCGCCGGTCGCTGCCGGTGGGTGACGATGCCACCGACCCGGACCCGCCGCCCGGCCTGCACCTGCGCCAGCCGCGCGACCGGCACCGCGCCCAGCCGATCCAGCTCGGCGCGGATGAACTGGGCCGGGTGGCTGTCCGGGGACAGCCCGGTCGCCCACACGTCGGCCACGTGGCGGTCCACATCGTCCATCCCGGGTAGCGCCGGCGCGGTCGCGCCGGTGACCGTGCCGGGCAGCCGGTCCGGGCGCTCCTGCGCGGCCGCCCACAGCGCCTCCCGCCTCGCCAGCCCGAAGCCGGCGAAGGCGTCCGCGGTGGCCAGCGCCTCCAGCTGGGCGGTGGTCAGCGGAGTGCCGGCGACCGCCATCCGGCGGGCCAGGTCGGTCAGGTCCCGGTACGGCCCGGCGCGGTCCCGCTCGGCCTCGATCGCCTCGGCCACCGGGGCACCGAGGGTCCGCACCCCGGACAGCCCGAGCCGGACCACCGGCCCACCGGCTCCCCAGCCGGCCGGATCCGCGTGCTCCCCGGTGCGCGGGCCGCCGGGGAGCACCGGTGCCTGGAGGGTCGCGGCCGCCCGGCTCACGTTGATGTCCGGGCGGCGCACCACCACCCCGTGCCGGCGAGCGTCGTCCACGAGTGACTGTGGCGAGTAGAACCCCAACGGCTGGGCGTTCAGCAGCGCCGCACAGAACGCCGCCGGGTGGTAGCGCTTGAGCCAGGAGGACACGTAGGCAAGGTGCGCGAAGGAGTAGGCGTGGCTCTCCGGGAAGCCGTAGTTGGCGAACGCCGCCAGCTTCCGGTAGATGTCGTCGGCCAGCTCACCGGTGATCCCGTTGGCCGCCATCCCCGCGTACAGCCGGTCCCGCAGCTGCGCCATCTTCTCCTCCGAGCGTTTCGCCCCCATCGCCCGCCGCAGCTGGTCGGCCTCGGCCGCGGTGAACCCGGCCACGTCGATCGCCAGCTGCATCAGCTGCTCCTGGAACAGCGGCACCCCGTTCGTCCGCTCTAGCGAGGGCTTCATGAGATCGTGCGGGATCTCCACCTCCTCTTCGCCGTTCTTGCGCCGGATGAACGGGTGCACCGAGCCACCCTGGATCGGCCCGGGCCGGATCAGCGCCACCTCCACCACCAGGTCGTAGAACTCCCGCGGCTGCAGCCGGGGCAGGGTGGCCATCTGCGCCCGGCTCTCCACCTGGAACACCCCCACCGTGTCGGCCCGGCAGAGCATCTCGTACACCTCGGGGTCGGCCAGCGAGAACTCGTGCAGCTTCAGGTGGACCCCCTCGTGCGCGATGACGCCCACGGCGTCGCTGGCTTCGCTTGACCGCTCCGACGCGATCAGCTCGAACGCGTACCGCAGCGCCGAGAGCATCCCCAGCCCGAGCAGGTCGAACTTCACCAGGTCGATCGCGGCGCAGTCGTCCTTGTCCCACTGCAGCACGGTGCGGCCGGGCATCCGGGCGGGCTCGACCGGGCACACCTCCACGATCGGCCGGTCGCAGATCACCATCCCTCCGGAGTGGATGCCCAGGTGCCGGGGGAAGGTCTGCAGCTGGTTGGCGTACCCGACCACCTGCTCCGGGATGCCGTCCACGTCCACAGCGGACGCTCGATGCCAGTGGTCGATCTGCTTGCTCCAGGCGTCCTGCTGCCCGGGTGAGAACCCGAACGCCCGGGCGGAGTCCCGCACCGCCGAACGTGGACGGTACGAGATGACGTTCGCGACCTGGGCGGTGTGGTGCCGGTCGTAGCGTTCGTAGACGTGCTGGATAACCTCCTCCCGCCGGTCCGACTCGATGTCGACGTCGATGTCCGGTGGCCCGTCCCGCTCCGGTGCGAGGAACCGCTCGAACAGCAGGTTGTTTCCGACCGGGTCCACATGGGTGATGCCCAGCGCGTAGCAGACCGCGGAGTTGGCCGCCGACCCCCGCCCCTGGCAGAAGATCCCGTTCTCCCGGCAAAACTTCACGATGTCGTGCACCACTAGGAAGTAGCCCGGGAAGCCGAGCTGCTCGATCATCCCCAGCTCGTGCGCGATCTGCCGGAGCGCGACCGGTTTGTTGTGGTAGCGCTGCCGGGCACCGTCCCGGGTGAGCTTGCGCAGCCACCCCATCTCGGTGTAGCCCCGCTTCGGGGCCAGGCGGGGCAGCTTCGGCGCCACCAGCTTCAGGTCGAAGGCGAGCTCCTTGCCGAGCCGGGCGGCCCGGGCCACCGCGCCGGGCCAGGCGGCGAACCGGTCGGCCTGCTCGGCTCCGCTGCGCAGGTACGCGGTGCCGGCGGCCGGCAGCCACCCGTCCAGCTCGTCCAGCGAGCGCCGGGACCGGATCGCCGCCTGCACGGCGGCCAGCCGAATCCGGGAGGGGGTGTGGTAGTGCACGTTGTTGGTGGCCACTGTGGGCAGCCGGAGGGCCTCCGCCAGCTCGGCCAGCGCGTCGTTGCGCTCGTCGTCGAGCGGGTCGCCGTGGCAGGTCAGCTCCACCGCCACCCCGTCCCGGCCGAACAGCGTGACCAGCTGGTCCAGCTCGGCCCGGGCGGCCGCCTCGCCGTGCCGCACCAGCGCCGCCGGCACGTGCCCCTTCCGGCAGCCGGTGAGGACGAGCACCTGGTCGCCCAGAGAGTCGGCGACCTGCTCCAGGCTCTGGTAGTCGGGCTTGCCCTTCTCGCCGCCGCGCAGCTGGGCTTCGGAGATGGTCCGGGACAGCTTGGCGTACCCGTGCTCGTTCCGGGCCAGCACCAGCAGGTGGGCGCCGGCCGGGTCGGGCTGGCCGTTCTGCGGGCCGGGCAGGTCCAGCGACAGCTCCGCCCCGAACAGGGTGGGCAGGTCGTTCGCCTTGGCGGCCTCCGAAAACCGCACCACCCCGTAGAACCCGTCGTGGTCGGTGATCGCCAGCCCGGTCAGCCCGAGCCGGGCCGCCTCCTCGACCAGCTCCTCAGGCTGGCTGGCCCCGTCCAGGAAGCTGAAGGCGGAGTGGCAGTGCAGCTCCGTGTAGTCTACTGTGGCCTTCCGGCGCACCAGCGCCGGGGCCTGGTAGGGCTGCCGCTTGTGGCTCCACACCGGGGAGTCGCCACCGTCCCCGTCGACCGCCAGCGGATCCACCACGTACGGTCGGCCGGAGAGCGTCCGCTCCAGCTCCGTCCACGGCACCGCCGGGTTGTTCCAGCCCACGCTTGCGTCACCCCCCACCACCGCGTAGACCTGACCGACCCGTGGCAGCGGTAACGGCCGGCCTGCTCGACACCTCGGTCTTCATCGCCCGCGAGGCTGGCCGACCACTCGACGTCGCCGCCCTGCCCGACGAGTCCGGTGCCAGCGCCGTGACCATCGCCGAGCTTCGGCTGGGTGTGCTGCAGGCCGCGGATGACGCCACCCGGTCGACCAGGCTGAGCACGCTCGCCGCCGCGCAGCGGCTGGCACCGCTCCCGGTGGATGAGCGGGTCGCCGCCGCCTGGGCACTGCTTCGCCGCCAGCTGCGTTGACGGGGCTCCGGATGGAGGTCAACGACTCGTGGATCGCCGCGACCGCGATCGCTCACGGCATGGCGGTCGTCACGCAGGACCGGGGGTTTCCGGAAACCGTCCCGGACCTGACCGTCATCCGGGTCTGATGCCGGTGCCGGCCACCGGCTGGTGCGCTGAGTCGGCTGACAGGGTGTGTTCGCACCTACGTCCCGCTGGGAACCCGGCAGGCGAGTGCGGTCAGCGCAGCTAGTCATACCAGGCCTCCACGCACCACCGGCCCTCCGATCGGACCAGCAGCAGCGCCCGCCCGTCGGCCAGCCGGACCTGGAACCGGGCCCGCCGGCGCGCCTCGCCCGGTGCCCACCAGCGTTCGTGGACCGGCCACGGCCCGGTCCATCCGGCGATCCGGGCCGGGAGGTCGTCCGCGATCCTGAGCCACGCCGGAGCGGCGCTGACCGCCAGCCGGGCGCTGACGGTGACTGGCTGTCCTCGCGCGTCCTGGACGGTCGCCGGCGCCGGCTCGGTCAGGACGGTGGCCGGCGCGGGTGCCGGGAGCTGCCCCGGCCACGGCTCCGGGGCGGCCGGGATGCCAGGCCCGCCCGCGGTTACCGCCGGCGCCCGCTCCTCCCCCCACGGCACCAGCCGAACCTGGTCGGCCGGTGACCGCCCACCCCGCAGCACCGCGGTGAGCACCGAGGCCGGACCGAGCAGCCCCTGCACCCGGGCCAGCGCCCGGTGCGCCCGGCTCCGGCCCTCCCCAACCTCTCCCCACAGGCCGGGCTGCTGGCCGGCCTGGGCGAGCACCCCGTCCGGAACCAGCCGCAGCCACCGGATCCCGCCGCCGGCCGGCCGGGCCGGATCGCCGCCCGCCAGCGATCTGGTCAGCCAGCCTTCCAGCTGCCAGCGCACCCGGTCGGTGATCGCGGAGACGGTCAGCAGCCCGTCGTGCCGCCAGGTGCGGTGCAGCTCCTGCCCGTGCGTGGTGACCGCCTCGATGCCCAGCCGGGTGCAGGCCAGCCCGTGCCCGGCGAGCGTGTCGTGGAGCCGCCGCGCCAGCGAGCGGGCCGCGAACGCGGCGACGTCGACCCGGTCGATCGGCTCGTCGAACTCCTCGGTGGCGGTCAGCTCGGCCGGTGGCCGGCGCACCGTGAGCGGCCGATCGTCGGTGCTACCGGCCAGCCGGTGGGCCAGCGCGGCGTCGAACCCGAACCGGGTCAGCACGTCCCCAGCCGGCAGCGCGGCGAACTCACCGAGGGTGCGGATGCCGAGCCGGCGCAGCCGGTCGGTCAGCTCCGGTCGGTCCAGCACACCGACCTCGACCCCGGCCAGGAACCCGGGGGTCTGCCCGGGCGGCACGACCCGGCCGGCTCGGGCGGCCAACCCGGCAGCAAAGACCCCGTCGGCGATGCCGGCCTGCGCCTCCACCCCACACTCCTGCGCGACCTGCTCCACGATCCGCTCCGCGGCCGGCTGCTCCCCGCCGAAGTAGCGCGCCGCCCCCCGGACCGCCATTGCGCAGCAGCCGGGCCTGACCACCTCCACCCCGGCGACCACCTGCTCGATCGCGGCCACCACCGGCTCGAAGGCGCGCGCGTCCCGGCCCGGGTCGTGGCCGACCGCCACCAGCTGCGGGCAGCGGCTCTGCGCCTCGCGTCGCCGCAGCCCGCGCCGCACCCCCTCGGCTCGGGCCGCCGGCGAGCAGGCGACCACCCGGTTGCCGTGCAGCACCGCCACCGGCTCCCGCGCGGGCACCCCGACCTCGATCTGGGCCGCGATCACCGGCCAGTCCGGGCACCAGGCCAGCAGGGTCCGCACCGGCCTGGTCACGCCGCCCTAACCTCTTCCGTTACCGACTCACCATCGATCACCGCCAGCGCCGGCCGCCCCCTGCCGGGGACCGGGGCGGCGAGGGCAGGGGCGGGCGGCAGCACGGCGGCGAGCCGGCCGGTCGGGTCGGGCAGCCGGACCCGCAACCGCCGGGGCCGGCCGGCCGCGCCCCGGCCCTGCGCGGTGATGGTCAGCTCCCGGCAGCGCAGCCGGCCGTGGCCGGCACCCAGCCCTTCCCACACCCCGGGCCCGGCGGTCAGGGTCAGGGCGGCGCCCTCCCACCGGCCGACCGGCAGGAGCACGCTGCCCCGCTGGCGGGCCC
This sequence comes from Micromonosporaceae bacterium, assembly GCA_009377645.1. GTDB lineage: Bacteria > Actinomycetota > Actinomycetes > Mycobacteriales > Micromonosporaceae > Natronosporangium. The sequence goes on along the minus strand of WHTQ01000006.1, from coordinate 975 downwards.
GGGCGGCCAACCGGCTGGCCACCCGGGCGGGGACCGGCCCGGGTGGCACGGCCACCACCAGATCCACCCCGTCGAGCAGCGCGGCCACCACGGTGGCCCACTCCGGGCCCGGCTCGGGGACCAGGGCGAGCCGCTCCAGCGCCACCCCGGCCTGGGAGGCGGCGAGGATGCCGAGACCGGGCATGCCCACCACCGCGGACCAGGCTCCGGCGGCCGACGCCCCGGCGAGCAGCGCCAGCACCAGCGAGCTGGCCCCGGGCGCCACCGCCACGGTGCTCCCCCGGCGCAGCCCGCCCTCGGGCAGCAACGGGTGCAGCTCCGGGTCGACCGGCACCAGCCGGTCGACCCGACCGAGCGCCGCCGCGGCACCGGCCAGGTCGCTGGCGCGCTGGATCGCGTGACCGGTCGGCTCGACCAGCTCCAGGACCGCCATGGCTCCGCCCCCCGCGCTTATCACTCGAACCGGTGCGACGGGCTCAGGCGGCGACCAGCGTGGGCTGATGGGCCAGGCCGAGCGCCACCTCCACCACCGCGGTGAACTGCTCCGCGGCGCGCAGCAGGTCATCGGCGTCGCGGGCGCTGACCACCCGTGGAATGCCCGCCTCGGCGGCGGCCCGCCGGGCGGCACCGGCGGCGAAGAAGGCCGCCCACTCCCGCAGATCCGGAGCGACCCGGGTCAGCAGTGCCCAGACACTTGTCATCCGGTTTCGCCGGCCCAGCGCCGGCTGCGCCCGGGCGGCGAGCACCGCCGCGGCCGCGCGCAGCGCCGCCAGATGGGCGGTGGCGTAGCGCAGCCCGTCTAGCCGGGTGGCGGCCGCCTCGTCCAGCCCCTGCCGGGCGAGCCGGAGCAGCTCGGCGGGGCTGCGGTGCGGCAGCACGTGCGCCGGGACGGTAACCGCAGAGTTGGCTGGCATGGATCTCCTCCGTGCGTGTGGTGATGGATGTGGGTAGCGCTGCGGAGGAAGGTCGCAGCAG
>WHTQ01000095.1 GCA_009377645.1 Micromonosporaceae bacterium | reverse complement strand
TTGTCAGCCGGCGCGCTGCCGCCGGTCCCCAGCGCCGGGGCCGCCTGCACACCCGACGAACCGATAGTGACCATGCCAGCCACCAACGCCAACGACGCCAGGCCAGCCAACGATCTCCTAAAAACGCGCCGCGATGGGCGCCGCGAGGGTGTCACGAGTGGTCTCCCTCCAGCGGGCGGACTCGCCGCCGCGCAGGTCTGACCCCCGCCGCCTCACGCTAGGCGGCACCGCACCCCGGGCTCAAGGGTCGCGGCTTGGCAGTACACGGGTACCCGATGAGCAGAGATGGTCGCCTGATGGGCGGTTCGTGGGCACCCGGTCGGCGCGCGCCGTCGGCGTCGCCGCACCGGTCCGCGTACGCTGGGCGGATGGCGCAGATACCGGTTGTCGTGACCAGCCACCGGGAAGTCGAAGAAGTCGACCTCGACTTTCCGCGGGAATGGCTGGAGTTCACCGACCCGGACGACGCCGAGCACCTGATCCGGGCCGACCTTACCTGGTTGCTGTCCCGGTGGACTTGCGTGTTCGGGCGGAGCTGTCACGGGGTGATCGCCGGCCGGTCGGAGGAGGGATGCTGCTCGCACGGCGCGTTCTTCACCGACTCCGACGACGAGAAGCGGGTCCGGAAGGCCGCCCGCCGGCTGAACCGCGACACCTGGCAGCACTACCGCCGCGGGTTCGAGAACTGGACCGAGATGGACACTGTGGACGGCGAGAGCCCGGCCCGGCGGACCGCCACCCGGGACGAGAACGGGCCGTGCGTGTTCCACAACGACCGCGACTTCCCGGGCGGGTACGGGTGCGCGCTGCACGCGCAGGCACTGCGGGACGGGGCGCACCCGCTGGAGTACAAGCCGGACGTGTGCTGGCAGCTGCCGGTCCGCCGGGAGCAGGACTGGGTCACTCGGCCGGACGAAACCAAGATCCTGCTGACCACGCTGTCCGAGTTCGACCGGCGGGCGTGGGGACCCGGCGGCCACGACCACCACTGGTGGTGCACCTCCTCGCCCGAGGCACACGTGGGCGGGGAGCCGCTCTACGTCTCCTACCGCCCGGAGCTGGTCGCCCTGATTGGCCAGCCGGCCTACGACCGGCTCGCGGAGCTGTGCGAGGCCCGGCACAAGCAGGGCCAGCTCGCCCCACACCCGGCATCGGCCTGACCCGAACCGCGGCTACCGGACGGCGAAGGCGCGCCGGTAGTCGCGGGGCGGCACCCCGCGCCGGCGGACGAACTGCTCCCGTAGCGCCGCCGCGGTGCCGAACCCGGACCGCCGGGCCACCTCCTCGATCGGCAGGTCCGCGGTCTCCAGCAGCTCCTCGGCCCGGTGCAGCCGCTCCCCGAGCAACCAGGCGTGCGGGGTGGTGCCGGTGGTCGCCCGGAAGTGCCGGGCGAACGACCGCGGGCTCATCATCGCCCGGGTGGCCAGCTCGTCCACGGTCAGCCGGCGGTCCAGGTGCGCGCGGGCCCAGCCGATCACCGACGCGAGCCGCTCGTCGTCGCAGCGCACCGGCACCGGCACCGCCACGTACTGCGCCTGCCCGCCGTCCCGGTGCGGCGGCACGACCATGTCCCGGGCCAGCGCCGTGGCCACCGCCGCGCCGTGCTCCCGGCGCAGCAGGTAGAGGCACAGGTCGATCCCGGCGGCCACTCCGGCACTGGTGAGGATCCGCCCCTCGTCGACGTAGAGCACCTCCGGTGCCAGGGTCACGGCCGGGAACCGGTCCCGGAACGCATCGGTCCACCGCCAGTGGGTGGTCGCCCGCCGCCCGTCCAGCAGGCCGGCCGCGGCCAGCAGGAACGCGCCGGTGCACTGGCTGGCCACGATCGCCCCCCGCCGGTACGCGGCCCGGAGCGCCTCGTGCACCTCCTCGGCTGGGTCCGGATCGGTCTCCTCCCACGGCATCACGAACACCAGGTCGGCGGTGGCCAGCCGGTCCAGCCCGTGCTCCACCGTCAGGGTCAGCCCGGTGTCGGTGCGCAGTTGGCCCGGCCGCTGGGTGCACACCGTGAAGTCGAACGCCGGCAGGCCCCGGGAGGTGCGGTCGAAGCCGAACACCTCACTGACCAGGCCGAGGGTGAAGCTCGCCACCCGGGTCGGGGCGTACGCGACTACGGAGTGGAACGGAGTACGGACAGCTGCGCGCTCGAGTGCCATACGCTCCAGCATGGCAGGTTTCTTGCGAACGTGGTCAACCCTGCCACTGGCAGCCGGCCGCCGCAGCGGCGAGGCTCGACCTGTGTTCGCCATCGAGTGCCCGGTGCACGGCCACGAGGTCCTGGTCCCGCCGACCCGGATCCGCGGCCTGTCCAACTCCGACCACGGCATCCTGGTCACCGTCGAGTGCTGGTGCGGCGCCCCGGTCACCGTCCGCACCGGCCGGACCCGGGTCACTGGCTGGCGAGGGCACGTAGCCGCTTCGTGATCTCGGCGACATCTCCGAGATCACCGGTAGCGATCTCTAGCACAAACCGTTCCGCGGCATCGACATCGGCGCGAACCGGTTCGACGCCATTGAGCTCCAGGAACGTGCGCATCGCCACCCAGCCGAGCCGTTTGTTGCCATCCACCAGCGCATGGTTGGCGATGAGGGAGTGGCCGAGCGCAGCGGCCTTCGCCCAGAGGTCCGGATACGCCTCCGCCCCGAAGACGGTGGTCTGCGGCCGGGCAGCCGCCGACTCGAGCAGGCCGAAGTCCCGTACCAGCGGCTGGGCTCCGGTGGCGTTGGCGGCTACCTGCAGCAGATCCTCGACAGTCAGGAAGATGGTCACGCCAGTCGCCGGAGCAGCTCGGCATCCTCGGCAGCGATCCGCTTGCTCAGGGCATCAACCTGCTCCGCCTGCTGGTGCCGCTGCACGTACTCCTCCACGGCCAGGATCAGGGTCTGCGTGATGCTGCGGCGTTCGGCCGCCGCGATCTGGCGCACCCGCTCATGCAGTGCCGGCGGAAGGTCGAAAGTCGTCGCCATAGCCATGATGATAGCACCTTGGCTATGGTGTTTCTATGGGACGCGGCGCCCCGGTCACGGCTCGAACTTGTAGCCGAGGCCGCGGACGGTCACGATGTGCCGCGGGGTGGACGGCGCCGGCTCCACCTTGGACCGGAGCCGCTTCACGTGGACGTCCAGCGTCTTGGTGTCGCCGACGTAGTCGGCCCCCCAGATCCGGTCGATCAGCTGGCCCCGGGTCAGCACCCGGCCGGCGTTGCGCAGCAACAGCTCCAGCAGCTCGAACTCCTTCAGCGGCAGCTGCACCGGCTCGCCGCCCACCGTCACCACGTGCCGGTCCACGTCCATCCGGACCGGCCCGACCGCCAGCGACGGGGCGGACGCCTCGGTCGGGTCGGCCGTCTGCCGGCGCAGCACCGCCCGGACCCGGGCGACCAGCTCGCGGGGCGAGTACGGCTTGGTGATGTAGTCGTCGGCACCGATCTCCAGCCCGACCACCTTGTCGATCTCGCTGTCCCGGGCGGTGATCATGATGATCGGCACCTGTGACCTGGTCCGGAGCTGCCGGCACACCTCGGTGCCGGACATCTCCGGGAGCATCAGGTCCAGCAGCACGATGTCGGCGCCGGAGCGGTCGAACTCGGTCAGCGCCGCCGGACCGGTCTCCGCGACCGAGACCTCGAACCCCTCCTTGCGCAGCATGTACGACAGGGCATCGGAGAAGGACTCCTCGTCCTCCACGACAAGCACCCGGGCCACCTTGTACCTCTCCTTCGTGGCGACGTTCCTATCGTCCCCCGCCGCCCGCCGCCGGTGCGTCCACCCCCGGGGTGGCGACCGGCGAGCCGGGGTCCGATGCTCGATCGGTTTCGATCCCAGCCAACCCAGGTGGCGGCGGGGCAGCGTCCGGTGGACGGGCCGGCAGCCGCAGGGTGAACGTTGAGCCTTCCCCCAGGGAGCTGGTCACGTCCACCCGGCCGCCGTGGTTGGTCGCGATGTGCTTGACGATCGCCAGCCCGAGCCCGGTCCCGCCGGTGGCCCGGGAGCGGGCCCGGTCGGAGCGGTAGAACCGCTCGAAGATCCGGTCCAGCTCCTTCGGGGCGATCCCGATCCCGCGGTCGGTCACGGACACCGCCACGTGGTCCGCCGAGCCGTGACAGTGGATCACCACTTCGCTGTGCTCGGGCGAGTAGGCCACGGCGTTCTCGACCAGGTTGGCCACCGCGGTGACGAGCTGCCGGTCACTGCCGTACGCGGTCAGGCCGGCCTGCCCGGACACGGTGAAGCTGATCTGCCTCGCGGCGGCCCCGGTCCGGGCCCGGTCCAGCACCTCCGAGACCAACCAGTCCACGGGCACCGGGGTGCGCTCCGGCAGCGGCTCGGCCCCCTGCACCCGGGACAGCTCCAGCAGCTCGGTGACCAGCCGGCCCAGCCGGTCCGATTCGTGGTGGATCCGTTCGGCGAACCGCCGGGCGGCGGCCACGTCCCCGGCTGGGTCGGTGGCGTCCAGCAGCGCCTCGGACAGCAGCTGCAGCGCCCCGATCGGGGTCTTCAGCTCGTGCCCGACGTTGGCCACGAAGTCCCGCCGGACCCGGGCCACCCGGTGCGACTCGGTCACGTCCGCCGCCTCCACGGCCACGTAGTCGCCTCCGATGCCCACCCCCCGCAGCAGCACCCCCAGCGGGTCCTCGGCACCGCCCTCGCCGGTGCGGGGCAGGTCCAGCTCCACCTCCCGGCGCACCCCGCTGCGCCGTACCTGCGCGGCGAGGCTCCGGACCACCGGGTGGGCGGCGGTGGTGCCAGGGCGGACGCCGACCCGCAGCAGCCCCATCGCCCGGGCGGACGGGTTGACCAGCACCGGCTGGTCGGCCGGGTCGAGCACCACCACGCCGACCCGCAGCGAGTCGAGGCTCTTGCGGGCGGGCCCGCCGCGCGGGTCGTTCCACTCGCTGGTTATCGCCGTCCTCCCGTCTGCGCCGCCGGTGCCGGGTCCAGGATCACGACCACCGCGGCTGCCGCGGCGGCCGGTGCGGCGGTCGCCCCGACCCGGGGTCAGCGCAGCCGTGAGCAGCACCGCGCCGGCGCCCGCGAGCACCCCGCCGGCCACCGCGATCACGACCGCCCAGTCCACAGGCCGATCGTAGGTCCGATGTTAACCAGCTGCACTCGCAAAATAGGGCGAACCAGGCAGGTAGGGCACAGTGTTCACCGGCCGTCCGGGTGGTGTTCACCACGTGTCGTGGCAGGATGTCACGATGCGGACAAAGTTCCAGAGCGACCTGGACGAGATCGCCGGCCTGCTGGTCGACATGGCGGACGCGGTCCGCACCGCGATCCGCCGGGCCACCGGCGCGCTGCTGCACTCCGACGCCGAGCAGGCGGCCTCGGTGATCGCCGACGACGACCAGATCGACGGCCACTACCGGCAGATCGAAGAGAAGGTGTACGACGTGATCGCGCTGCAGGCGCCGGTGGCCTCAGATCTGCGGCTGGTGCTGACCGCCCTGCACATCGCCGGGGACCTGGAGCGGATGGGGGACCTGGCCGACCACGTCGCGAAGACCGGGCTGCGCCGGCACCCAGCCCCGGCGGTGCCAGCGGAGCTGACCGGGGTGATCCGGGACATGGCGAAGGTCGCCGACGAGATGGCCGGCAAGATCAGCCGGGTCCTCTCCACCCCGAACGTGGCCCGCGCCACCGAGCTGGAGCGCGACGACGACGCCATGGACGACCTGCACCGCCGGCTGCTGTCGACGGTGCTCGACCCGAGCTGGGCGCACGGGGTGGAGGCGGCCGTGGACATGGCGCTGCTGGGCCGCTTCTACGAGCGGTACGCCGACCACGCCGTCAACGCCGCCCACCACATGGTCTATCTGATCACCGGCGAGCCCGCCTGACCGGGCGCCGACCGCCCCCCGGTTGGAAATCACCGGCCCTGGTTGGCGACTGCGGCGGCGGCCTCGGCGGCGGCGGCCGGGTCGAGATACGCCCCGCCGGGGGTGACCGGGCGGAGGGTGGCCGGATCCAGGTCGTAGCGCAGCGGGATGCCGGTCGGGATGTTCAGGCCGGCGATGTCGGCGTCGGAGATCCGGTCCAGGTGCTTGACCAGGGCGCGCAGCGAGTTGCCGTGGGCGGAGACCAGCACGGTGCGGCCGGCGCGCAGGTCCGGGACGATGGCGTCATACCAGTACGGGAGCGCCCGCGCGACCACGTCGGCCAGGCACTCGGTGCGCGGCAGCAGCTCCGGTGGCAGCGCCGCGTACCGGGGGTCGCCGGCCTGGGACCACTCGTCGTCGTCCGCGATCGGCGGGGGTGGGGTGTCGTACGACCGGCGCCAGGTCAGGAACTGCTGGTCGCCGAACTCCTCCCGGATCTGCTTCTTGTTCTTGCCCTGCAGTGAGCCGTAGTGCCGCTCGTTCAGCCGCCAGGACCGGGCGACCGGGACCCACTGCCGGTCGCAGGCGGCCAGCGCCAGCTCGGCGGTACGGATCGCCCGGCGCTGCAGCGAGGTGTGCACGATGTCGGGCAGCAGCCGGTGCTCGCGCAGCAGCTCACCGCCCCGGCGTACCTCGGCCTCACCCCGGGCGGTCAGGTCAACGTCCACCCAGCCGGTGAACAGGTTCTTGGCGTTCCACTCGCTCTCACCGTGGCGCAGCAGCACCAGCGTCCTCGGACTCATGCCTCTATCGTGCCCGGCTGGTCGGGAGGCTGGACCGCGACCCCGGTGGCGAGCAGCTGGTCGACGTCCGGCACGCCCCACTCGGACAGGGCCGCCCGGGTGTGCTCACCGGGGTAGGGCGGCGGGCGCGCGGGCAGGCCGGTCGGGGTGCCGGAGAACCGCGGGGCGGGCGCCGGCTGGCGTACCCCGTGAACCTCCGGGAACACCTCGCGGGCGGCCAGCTGCGGGTGGGCCGGTGCCTCGTCCAGGGTCAGCACCGGCGCCACGCACGCGTCCGAGCCGGCGAAGACCGCCAGCCACTCGTCCCGGGGGCGGCTGGCCAGCCGGTCTCCGATCAGCCGCCGCAGCCGGGGCCACTGCGCCACCTCGTACTGGGGCGGGGTCTGCTCTGGGTCCAGCCCGAGCCCGGCCAGCAGCGCGGCGAAGAACGCCGGCTCCAGCGCCCCGACCGCCAGGAACCGCCCGTCGGAGGCGGGGTAGACCGCGTAGAACGGAGCGCCGCCGTCGAGCAGGTTGGTGCCCGGCTCGTCCCGCCACAGCCCGCCGTGCCGCAGCCCGAGCAGCTGGGTCGCCAGCAGCGCCGCGCCGTCGACCACCGCGGCGTCGACCACCTGCCCCTGGCCGGTGCGCTGCGCCCGCCACAGCGCGGCCAGCGCACCGGCGGCCAGCAGCATCCCACCGCCGCCGTAGTCCCCGAGCAGGTTCGCCGGCGGGGCCGGTGCCGCCCCGGGCCGGCCCAGCGCGTGCAGCACCCCGGTCGGCGCCAGGTAGGTGAGGTCGTGCCCGGCGGTGCCGGCGAGCGGGCCGTCCTGCCCCCAGCCGGTCATCCGGCCGTAGACCAGCTTCGGGTTGCCGGCGCGGCAGTCGTCCGGGCCGACCCCCAGCCGCTCGGCCACGCCCGGGCGGAACCCCTCCAGCAGCAGGTCCGCCCGGGTCGCCAGGGTACGCACGGCGCGCGCCCCGGCCGGTTGCTTCAGATCGACGAGGGCCGAGCGCTTGCCGCGGTTGAGCAGGTCGTGCCGGGCCGACCCCGGGTAGCGGGCGGCGGCCGGCCGGTCGATCCGGAGCACCTCGGCACCGAGGTCGGCCAGCACCATCCCGGCGAACGGCGCCGGCCCGATCCCGGCCAGCTCCAGCACGGCCAGCCCGGCCAGTGGCCCAGTCACGCCATCACGGTATCGGCGCCAGGCCCGGCGGCGGCGGGCGACGCCCACCCCCGTAAGCGTCGCCCGCTCGCGCCGCCGGTCTCAAGGTGGTCGCCGTCCCCCAACGACGAAACTCCACCCATCCCCCGGCACCTCTGCCCGGCGCACTGGCGGCCGGAGAACCTCCGGCAACCGGCTCACCAAGCCTGAGACTTAGCTTCTTCGAGCAGCGGTACGTGCCCCTTACGCTACGCCGAAACGATCACTGCGACAACTGGTTTGGCTGCGTTGCCGGTCATAGTGGTGCAGTTCACGGCCACAGTCACGCTCCCACGACCGGGCCGGTCGGGTCAGGGCGGTCCGGCCAGGTGCCGGAACGCCTGCAGGTTGGCGGTGGACTCGCCCCGGGACACCCGCCAGGCCCACTCCCGGCGGATCGCCGAGGCGAACCCGATCTCCAGCATGGTTTCGAACGACTCGTCCGCGTACGTGAGCACCGACCCGAGCAACCGGTCCAGCTCGTCGGCGGTCACCCCGGCCAGCCCCACCCGCCCGGTCAGGTAGACATCCCCGGACCCGTCGATCGCGAACGCCACCCCGTACATCCGGGCGTTGCGCCGCAGCAGCCAGGCCCACAGCTGCTCGTGCCGCTCGTCCGGTGCCCGCATCACGAACGCCTCCACCCGCAGCGCGTGCTCGCCCACCACCAGGTTGCAGACGGTGGTCAGCTTGTGGGTGCCGGGGAGGGTGACCGCGTAGCCGTGCGGTCCGGTCGGCTCGCAGGCCAGCGACCGCTCGGCGCAGACCTGCTCGATCAGCGCCCCGATCTCGTCCCGCCGGCCCACTACAGTCGGGAGCCGACCAGCTGGGCGGCCAGCCGGGCCCGGTTCTCGGTCACCGCCTCACGGTAGACCGCCAGCAGCCGCCCGGCGGTCAGGTCCCAGGAGAACCGGCTGGCGTGCCCGACCGCGCCCCGCGCCAGCTCGGCCCGCCACCGCGGCGCCGCGACCAGCTGGCCGAGCACCCGCGCCCAGTCCTGCGGGTCGTGCGAGTCCACCAGCACCCCGGAGACCCGGTCGGCCACCACCGTCGGCAGGCCACCCACCGCGGCCGCCACCACCGGCGTGCCGCACGCCTGCGCCTCCAGCGCGACCAGCCCGAACGACTCGCTGTACGAGGGCACCGCCACCAGGTCGGAGGCCCGGTAGAGGCCGGCCAGCGCGGCTGCCGGCTGCGGCGGCAGGAACCGGACCTGGGATGCGATGCCCAGCGAGCCGGCTAGCTCGATCAGCGCGCTCGGCCGGTCCAGCCCGCTGCCGCTGGGACCGCCGACCACCGCTACGGTCAGGTCCCGGGTCAGGTCCGGCGCGGTCGCGCGCAGCGCCGCCACCGCCCGGAGCAGCACGTCCGGCGCCTTCAGCGGCTGCACCCGGCCCACGAACGTGACCAGCGGGCCGGTCTCTGGCAGGCCGAGCGCCTGCCGGGCGCGCCGGCGCACCACCTCCTCGCACCCGAGCGAGGCCGGCCGGAACCGATTCAGATCCACCCCCGGCTCGACCACCGAGACCCGGTCGGCCGGTGCCGCGTACCAGGTGCTCAGCTCGCGGGCCTCCGCCTCGGTGTTCGCGACCAGCCGGTCCGCCTCGGCGACCACCTGTTCCTCACCGATCACCCGGGTCACCGGCTCCGGCCCGTCGCCCTCGGCGAGCAGCGAGTTCTTCACCTTGGCCAGGGTGTGCGCGGTGTGCACCAGCGGCACCCCCCAGCGCTCCTTGGCCAGCCAGCCGACCTGCCCGGACAGCCAGTAGTGGGAGTGGATCAGGTCATACCACCCGGGGGTACGCCGGGCCTCCGCCCGCAGCACCCCCTGCGCGAACGCGCACAGCTGGGCGGACAGATCCTCCTTGGCCAGCCCCTCGAACGGGCCGGCCAGCACGTGCTGGACCCAGACGCCGGGAGCCAGCTCGACGGTGCGCGGGACGTCGCTGGAGGTGGCCCGGGTGAAGATCTCGACCTCGACGCCGGCCTGCGCCAGCCGCTTGGAGACCTCGACGATGTAGACGTTCATGCCTCCGGCGTCACCGGTGCCGGGCTGGTGGAGGGGGGAGGTGTGGACGGAGATCGTGGCCAGCCGGCGCACTTGGACTCCTTCGGTCTCGGGAAGCGGAGGGGAACCGACGCTCTAGACGTAACCCCACTGGCCACCCATCGCTTCCCGAGGGCGGCGCTGCGGGGCGTGGGTCGACCGGGCAGGATCGGGGGATGAGCGACGGGAACGTGGCGGTGGTGACCGGGGCCTCCAGCGGGATCGGCGCCGCGACCGCCCGGCGGCTGGCCGCCGAGGGCTTCCAGGTGGTCGCCGCGGCCCGGCGGCGCGACCGGCTCTCCGAGCTGGTCGCCGGGATCACCGCCGCCGGCGGCAGCGCCACCGCCGTGACCTGCGACGTTACCTCGGACCGGGCGGTGGCCGAGCTGGCCGACCAGCTGCCGGGACCGCTGGCGCTGCTGGTCAACAACGCCGGCGGCGCCCGCGGGCTGGACCCGGTCGAGTCCGCCCAGGTCGACGACTGGCAGTGGATGTACGAGGTGAACGTGCTCGGCACGCTGCGGGTCACTAAGGCACTGCTGCCCGCGCTCGAAGCGTCCGGTGCCGGCACCGTGGTCGTGATGAGCTCCACCGCCGGACAGGTGGTCTACGAGGGCGGCGGTGGCTACTCCGCGGCCAAGCACGCGCAGACCGCGCTGGCCGGGACACTGCGACTGGAGCTGTCCGGCCGGCCGGTCCGGGTGATCGAGATCGACCCCGGGCTGGTGAAGACCGACGAGTTCTCACTGGTCCGGTTCCGCGGGGATGCGGCGCTCGCCGAGGCCGTGTACGCGGGGGTGGCCGAGCCGCTGGTGGCCGAGGACATCGCCGACTGCGTCGCCTGGTGCGCGACCCGACCGCACCACGTCAACGTGGACCAGCTGGTGGTGCGCCCGCTCGCGCAGGCCGCCCAGCACAAGCTCCACCGCGAGTAGCGGGTGCCCGCGGGCCCGGCTCCGGCTCAGGCGCGGCTCAGACCCGGAGCCGGCGGCGGCCGGCCACCACCCAGGCCAGGATGCCGAGGCCGACCAGCACCAGCCCCACCCCGGCCACCGCCAGGCTGCCCACCCCGGTAACCGGCAGGTCGGGCGGCGGTGGCACCGAGGGCGACGGTGACGGTGAGGGCGAAGCCGACGGGCTGGGGCTCGGCGAGGGCGACGGGGTGGGATAGCCGTAGTCCGAGGAGTAGCCGTCGTCGGAGGAGTAGCCGTCGTCATCCTCGACCAGCGGTGCGGCGGGCGCGGCGGTGGGCGCCGCGGCGGCCGGGCCCGAGGCGGCGGCACCGGACAGCATCGCCACCAGCAGCAGGGCAGCCGCAGTTGGCACGCGGCGGAAGGGTCGTCTCACGCCCCGTGTAACGACCCGCTGCCACACAAGTAGCGGGCCGGTCACAAAATGCAGTCGACCAGCACCGGTTCCGCGTGCAGCGTCACCCCGAACCGGGCCCGGACTCCGTCCCGGATCTCGCCGGCGAGCGCCAGCAGGGCGGCGGTGGTGCCGGTCCCGCGGTTGGTCAGCGCCAGCGTGTGCTTGGACGAGATCGCCACGCCCAGTCCGGCGTACCCCTTCGGGAAGCCGGCCTGCTCGATCAGCCAGGCCGCGCTCACCTTCACCAGCCCGCCCGGCTCCGGCCAGGACGGCGGCGGCGGCGCGGCCCCGTCGGCCACCAGTGTCGCCGCAGCGGCCGGGGCCAGCACCGGGTTGGTGAAGAAGGAGCCGACCGAGTACGTGTCCGGGTCGGCCGGGTCGAGCAGCATCCCCTTGCCGGCGCGCAGGGCGATCACCGCCTCCCGGACCACCGGCAGCGGCGCGGTGTCGCCCATCCGGACCGCCAGCGCCCCGGCCAGCTCGGCGTACCGGATCGGGGCGGACCGGGGCGACCGCGGCAGCCGGAACTGCACCTCCAGCACCACCCACCGGTCGGACCGCTTGAACACGCTGGTCCGGTAGCCGAACCGGCACTGCTCCGGCGGCAGCCAGCTGACCGCTCCGGTGACCCGGTCCAGCACCCGGACCGCGGTGATCGTCTGCGCTACCGCCTGACCGTACGCCCCGACGTTCTGGATCGGGGTGGCCCCGGCGGCGCCCGGGATGCCGGACAGGCACTCCAGCCCGGACCAGCCGGCCGCCACGGCGCCGGCCACCACCTCGTCCCACGGCTCGCCGGCCGCCACCCGGATGGTCACCGCGGTGGCGTCCTGCTCGACCACCCGGAGCCCCCGGCTGCGGAGCAGGATCGCGGTGCCGGCGAAGCCCGGGTCGGCGATCACCACGTTGCTGCCTCCGCCCAGCACGAGTGTCGGTTCTCCGCTCGCTGTGCTCTCCCGTACACTTTGCACGATTTCGTCAGCGCTGGCAGCGGTGACCAGCCGCCGAGCCGGGCCACCCAGCCGGAGGGTGGTCAGGCCGGCCAGGGGGGCGAGCTGGCAGCGGCGGTCGGCGCTTACGTCGGGCACGCCCATCACCCTAGGCTGGAGGTTGCCCGGTGCGCACCGGACTCCCGGGGAGGACTGGATGATAGCCGTTCGTTGTGGGCACGCTGGCGAGCCGGTTGCGCCAGCGTCGCCTTACCTCGCGGCCGCGGCAGGTCTCTGCAAAGGTAGGACGCAATGACCAAGGCGCTCGGCAACAAGGAACTCTGGCTGTCGGCGTTGCGCGCCGACGGGGCGGCCACGCGAACCGCGTTCGAGGAGGCGGCCGCCGGCCCGGCCGGGCTGTCCGCCGCGGTCCCGCCCTGCCCGGACTGGCAGGTGCGCGACCTGGCCTTCCATCTCGGCCGGCTCTACCGGTGGGTCCGCTCGCACGCCAGCCGCGGCACCACCGACCGGCCGGACACCGGCGAGCGCTCCGCGGACCTGCCGGTCGAGGTACCGCCGGACGAGGCGCTGATCGAGTGGTGGGGCGGCGAGCTCAGCCAGCTGATGGCGATGCTGGAGGCGCTCGACCCGGCGCTGCCGGCCTGGCACTGGGCGCCGGCTCCGAAGCTGGCCGGGTTCTGGCACCGCCGGATGGCGCACGAGACCGCGATCCACCGGTGGGACGCGCAGGTGGCGGTCGGCCAGGTGGAGCCGATCGAGGCCCGGCTCGCCGTCGACGGGGTGGCGGAGGTGCTGGACAGCTGGCTGCCGGCGGGCCGGCGGAAGGGTCCGGCCGACCTGTCCGGAGTGGTGCAGCTGTCCGCCACCGACACCGAGCACGAGTGGTTCGTGCGGCTGCGCGGGGAGGGGGTGGCGCTGCTGGACACCAACACCTGGCTGGACCACGACGACCACCACACCCGGGTGCTGGCCCGCGGTACCGGCAGTGACCTGGTGCTGGCGCTCTACGGCCGGGTGCCCTTCGACGTGCTGGAGACCTCCGGGGACGTCTCGCTGCTGGCCGCGCTGCGGACTGGCTGAGCGCCCGCCACACCGGTCCCCGGGGCGGCCGGGAGTCATCCAGCCATTGACAGCCACGGTTCAAGATGGTAGGGCATAGGCGTACGGGAGAGCGCTCTCACAGCTAGCCTCCCCGCTGGGTGCCGAGTCATGGAGAGCGCTCTCGCACACCGACCAGAGAACCGGAGGGACCATGAGACCGTACGCGCAACTGCGCCGATCCGGGGGCCGGCGGGCCCGGACCCTGCTCGCCACCGCGGTGGTGGCCGGGGTGGCCCTGGCCGCCGTGGCCGCACCGACCACCCCGACCGCCAGCGCCAGCGTCCCGGGCACCCCGCCGGGCTGGAGCCTGGCGTTCGCCGACGACTTCGACGGCCCCTCCGGGGTGCTGCCGTCGAGCACCAACTGGCGGTTCAGCATCGGGCACGGTTACCCCGGTGGGCCGCCCAACTGGGGCACCGGCGAGATCGCGTTCCACACCGACGACCCGGCCAACGTGAGCCTGGACGGCACCGGCAACCTGCGGATCACCCCGCTGCGGGACGGCGCCGGAGACTGGACCTCGGCCCGGATCGAGACCAACCGGCAGGACTTCAAGCCACCACCCGGCGGGGTGATGCGGGTCGAGGGCCGGCTGCAGGTGCCGGGGGTGACCGGGGACGCCGCGCTCGGGTACTGGCCGGCGTTCTGGGCGCTCGGCTCGCCGTACCGGGAGAACTTCAACTGGCCGGCGGTGGGCGAGTTCGACATCATGGAGAACGTCAACGGCCTGGACAACGTCTGGGGCGTGCTGCACTGCGGGGTCGCGCCGGGCGGGCCGTGTAACGAGTTCATCGGGATCGGGGCCGACCGGCCGTGCCCGGGCAGCCCGTGCCCCGGCAACTTCCACACCTACCGGTTCGAGTGGGACACCAGCATCACCCCGAACGAGCTGCGCTGGTATGTCGACGGCCAGCAGTACCACAGCGTCAGCCAGGCCCAGCTGCCGGCCGACACTTGGGACCAGATGGCCAGCCACGCCGGGTTCTTCATCATCATGAACGTGGCGATCGGTGGCGCGTTCCCGGACGGGGTGGCCGGGTTCCAGACCCCGACCGGTGCCACGGTCCCGGGCCACCCGATGGTCGCCGACTACGTGGCGGTCTGGTACCGCGACGGGGGCGGCGGCGGCGACCCGACCCCGACCCCACCGCCGACCACCCCACCGCCGGGCGACGGCGACCGGGACGCGTACGGGCAGATCCAGGCCGAGAGCTTCAACGCCGAGTCCGGCGTGGTGATCGAGGACTCGCACATCGGGTTCCTCGCCAACGGTGACTGGGCCCGGTTCGACGGGGTCGAGTTCGGCTCGTCGCCGCCGGTCGACTTCGTCGCGCGGGTCGCCTCCGGGGCAGCCGGCGGGGTGAGCGGGCTGGTGGAAGTCCGGCTGGACAGCCCGACCAACCCACCGATCGGCAGCTTCGCGATCGCCAACACCGGCGGGTGGACCGCCTGGCAGGAGATCCCCGGGAACGTGTCCGGGGTGACCGGAACCCACACCGTCTTCCTCACCTTCACCAGCGGGCAGCCGGCCGACTTCGTCAACGTCGACTGGTTCCGGTTCCGCCGGTAGCCGGTAGCCCTGAACCGAACGGAGCGATCTCCGATGGGTAACACACCCTCCCCGCCCCGCCGCCGACGCGCGGCGGGGCGCACCTGCGCCGGCCTGGCGGCGGCCGCCCTGCTGGTGGCGACCCTGCCGGCCGCCGCCACCGCCGCACCGGCGCCGGCCGCGCCCGCCGCCGCGTCCGCGCCGCAACAACTCGTGTTCGCCGACGAGTTCAGCGGGCCGGCCGGCTCGCCACCCGACTCCAGCAACTGGAACCACGATGTCGGCGGCGGCGGCTGGGGCAACGCCGAGCGCCAGTTCTACACCACCAGCACCGCCAACGCCGCCCATGACGGTCAGGGACACCTGGTGATCACCGCTCGAGAGGAGAACCCGAGCGGCCTGCAGTGCTGGTACGGCCCGTGCCGGTACACCTCCGCCCGGCTGCTCACGGCGGGCCTGTTCACGCAGGCCTTCGGCCGGTTCGAGGCCCGGATCCAGATCCCGCGCGGGCAGGGCCTCTGGCCCGCGTTCTGGCTGCTGGGCGATGACATCGGCCAGGTCGGCTGGCCGCAGAGCGGCGAGATCGACATCATGGAGAACGTCGGGCGGGAGCCCAGCACGGTCCACGGCACCCTGCACGGGCCGGGATACTCCGGCGGCGGCGGGGTGGGGGGGAGCTTCACGCTGCCCGGCGACCAGGCGTTCGCCGACGGCTTCCACGTGTTCGCGATCGACTGGTCCCCCAACTCGATCACCTGGTCGGTCGACGGCCAGCCGTACCAGACCCGCACCCCGGCCGACCTGGGCGGCAACGAGTGGGTCTTCGACCACCCGTTCTTCATCATCATCAACGTCGCGGTCGGCGGGACCTTCCCGGGCGACCCGGACGGGTCCACCCAGTTCCCGCAACGGATGGTGGTCGACTACGTCCGGGTCGACGACGGGGGCGGTGCCGGTGACCGGGTCGGACCGATCACCGGGCTGGACGGTGCGTGCGTGGACGTCGCCGGGGCTGGCACGGCCAACGGCACCGCGGTCCAGCTGTGGACCTGCAACGGCACCGCGGCCCAGCGGTGGACGGTCGGGCTGGACGGGACGATCCGGGCGCTCGGAAAGTGCCTGGACGTGGCCGCCGGCGGGACCGCGAACGGCACCGTGACCCAGCTGTGGGACTGCAACGGCACCGGAGCCCAGCAGTGGCAGGAGCAGCCGGGCGGGCGGTTGGTGAACCCGCAGTCCGGCAGCTGCCTGGACGCGACCGACGTCAGCTCCGCCCCCGGCACCCGGCTGCAGATCTGGGACTGCCACGGCGGCGCCAACCAGGTCTGGCAGCTCCCCGGCTGACCAGGCGTACGTGAGAGCGCTCTCACAGGCGGGTCACGCGTTGATAACGGAAGGACGATCGCATCTTGACACGCCCCTCCGCAGCGTAGATTCTCATGTGAGAGCGCTCTCTTCAGCAGCCACCACTGCCCTAGGAGGACGACATGCGCGCCACCTGGACGCGCCGGGTGCTGGCCGCCGGGATCGCGGCCGGCCTGCTCGGCGCCGCCGCGGCCTGCGACTCCGGCGACGGCTCCGGTGACGGAGACGACGCCGGTGACATCACCCTGACCGTCGGGCTCTTCGGCGACTTCGGGTTCGGGCCGCTCTACGAGGAGTACATGGACATGCACCCGGAGATCACGATCGAGGAGCGGATCGCCGAGTTCGCCGACCACCACACCAACCTGACCCAGCGGCTGGCGACCAACACCGGAGCCGCCGACATCGAGGCGGTGGAGGTCGGCTTCATCAGCCAGTTCACCGCCGTCCCGGACCGGTTCCACAACCTGCTCGAGCTCGGCGCCGCGAGCCTTTCGGACCGGTGGCTGGACTGGAAGTGGCAGCAGGCACTCGCGCAGGATGGCTCGGCCCTGATCGGGCTGGGCACGGACGTCGGCGGGATGGGGATCTGCTACCGCACCGACCTGTTCGAGGCGGCCGGCCTGCCCACCGAGCGGGACCAGGTCTCGGCGCTCTGGCCGGGCTGGGACGACTACGTCGACACCGGCCGGGACTACCTGGCCGCCAGCGACGACGGCACCTTCTTCTTCGAGAGCTCCGGGCAGATGTTCCGGGCAATGGTGGAGCAGGCGCCGGTCGGCGTCTACGACACCGACAACAACATCATCGCGGACTCCAACCCGGAGGTGCTGCGGGCCTGGGACACCACTGTGGAGGCGATCGATGCCGGGATGTCCAACCAGCTGACCGCCTTCACTCCGGAGTGGACCGCGGCGTTCGGCCAGGGTACGTTCGCCACGATCATCTGCCCGGCCTGGATGACCGCGTACATCGAGACCAACGCACCGGAGGCGAGTGGCCTGTGGGACGTGGCGGCGGTGCCGGGCGGGGCCGGCAACATGGGCGGCTCCCACCTGGTCCTGCCGGCCCAGGGCGACCACCCGGAGGAGGCGTACGCATTCATCGAGTGGCTGACCGCACCCGAGCAACAGCTCAAAGTCTTCCAGGAGACCGGCAACTTCCCGTCCACACCGGAGCTGTACGAGAACCCGGAGATGACCGGGCTGCGGAAGGCGTACTTCAACGACGCCCCGATCGGGGAGATCTTCACCGAGTCGGCGCTGCAGATCGAGCCGCAGTACCAGGGCCCGCTGCAGGGCGACGTGCTCGCCACAATCGGGCAGGGTCTGGCCCGGATCGAGGACGGAGCGCAGACCCCGGACGAAGCCTGGGCGCAGGTCCTCTCCGACCTCGAGTCGCTGTCCTAGGGTGGTGAGCGCGCGTTGATCATGGAGTTTCGTGGGCGTGTCGCCCGGCGTGTCGCGCAGAAAGTCCATGATCAACGCCGCCCTGCCGCTGGGTCGATCATGGAGTTACGGCACGACACGCCGGGCGACACGCGAAGGAAACTCCATGATCGACGGCCAAGGGCGGGGCGGGTCGACCGGGCGCTGTCGCCGTACCTGTACGTGGCGCCGTTCTTCCTGCTGTTCGCGGCGTTCGGGCTGTTCCCGCTCGGCTACACCGCCTGGGTGTCGCTGCACGACTGGAGCCTGCTCAGCGACGAGCGGACCTTCGTCGGGCTGGCGAACTACCGGGAGCTGGTCGGGGATCCGTACTTCTGGAACGCGCTGCGGAACACCGTCTCGATCCTGGTGCTCGGGACGGTGCCGCAGCTGCTGCTCGCGCTGCTGCTGGCCAACCTGCTGAACCGGCGGCTGCGCGGGCAGACCTTCTTCCGGATGGGGATGCTGCTGCCCAACGTCGCCTCGGTGGTGGCGGTCGCGGTGATCTTCAGTCAGCTGTTCGGACGCGACTTCGGCCTGATCAACTGGCTGCTGGAGCAGGCCGGGCTGGGGCGGATCGACTGGCAGGCCGGCACCGCGTCGTCGCACGTCGCGATCGCCGTCATGATCACCTGGAAGTGGACCGGCTACAACGCGCTGATCTACCTGGCGGCGATGCAGGCGGTGCCGGGCGACCTGTACGAGTCGGCCACCCTGGACGGTGCCTCACCGCTGCGCCAGCTGCGCAGCATCACAGTCCCGATGATCCGGCCGACCATCATCTTCACCGTGATCATCTCGACCATCTACGGGCTGCAGGTGTTCGCCGAGCCGCAGCTGTTCGCCGCCGGCGGGCCGGAGGCGATCACCGGCGGCTCCTCCCGGCAGTTCCAGACCCTCACGCTCTACCTCTACGAGCACGGCTTCCACCGCGGGTTCCAGTTCGGGTACGCGGCCGCCACCGCCTGGGTGATGTTCGGGATCATCGTGGTCGCGGCGGCCGGGAACTATCTGCTGGTACGCCGGATCCGGAGCACCTCGTGAAACGGCCGAGGCCGCTGGCGTACCTGACGTTGCTGGCCGTGGTGTTCTTCTCCGGCTTCCCGCTCTACTTCAGCCTGGTGGTCGCCTCCCAGGACAACTCGGCGCTCGGGCGGATCCCGCCACCGGTGCTGCCCGGAGCCAACCTAGTCGACAATGTCCGGCGGGTCTTCGACACCGTGCCGTTCGGCGCCGCCCTGCTGAACTCCGCGATCGTGGCGACCACGGTCACGTTCTCGGTGGTGCTGTTCGCCACCCTGGCCGGGTTCGCGTTCGCCAAGCTCGCGTTCCGGGGGCGGACCGTGCTGCTGCTGGTGCTGGTCGCCACCATGATGGTCCCGACCCAGCTCGGCGTGATCCCGCTCTACCTGATGATGGCCGAGCTGGCCTGGACGGACACGCTGCGCGCGGTGATCGTACCCGGGCTGGTCAACGCGTTCGGCGTGTTCTTCATGACCCAGTACCTGCGGGAGGCGCTGCCGACCGAGCTGCTGGACGCCGGCCGGATCGACGGCGCCGCCACCCATCGGCTGTTCTGGCACGTGGTGCTGCCGATCGCCCGGCCGGCCGCCGCGGTGCTCGGGATGCTCACGTTCCTGACCGCCTGGAACGACTACTTCTGGCCGCTGGTGGTGCTCTCGTCGCCGGAGAACTACACCGTCCAGGTGGCCCTGTCCAACCTGCGCAGCGGGTACGTCACGGACTTCTCCCTAGTATTGACCGGGACTGTGCTGTCCACCGTGCCGCTGCTGGTCGTGTTCGTCGTGCTCGGTAAGCAGATCATC
>WHTQ01000018.1 GCA_009377645.1 Micromonosporaceae bacterium | reverse complement strand
CACTGGTCGGTGAACAGCCACTCGTTCTCGGCCCGGTTCACCCGGGCCACCACCCGCGGCACCGCGAACTCGGTCTTGGCCAGCAGCGAGACCACCAGGTTGACCTTGTCGTCGCCGGTCGCCGCGATCACCACGTCGCACCGCTGCAGCTGCGCCTCCTGCAGGCTGGACAGCTCGCAGGCGTCGGCCAGCACCCAGTCGGCGCCGGGTACCCGGTCCGGTCGCAGCATCTGCGGGTAGCGCTCGATCAGCATCACCTGATGCCCGTTGTCGACCAGCTCCTGGGCGATCGAGCGGCCCACGTTGCCGGCCCCGGCGATCGCTACCCGCATCGTCGACACCGCATCTCAGGCCGCTCCTTTCGGGGGTGCGCCGGCGACCGCCGCCACCGGCTCCACCAGCTCGTCGGTGACCAGGAAGAACGCCTGGTCGCCGTCCTGCAGCACGGTGGAGGCGGTGGGCAGCGTGCCGATCCCGAACCGCATCAGGTAGGCCACCCGGGTGCCGGTCGCGTCCTCCAGCGCCCGTACCGGCCGCCCGACCCACTCCGGGTGCACCGGTACGTCCTGGATCGCCACCATCCCGGTCGGGTCCCGCCACAGCTCCGCGTGGCCGTCCGGCACCAGGTGCCGGATGATCCGGTCGGCGGTCCAGCGCACCGTCGCGACGGTCGGGATGCCCAGCCGCTCGTACACCTCCGCCCGCTTGGCGTCGTAGATCCGCGCCACCACCCGGCGCACCCCGAACGTCTCCCGAGCCAGCCGGGCCGAGATGATGTTGGAGTTGTCGCCGCTGGAGACCGCCGCGAACGCGTCCGCGCGCTCCACCCCGGCCTGGATCAGCACGTCCCGGTCGAACCCGACCCCGGTGATCGCCTGGCCACCGAAGCCGGGGCCGAGCCGCCGGAACGCGTCCGCGTTCTGGTCGATGACCGCGACCGTGTAGCGGCGAGCCTCCAGGTTCATCGCCAGGGTGGAGCCGACCCGGCCACACCCCATGATCACGACGTGCACACCGTCGACCGTACCGCAGCCGGGCGCCACCAGGCCGTACGCTTAGCCGTTGTGGCTAGCTCCACCTCATCGTTGCTGAAACGGTTACTGGTCGGCCGGCCGTTCCGGTCGGACCAGGCTCAGCCCTCGTCGCTACCGAAGCGGATCGCCCTGCCGGTGTTCGCCTCGGATCCACTCTCGAGCGTCGCGTACGCGCCGGCCCAGATCCTGATGGCGCTCTCGGCCGCCGGTGGGGCGGCGTTCGTGTACGCGCCGTGGGCGGCCGCCGGGGTGGTGGTGGTGCTGCTGGCGGTGGTGGCAAGCTACCGGCAGACGGTGCGCGCCTACCCGTCCGGCGGCGGCGACTACGAGGTGGTCAGCGGCAGCCTGGGCAGCCGGGCCGGGCTGCTGGTGGCCAGCGCGCTGCTGGTCGACTACCTGCTGACGGTGGCGGTGTCGGTCTCGGCCGCGGTGGACAACCTGGGCGCGATGGTGGCCCCGGTGACCTCGCACCGCACCGCGTTCGCGGTGGCGGTGATCGGGCTGCTGGTGGCGGTCAACCTGCGCGGGGTCCGCCCGCGCGGGCTGGCGTTCGCGCTCCCCACGTACGCGTTCCTGGCCGGCATGGTGGCGTTGGTCGGCTGGGGGCTGTGGCGGATCGCCGGCCGGGGCGAGCAGCTGCGGGCGGCCAGCGCCGAGCTGACGGTCAGCGGCGGGGTGGAGCTCGGCGGCGGCCTAACTGGGCTGGCGCTGGCGCTGCTGCTGGCCCGGGCGTTCTCGTCCGGCTCGGTGACGCTGACCGGGATCCAGACGCTGGCCAACCAGGTGCCCGCGTTCCGGCCGCCGAAGAGCCGCAACGCCGCGTCCGCGCTGCTGACGGTCGGGCTGATCTCCGGCGGGCTGCTGCTGGCGATGGTCGCACTTGCCCGGCTCACGAAGGTGCAGTACGTGGAGCGGCCGCGCACCCAGATCGCCGGGGCGAGCCCGGACTACGTGCAGCCGCCGGTGACCGCCCAGCTGGCCGAGACCGTGTTCGACGGCGCGCCGGTGGTCGCGTACCTGGTGCTGGCGGCCACGGTGCTGGTGCTGATGGTCGCCGCGAACACCACCTTCGGCGGGTTCCCGGGGCTGGGGGCGATGCTCGCCTCGGACCGGTTCCTGCCGCGGCAGCTGCACACCCGCGGGGACCGGCTGGCGTTCTCGAACGGCGTGCTGCTGCTCGGTGCCGGGGCGACCGTGCTGGTGGTGGCGTTCCGCGCCAACGTGGTGGCGTTGATCCACCTCTACATCGTGGGGGTGTTCGTGGCGCTGACGCTCTCTCAGGTGGGGATGGTGCGGCACTGGAGCCGGGCGCTGCAGACCGAACGGGACCCGGCGGCCCGGCGGCGGATCCACCGTTCCCGGGCCACGAACACGTTCGGGGCGGTGCTGACCGGGGTGGTGCTGGCGGTGATCCTGGTGTCCAAGTTCAACCGCGGCGCCTGGATCTCGATCGCCGTGATGGCGGTGCTGTACCTGCTGATGCGCAGCATCCGGGCGCACTACGACGAAGTAGCGCGGGAGCTGGCCCCGCTGGAGCAGCGGCCGGCGCTGCCCGCCCGCAACCACGCGATCGTGCTGGTGAGCAAGCTGCACCAGCCGACCATGCGGGCGCTGGCCTACGCCAAGGCGACCCGGCCGGACAGCCTGACCGCGGTGACGGTCAATGTGGACTCGGCCGACACCCGGCGGCTGCTGGCCGAGTGGGAGGGGCGCGGGCTCGGGATCCCGCTGACCGTGGTCGACTCGCCGTACCGGGAGATCACCCGCCCGATCATCGACTTCGTCAAGTCGGTGCGCCGCTCCTCGCCGCGGGACGTGGTCACGGTGTTCGTCCCCGAGTACGTGGTGGGCCGGTGGTGGGAGAACCTGCTGCACAACCAGAGCGCGCTGCGGCTCAAGACCCGGCTGCGGTTCGAGCCCGGCGTGATGGTTACCAGCGTGCCCTGGCAGCTGGCCTCCAGCTCCGGCAAGGACGGCGCCGACCGGATGATCCGCGGCCCCCGGGCCGCCCGGCCGGGCCGGGACGCCCCCGACTTCGAGCGCGCCCCCGAGGAGTAACCGGAGCAGGTGGCCCGGATCGTGGCCGCGGCCTACGTTGCGCGCGGGCTGGCAACGGTCAGCCCCGCCGCCTGGGCGGCGTCGGCCTGCCGTTTGTCGTAGGTAACGAATGCCGACAGCGAAACTTGCTCATGGATCCGCAGCGCGGTCGCGACATGGATCGCGTCCAGCGCCCGGACGTGCGGTCCGGGAACGTCCCAGGTCGCCTGCAGGACGTCGTCGCTGACGCGCCACAGCATCAGCTGGCCTACCGCCCGCTGGGCAGCGGTCACCAGCCGTTGGTCGGGCACTCCATCGGCGTCGGCCTCGCGCAGCACGGTTCGCGCCACCTCGGCCCGGATCAGCGCGCTCGATACGTGTGTCTGCTCGGCGTGGTCGCGTAGGTATGCCCGCAGCGCGACGGTTTCCGGCTCGATCCGGATAATCTTCAAGAGGGCGGACGTGTCGAAGTAGAGCACCTAGGACTCGTCCCGCATCCCAGCCAGCACCTCCGAGAGGGTGGGCCGGTCCGTCCGAGCCGGGAGCGGCTCCAGGTCCAGCAGCCCACCGGGCACCCCGGCGGTCTCCGCCAGGCCGGCGGCCACCAGCGCCGCCCGCCGGCGCTGTTCCTCCCCGACCGGGACGATGATCGCCACCAGTTGGCCGTTCTTGGTCACCTGGATCTCCTCGCCGACCTCGACCCGGTGGATTGCCCCGCTGGTGTCCTGGGACAGCTCACGTACCGTCATCATGCTCACGATGCCAGTGTAGGACATAAGCGTAGTACCGGCCAGGTCGCGCTCGCGGAACACGCTGTTGATGTGCCTTCCGTTTCCTGCCGGGATGGGGTACGTCTCCGCCGGCGCTACCACTCTGCTCCGTCTACGGCAGCAGCCGGCCGCGCGCTCCATCCACGCCAGCAGACCGGCAGCGTCCGGCAACATCACCCCTGGGTCAGGCCACCCGGCAGGTGTGACGATTCCCCCCCCAAGTGACACAGACAGGGGCGGCGGGCCACGGCTAGACTCTGCGAGCATGAGCGACGACGGCCTGCTGCCCACGGTTGCCGGCCCGCCGGACGTGCGGGCGATGACACCGGATCAGCTGACCGGGCTGGCCGCCGAGATCCGGGACTTCCTGGTCGCGAAGGTGTCCCGGACCGGAGGCCATCTCGGGCCGAACCTCGGGGTGGTGGAGTTGACCCTGGCGCTGCACCGGGTCTTCGAGTCGCCCCGGGACAGTCTGCTGTTCGACACCGGGCACCAGGCGTACGTACACAAGCTGCTGACCGGGCGGCAGGACGGGTTCGACGGGCTCCGCCAGCGCGGTGGCCTGTCCGGCTACCCGAGCCGGGCCGAGAGCGAGCACGACCTGGTGGAGAACTCGCACGCCTCTACCGCGCTCTCCTACGCCGACGGCCTGGCCAAGGCGTACGCGCTACGCGGGGAGCGGCGGCAGGTGGTGGCGGTGGTCGGCGACGGGGCACTGACCGGCGGGATGTGCTGGGAGGCGCTGAACAACATCGCCGCCGCCCGGCACCCGCTGGTGATCGTGGTCAACGACAACGGCCGCTCGTACGCGCCGACCATCGGGGGGCTCGCCGACCACCTGGCCACGCTGCGGCTCAACCCCGGCTACGAGAAGGTGCTGGACCTGGTCAAAGAGGCGCTGGAGCGGACCCCGCTGGTGGGCCGCCCGCTGTACGAGACGCTGCACGCGCTCAAGAAGGGGGTCAAGGACGCGGTCGCGCCGCAGGCGATGTTCGAGGACCTCGGGATCAAGTACGTCGGTCCGGTGGACGGCCATGACCTGCCGGCGGTCGAGTCGGCGCTGCGCCGGGCCAAGGGGTTCGGCGGCCCGGTGATCGTGCACGCGGTGACCCGGAAGGGCTACGGCTACCGGCCGGCCGAGGACGACCTGGAGGACTGCCTGCACAGCTTGCCGGTCCCCACGTCGAACGCGCCGCCCGGCGAGCTGGCGGCCGCGAAGCAGAAGTGGACCCAGGTGTTCGCCGAGGAGCTGGTCGCGATCGCCGACGAACGCCCGGACGTGGTCGGGATCACCGCCGCGATGCCCGGGCCGACCGGGCTGGCCACGCTGGCCGCAAAGCATCCGGACCGGGTCTTCGACGTGGGCATCGCCGAGCAGCACGCCACCACCTCGGCGGCCGGGCTGGCGATGGGTGGGATGCATCCGGTGGTGGCGATCTACGCCACGTTCCTGAACCGGGCGTTCGACCAGCTGCTGCTGGACGTGGCGATGCACCGGCTGCCGGTCACGTTCGTGCTGGACCGGGCCGGAATCACCGGCCCGGACGGGCCCAGCCACCACGGGATCTGGGACCTGGCGGTGCTCGGGGTGGTGCCGGGGCTGCGGCTGGCCGCCCCGCGGGACGCCGCCAGCCTGTGCGAAGAGCTGCGGGAGGCGGTCGCGATCTCGGACGGCCCGACCGTGCTGCGGTTCCCGACCGGGGCGGTCCCGCCCGACCTGCCGGCGGTGCGGCGGGTCGGGGGAGTGGACGTGCTCACCGAGCCGGCGCCCGAGCGCCGGGACGTGCTGCTGGTGGCGGTCGGGGCGTTCGGGCACCTGGCGGTGGAGGTCGCCGGGCGGGTGGCCGAGCAGGGCTACGGGGTGACCGTGGTCGACCCGCGGTGGGTCCGGCCGGTGCCGGTCGAGCTGGTCGGGCTGGCCCGCGAGCACCGGCTGGTGGTCACCGTCGAGGACGGGGTGCGCACCGGCGGGATCGGGGACGCCTGCGTGGCCGCGCTGCGGGACGCGCAGGTGCCGGTGCCGG
The DNA here is from genome assembly GCA_009377645.1 of Micromonosporaceae bacterium. GTDB lineage: Bacteria > Actinomycetota > Actinomycetes > Mycobacteriales > Micromonosporaceae > Natronosporangium. The sequence continues at coordinate 52,318 of WHTQ01000018.1, read as the reverse complement.
TGCGCACGCTCGGGGTGCCGGTCGACTGGCACCCGCACGGCAGCCGCGCGGAGCTGCTGGCCGACCTGGGGCTGACCGCCCAGGACGTGGCCCGCGAGGTCACCGGCTGGGTGACCTCGCAGGCGTTGGCGGTCCCGGGCCAGCCGGCCGTGGTCTCAGACCACCTCCGGGCCCCGGCGGCGTAGCTCGTCCACCGACCCCATCGCGTCCCGCAGCTCGCCCAGCCATTGCTGGGCGTGCTCGCCGACCAGCCGCACGCACCAGGCCAGCGCTTCCGACCGGGACCGTGCCACCCCGGCGTCGACCAGGGTGTCGAGCACCTGCCGCTCCGGCTGGCGCAGCCTGGTCATCACCGGTGCGGACAGCGTCGTGAACAGCTCCCGGCTGCCGCCGCAGGTGGCACCCCAGGCCGCCTTCCGGCCGTACCGGTGCTCGATCTGCCGGGCGAGCCGGATCCGCTGGTCCCGCGTGGTCTCGCGGAACTGGGAGATCCGGCCGGACTCGGCCGCCCCCCGGTCGGCGTCGGAGGCGTCCGTGGCCAGCCCCGGCTCGGCCAGCCGGCCGACCACCAGGATCTCGTCCCGGTCCACCACCGCCTCGGGCGGCTCGGTGAACCAGTCGTCGGGCAGCAGCCCGGTCACCCAGGCCGCGGCATCAGTGGCCGGTGGTGGCTCGGCCCGGCCGGCCCGGCCCCACCCGGTCGACTCGTACCTGTGTGCGCGTTCTCTCGGCATCTGCATGATCCCTTTCAGCGAGTAACTACCATTACACGATTACACACTTACGACGTTACTGCAAGCGCTGGGTGCCGGCCGAGTGATAGGTATGGAGAGGCGTACGAGAGAGGGGGATGGGATGGACGAACGCCGGCTCTCCGGTGTGACCGCTCCGCTCGGGGTGGCCGCCTCCGAGCTGTCTGACCAGGACCTGCTGCGCGAGTTGGCCAGCGTGCACCGGACCCGCCACGAGGCGCTGCGGCACCGGCCGGCCGCCGCGTTCGGCCATCACGACCGCCGGTCGCGGGAGCTGGAGGCGGAGTACCTGCGCCGGTTCCCGCGCCGGGAGGTGCCGTCCCGGTCGGGGTGACGGCGGAGGGTTGACCGGACCGGTTCCGGTCAGCCGTCGGGGCCGGGCCCGGCCAGTTCGTCGATCTCCCGGCGCAGCTCCCGCAGCAGCGCCCGGGGTGATCCGCCGCGGGCCAGCGGTGGCGGCGGGACCACCAGCACCGGGCAGACCGCGCGGGTCACGCAGCAACGGACCGTGCTGCCACCCCATGGCCGCCGCCACCGACTCCGGCGGGCGGCCCCGACCACCAGCAGGTCGTCGTTGCGGCAGGCGTAGTCGACCAGCACCCGGCCGCCGGCGTCCGGCAGCACCACCAGGTGGACGTCCAGGTCGGCCGGCTCACCGCCGATCGTGTCCGCGAACGCCTCGACGATGACCGCGACCGCTGCCAGCTCGTCCGGGTCACCGGCGGCCAGCACCTGTGGATGCCAGGGTCCCGGGTCGGCGGGCGGCAGGTCCCGGCCCGGCAACCCGGTCGGCCGGCCGGGCGGCGGTGGCGTCGGGCTCCAGGTCCGCACGGCGTGCAGCGCCGCACCCCGGACTCGCGCCTCGGTCACCGCAACCCGGAGTGCCTGCAGCCCCGCCAGCCCGGTGTCGACGCCAACGATGACCCGGCCGGGCCGGTCGGCAGCGTCCATGCCCTGGGTATACCCCGCCGGTGGCGCCGCTAACCCCCGCGCGCCTTGCGCCCGACGACTAGGGTCAGTCCGGGTCCCCAACCCCTGTGAGGAGCACGCGATGTACCAACCCACCCAACCCCTCCCGCCCCGGCTCGCACCCCCGATCCCACCCCCGGCCCAGGTCCGCGGGTCGATGCCGGTGCTGGTGCCGCACCTGGTCTGGGAGGCGGTGTTGCTGGTGCTGGTGGTCGGGGTCTCGGTGGTCGCCACGGCCCGGGTCCCGGTGTTCGAGGGCGACGGCCTGTGGTGGCTGGTGGCGACGGTCGGCCTGCTGGCCACCGGCCTGGCGCTGTCGCTGCGGACCGGTACGCCGAACCTGGCGGTCGGCGGCGTGGCGCTGCTGTCCGCGACGCTGCACGTGGTGCTGGTCACCGAGGTGGGGATGCCGTGGCTGGTGGCCGCGCTGCTGGTGCTGCTCGTCTCGGTGGTGGTCGGGCTCGGGCTCGGGCTGGTTGTGGGGCTCACCTCGGCACCGGCGTGGGCGGTTTCGCTGGCCGGCCTGGCGCTGGTCCAGGGGGTGGCGCTGGGGCTGTTCCAGCAGGGAGCGGTGGCCGGGACCGACCAGGCCCCGGTCCGGGTGGCCGCAGTCTGGTTCGGGCTGTTCCTGCTGATCTCGCTCGCCGGCGGAGGACTCTGGGCGATCCCGCCGGTGCGCAGGCTGCTCGGTGCCGACCGGTCCAGCACCGACCCGGTCCGGTTCCGCGCCGCCCGGCTGGTCCCCGCGCTGGTCGGGCTGGGCGTCTCGAGTGTGCTCGCGGGCCTGTCCGGCCTGGCCTCGGTGGTCCGGCTGGGTGCGGTGACGGCACCCGCCATCAACCTCGAGCTCACGCTGCTGGCACTGGCCGCGGTGCTGGTGGGCGGGGTCAGCGTGTTCGGCGGCCGGGGCGGTGTCGCCGGCACGGTGCTCGGGACGATCCTGCTGACCGTGATCGTCCAGTGGGTGGACATCGAGTGGCAGAACCTGGTCGATGGCCGCGTGGGTTGGGGCCTGTCCGCCACCTGGCTGATCATCGGGCTGGCCATCCTGGCCGGGATCGGGGTGAGCCGGGCCCTGGAGGCGATGGCGGCGAACCGACCGATGGTCTCCGCCGCGCCCGCTCCGGCTCCCGGATCCGGCAGATCGGGCGGATCCGGCGATCCTGCGTGAGCTGGCGCCGGCGCTCGCGGGTCAGGCCGGCGGGTCGGTGTCCGGCGGCTCCCAGGTCGGGCGCAGCGGCGCGTGGCTGCGGCCGTCCGCGTCCGGCCGGGCGCACAGCACCTGATGCAGCTGGATCTGGTTGCGCTCGAACCCGATCCGGGACCCGACCAGGTAGAGCCGCCAGGTCCGGGCCTGGCCCAGCCCGACCTCGGCCACCGAGTCCTCCCAGTGCGCGTCCAGGTTGGACGACCAGCCGGTCAGCGTACGCGCGTAGTGCTCCCGCAGGTTCTCCTCGTGCCGCACCTCCAACCCGACGTCGTGCATCACCGAGATCAGGTGGCCGACCCCCTCCAGCTCCCCGTCCGGGAAGATGTATCGGTTGATGAAGTGCCGCTTGCGGGCGACCGGTTCGAGGTTGTTCGGCCGGGTGATGCAGTGGTTCAGCAGCCGGCCGCCCGGCACCAGCTTGTCGTGCAGGAACCGGAAGTAGCCCGGCAGCTGGGCCTTGCCGATGTGCTCGGTCAGCCCGATCGAGCTGACCGCGTCGAAGCCGGTCTCCGGCACGTCCCGGTAGTCCAGGTGCCGCACCTCGGCCAGCTCCGACAGGCCGGACTCGGCGATCTCCTTCTGCGCCCACTCCGCCTGCTTACGGGACAGGGTCACCCCGAGCGCCCGTACGCCGTAGTGGCGGGCCGCGTGCATCACCATGCCGCCCCAGCCGCAGCCCACGTCCAGCAGCCGCTGCCCGGCGCGCAGCCCGAGCTTGCGCGCCACCAGGTCGTGCTTGGCGAACTGGGCCTGCTCCAGAGTGGTCTCCGCGGCCGGGCCGGGCTGCTGGTTCGGCTCGCGAGCGTCGCCGAACAGCGCGCAGGTGTAGGCCATGGACGGCCCGAGCAGCCACTCGTAGAACCGGTTCGACACGTCATAGTGGTGGGCGATCGCCGCCGCGTCCCGGGCCTTCGAGTGTCGCCGGCCGCGCAGCCGCACCTCCTGCTCCGGCCGGGGCGGGCGCCGGAGCAGTCGCAGCCCCCCCAGGCGCCGGAACGCCTGCCACCGGGCCGGCCAGCTCAGGTTCAGCTCCTGGCCGATCAGCCCGGTCATCGCCGTGTAGAGGTCGCCGTCCACCTCCAGATCGCCCATGATGTACGCGCGGGCCAGCCCGACGTCGCCCGGCGCGGTGGCCAGATAGGACAGTGCCCGGGGTGAGCGGATCTCGACCCGGACGCCGGCGTCGGCCGGACCGGCCAGGCTGCCGTCGAAGCCCCGGAACTGGACCGGCACCCCGTCGCCGACGATCAGCTGGAAGACGTCCGCCAGCCGCATGGTAGACCTCCTCACCGTCTCCTCCGCTAGGTTAGCCGGACGCACTTGTCGTACAGGTCAGGCAGCCGGGCGTCCGGATCGTACGACTGCTTGACCGTGGCGTACGCCGCTCCGTTGTAGCGCCGCCAGAACTCATCCTCCGGGTAGTGGACAGTGGAGTAAAGAGACTTATGCCCGCCCAGCTCGTTCACCACGTGCTCGATCCGCCGGTTGTGGAACCCGTCGGATGCCCCGGGCGGCAGCGGCACGCCGGACCAGAACCCGACGTTGACATACAGCTCGCCCGGGTCCAGCGGGTAGAGCGGCCAGCTGTGCGCCGCGCGCAGCCGCAGCGGGCACAGCCAGACCGGGGTGATCCCGACCTCGGAGTGGAAGAAGTCCAGGAACTCGGCGGTGCGCTCGACCGGCACCTCCACGTCCTGGACCACCGCCTCCTGCTCCGGCCGGCCGCGCAGCCGGTCCAGCCGGGCCGACAGCCGCCAGCGCCGGTCCAGCGCGACGATCCGGCGGTAGACGTCGGAGCGGCGCCACCGGCGCGGCCACACCCGCCGGACCGCCGGGTGCTGCACCCCGAACGCCCGCGAGCACCAGAACCAGTCGGTGTCCCACCGCCACAGGTAGTCGGCCACCGTCAGGTAATCCACCTCCCGCTCCCGCAACGACCGGTAGTAGATCCCCATCCCGGTGTAGTCACTGACCTCCGGCGCCGCATCCACGAACGTGCCCAGGGTCAGGTAGAGCTCGTCCGGCCCGAACACCGTGCCGTCCAGGAAGTCCACCCGCTGCCCGGCATGCTCGCCCGCCGCGCAGATCGCGGCGATCGCGGCGCAGCCCTCGGCCGCCCCGCCGAACCGCAGGTGCCGCAGCCGCACGTACGGCGAGACCGGCTCCAGCTCGATGGTCAGGCGCAACGCGTACCCGAGCGTCCCGTACGAGTTCGGGAAGGTGCCGAACAGGTCGGCGTGCTCGCCGTCCGGGCGGGCCAGCACCACCCGCCCGTCCCCGGAGAGGATCTCCATCTCCAGGACCGACTCGTGCGGCAGCCCGCTGCGGAACGACGACGACTCGATCCCGAGCCCGGACACCGCCCCACCCAGCGTGATCGTCTTGAGCTGCGGCACCACCAGCGGCATCAGGCCGTGCCGCAGGGTGGCCTCGACCAGCCGCTCGTAGGTCACCATGCCTTCCACCTCGGCGGTGCGGGCCACCGGGTCGACCGCCAGCACCCGGTCGAACGGAGCCGCGTCCAGCCGCGGCCCGGTCGCCGGCGGCCGGAACCGGAACAGGTTGGAGGTGCGCTTGCCCAGCCGGACCGGTGCGTCCGGCGGCAGCGCCGCGAACTGCTCCCGCAACGCGGCCACGGCCGCCGCATGTGTCCCTGCCACACCCGTACGGTACCGCCCCCGTCCGACGGCCGGGAGGTGCGGCTGATCATGGATTTCCGTCGGCGTGTCCTCGGCGTGTCGCGCTGGAACTCCATGATCAACACGTCCGGCCGGGCGGTGAGTATGATCACGGAACACCGGCCGGGTCGGGCGGACACGGGAGGAGGTCGGTGCTGGCGGGATGGCTACTGCGCGCGAGCGGCTTCCGGAGCCGGGCATATCCGCGCCCGCGTTCGTCGGGCGAGGCTGGCATCTCGATGCGCTGGAACGGGCGCTGGCCCGCCCACCGGCGGTAGTGCTGGTCGAGGGCGAGGCCGGGATCGGCAAGAGCCGGCTGGTCCAGGAGCTGCTGGCGTCGCCGCGGATGGCCGGGCACCGGGCGCTGGTCGGGGTCTGCCCGCCGTACCGGGAGCCGTCCACGCTGGCGCCGGTGGTCGAGGCGCTGCGGCAGGCCGGGCGGCCGGTCGCCGAGCTGGCGCTGAGCGGCCTGGGCGGGGCGCTGCGGCCGCTGTTCCCGGAGTGGGCCGCCGAGCTGCCGCCGCTGCCCGAGCCGCTGGTCGACGCCGAAGCCACCCGGCACCGGCTCTACCGCGCGCTGGCCGAGCTGATCGAGTGCCTCGGGGTGAGCGTGCTGGTGGTCGAGGACGTGCACTGGGCCGACGACGTGTCGCTGGAGTTCCTGCTGTTCCTGGCTGCCCGCCTGCAGACCAGCCGGGAGCTGAGCCTGATCGTCACCTACCGGCCGGAGGACGTGGCGGAGGGGTCGTTGCTGCTGCGGCTGTCGTCCCGGCTACCGCACGGGGTGACCCAGACCCGGGTAGCGCCGCCTCCGCTCGGGGTCGCCGACACCGCCGAGCTGGTCTCGTCGATGCTGCACGGCACCCCGGTGTCCGAGACCTTCGCGATGTTCCTGCACGAGCGCACCGACGGGGTGCCGCTGGCGGTCGAGGAGTCGGTCCGGCTGCTGGGCGACCGGGCCGACCTGGTGCGCCGCAACGGGCGGTGGGTCCGGACCGGGCTGGCGGGGCTGCAGGTCCCGCCGACGGTCCGGGACTCCACTCTGGAACGGGTGCAGCGGCAGGGGACCGCGGCGCAGCAGGTGCTGCCCGCGGTGGCGGTGACCGGACCGATCGACGAGCAGACCTTGGGGCAGGTCGCCGAGCTACCGGCGGCGCAGGTCCGCGCCGGGGTGTCGGACGCGGTGGCGGTCGGCCTGCTACAGGAGACCGCCGGTGGGCTGCTCGGGTTTCGGCACATCCTGTCCGCCACCGCCGTGTACGAGACGATCCCGGCCTGGCAGCGGCGGCGGCTGCACCTACGGGCCGGCCAGACCCTGCAACTGCTGGACCCGCCCCCGGCGGTCCGGCTGGCCCGGCACTTCCGGGAGGGCAACGACGTGGCCAGCTGGGCCCGCTGGGCGGAGCGGGCGGCGCACGAGGCGGTCGCCTCCAGCGACCACGTCACCGCGGTGTCGTTGCTGGTGGACCTGCCCGGGGTGGCCGAGCTGCCGGTCCCGGACCGGGTCCGGCTGGCCAAGCAGCTCGCGCTGGCGGCGCTGTTCCTACAGGTGCTCGACGATGACCAGAGCAGCCGGGTGGTGCGGACCGTGCGAGGGGTGCTGGAGCTGCCCCGGCTGCCGGTCTGGCAGCGGGCGGAGCTGCGCAACCTGCTCGGCCGGCTGCTGAACCAGCAGGGCGAGCCGGCGGCCGCGTTCGTCGAGCTGGCGCACGCGATCCCGCACCTGGGTCACCTGCCGGTCGAGGCCGCCCGCAGCATGATCAGTCTCGGCTGGCCACGGGCCGGCCCGTGGCCAGCCGCGGTGCACCTGCGGTGGCTGCGACGGGCCGACCGGCTCCCGCCGGGCTCGCTGCGGCCGGCCGACCGGCTGGGCCTGCTGGCGGACCGCGCCGCCGCACTGCTCCAGCTCGGCGAGGAGCCCGGGTGGGCGGTCGCGGCCCAGCTGCCGGAGTCGGTCACCGACCCGGAGGAGCGGCTGCAGCTGGCCCGGGGCTACCTGAACATCGGCGACGCCGCGATGCACTGGGGCCGGTACGCGGAGGCCCGGCGGCTGCTCACCGCCGGCCTGGAGCTGGCCAAGGCCAGCGAGTTCGGGCGGATCCGGGAGATCATCCGGGCCACGCTGACTCACCTGGACTGGCTGACCGGCGCGTGGGACGGGCTGCCGGAGCAGATCGCCACGCTGACCGGCGGGGAGGACACCCTGCTCGATGCCGAGCAGGAGGCGCTGCTGGTGGCCGCGCTGCTGGAGGCGGCGCAGGGCGCCTACAGCCGGGCCGACCAGCAGCTGCGGTTCTGCCTGGCGGAGGCCCGGCGCCGGGGCTTGGTGGCGCTGGAGCTGGCCCCGGCGGCGGCGCTGGCCCGGCTGCGGCTGGCCGGTGGCGAGGTGGCCGCCGCCCGGAAGCTGACCGACGAGCCGATGCACACGGTCGCCCACAAGCGGATCTGGGTGTGGGCCGCCGACATCGCCCCGGTCCGGGTGGAGGTGCTGCTGGCCGCGGGTGAGCCGGACGAGGCCGCCCGGCTGGTGGCCGCGCTCGAACGGGGGCTGCGAGGGCGGGACGCCCCGGCGCCGCGGGCGGCGCTGGCCACCTGCCGGGCGGTCCTCGCCGAGCACCGGGGCCAGCTCGACGCGGCCGAGTCGGGGTTCGCCCGGGCCGCCCAGGCATGGGAGGCGCTGCCCCGGCCGTACGACGCGTGGCGGGCCCGGGAACGCCGCGCCCACTGCCTGCTGGCGGCCGGCGATGGCGGTGCTGCGGCGGCCGGGCTCGCCCTGCTCGCCCAGGTCTTCGACGGCTACTGCGCCCTGGGGGCGGGTGGGGACGCCGAACGGGTAGCCGCCCAGCTGCGGGAACGGGGGCTGGGGGTGGCCCGGCGATGGCGGGGTGGCCGGCGTGGCTACGGTGACCAGCTGTCCCCGCGGGAGCTGGAGGTGGTGCGGCTGGTGGCCACCGGGAAGACCAACCGGGAGATCGCCAGGCTGCTCTCCAAGGCGCCGGGCACGGTCGCCGAGCAGCTGCGCTCGGCGATGCGCAAGCTCGGCGTCTCCTCCCGCACCGCGCTGGCGGTCCGGGCGCTGGAGGCCGGAGTGGTATCGGACGAAGAGCCCGAGATTAGGCAACCTGACGGGTAGCTAGCCTCCACCGATCGCTGGATACTTCTGCCAACTGGGGGACCCCCTACCCTGGAGGCGGCGATGAGCTGGGCGGCAGCATCCCGAGTCGTAGCGGTCACGGCGGTGGTCGCGCTGCTGGTGGCGACCGGGCCGGCACCATCCATGGCGGAGGAGTCGGCCGCGCTTACGCTGGTCACCGCCGCCGCCGACATCCCGGACATCCCACCAGGCCAGTACGAGGTGACGTTGCTCACCGGTGACCGGGTGACGGTGACCCGGCATCCGGGCGGCCAGGTGGCGGTCGACGCTGCACCGGCCGACCGCCCGGGCGGTGCCGGGGTCGAGTTCGAGTGGGTCGATGCCGGGGACGCCTTCTACGTGCTGCCCTCGGATGTGCGGGCACTGGCCGGTGACCAGCTCGACCTGGCCCTGTTCGACGTCCTGGAGCTGGTCCGCTCCGGCTACCACGCCGCCGGCACCGGCTACCTGCCGGTGATCGTCACGTTCCCGGACGCCCCCCGGGCGGCCGCCGCCCCGGCCCTGCCCGCCGCCACCCCATTGCCGTCGATCGACGGCGCCGCCGCGGCCCTCGACCCGGCGGCGGCGCAGCGGTTCTGGCGGGACGTCCAGGCCGGACCGGCGACCGCCGCCCGGCAACGGGAGCTGGCCGGGATCGAGAAGATCTGGCTGGACCGGCGGGTCGAGGCGGACCTGCACGACAGCGTCGAGCTGGTCGGCGCCCCGGCCGCCTGGGACGCCGGCTTCGACGGGACCGGCGTCACGATCGCGGTGCTGGACACCGGCATCGACGCCGACCACCCGGACCTGGCCGGGGAGGTGGTGGCGGCCCGGAACTTCACCCCGGACCCGAGCCCCGCCGACGGGCATGGGCACGGCACCCATGTGGCGGCCACCGCGGCCGGCACCGGCGCCGGCAGCGCCGGCGACCGCACCGGGGTGGCACCGGGGGCGGACCTGGTGAACGGGAAGGTGCTCGACAACGGCGGCTCCGGCCTGAACTCGTGGATCATCGCCGGCATGGAGTGGGCCGCCGGCCAGGCCGGTGCCGACGTGGTGAGCATGAGCCTGGGCGGCGGCGTCACCGACGGGACCGACCCGCTGAGCCAGGCGGTGGACCGGATCACCGAGCAGACCGGCACCCTGTTCGTGATCGCCGCCGGAAACCTCGGCACCGCCGGGGTGTCCTCGCCCGGGTCGGCGAGCTCCGCGCTGACCGTCGGCTCGGTCAGCAAGTCCGAGCAGCTGGCCGGCAGCTCCGGCCGCGGCCCGCGGCGCGGTGACTTCGCGATCAAGCCGGACCTGACCGCGCCCGGAGTGGACATTGTGGCCGCCCGGGCGGCCGGCACCTCGCTGGGGTCCCCGGTCGACGACTTCTACACCTCGGCCAGTGGTACGTCGATGGCCACCCCGCACGTCGCCGGGGCGGCGGCGATCCTGGCCCAGCAGCATCCGGACTGGGACTGGGCGCAGCTGAAGTCGGCACTGGCCTCGACCGGCGTCCCGCGTACCGGCCTGACCGTCTTCCAGCAGGGCGGTGGCCGGCTGGACCTGGCCGCGGCGACCGGGACCAGCGTGCTGGCCGCCCCGGCCCCGCTGGACCTGGGCTACTTCCCCTACCCGCACGACGACGCCGAGCCGGTCTCGAAGCCGGTGACCTACACCAACCTGACCGACCAGGAGGTCTCACTCACCCTGTCGATGCAGGTCCGCGACGAGCAGGGGGCACCACCGGCGGCCGGGCTGCTGGCGCTGGACCGGGACAGCCTGACCATCCCGCCCGGCGGCACCGGCACCGGCACCCTCACCGTGGACGTCGCGGCCGGTGAGTTCGGGCAGTACGGCGGCTACCTGGTCGCCGACCAGAAGGACGCGCCGACGGTCCGTACCCCGGTCGGGTTCGTCAAGGAGAGCGAGCGGTACGGCCTGACCGTGCGCGGGATCGACACCGAGGGCGGTCCAGCCACCGGTGCGCTGACGGTGATGAACGTGGCGGACCGCAACGAGTTCTTCGAGCTGAATGTTAACTACGACCCGGCCGGGGTGGCGCACGTGCGGGTGCCGCCGGGGACGTACGCGGTGTACGGGTTCGCGGACACCCACCCGGCCGGGGAGGTGTTCGCGACCGTGCGGACCGCGGTGGCCGAACCCGAGATCGAGGTGCAGGCGGACGTCGAGGTCGTGTTCGACGCGCGTACCGCCGTCCCGATCAACGTGGACACGCCGGCCCACGACGTGGTGCCGCGGATCCGCACTACCGTGAACCTGCACCGGGAGCCGGAGGTGGGGCCGGGCGCCACCCGTGGGGTGCAGGCCTTCGCCGACGGCACGGTGTTCCAGGCGCTGCCCACCGACCCGGTCCAGCGCGGGTTCTTCGAGCTGGACAGCCGTTGGCAGCTGGCCGACCTGGCCGACCCGATCGGCACGGCGGTGCTCTACGACGTGGTGTTCCCGGAGACCGGGTCGATCCCGTCCACGCTGGACTATGTCGTGCACCCGGACCAGCTGGCCACCTCGCACCAGGAGTTCTACGCCCACGTCGCCGACTCGCCGGAGCAGACCGTGCAGGAGGTCCGGCACTGGTGGCGGCCGTGGCAGACCGGCTCGCTGGGGATCTTCGAGGACGTCCCCGCCCCCGGGGTCCGGACCGACTATCTGGCCACCGTGGACACCTCCTGGACCCGGTCGCTGTGGTTCGCCGGGCCGCCGGTGTCGTCGCTGGTCGCCCGGATGAACGCGCCGCGGATGGAGTATCAGCCCGGCGCCGTGGAGACCCGGACCTGGATGAGGCAACCGGTCAAGCCGGGGCTGATCGAGGGCTCGCCGTGGCATTCGAGCATCCCGGTGGTCCGCGACGGCGACGTCCTGGACCTGCTGATCGCCGGGTTCAGCGACAGCCAGCGCGGGCACTGGAGCCACCAGCACGCCAGCATCGACCAGGCTCAGTTCCGGCTGTACGAGGACGGCGAGCTGGTCGCCGAGGCGGACCGCCCGTCCGGTCAGTTCCCGCTGTCGCCGGAACCGTCCCGGGTGCGGATGGAGCTGGACGTGGCCCGGGACGCGCCCTGGTGGACCATGTCCACCCGCACCTCGACGGCCTGGGAGTTCGGCACCGCCCCGGCGCCGGGCGGCGGGGCCGGGATCGTGCCGATGCTGCTGGTCGACTACGACGTCGCGGTGGACCTGCTGAACACCGCCCTGCCGGTGGGGAACACCCCGCCGTTCGTGGGGCTGCAGGTCCGGCACCAGCCGGGCGCCGACGGTCCACCGGTGGCGGGAGCCCGGCTGTGGGTCTCGTACGACGACGGGGACAGCTGGCTGGAGCGGCCGGTCCGCCCGCTCGGGGAGGGCGAGTTCCAGGCGGTGCTCCCGTTCCGGCCGCCGGCCGGTGCCGACTTCGCCTCGCTGCGGGTGGAGGCGTGGGACACCGACGGCAACCGGATCGAGCAGGAGATCACCCGCGCGGTGACGACAGGTTAGACAAGGTTCACCAAGGAAGCGCCCTCCTGGGACTCGCCCTTGGCGGACCGGGCCAGATCGCGCAGACTGGTGGGTGTCACTGGTAGCCCCTGGGATGCGGCTGAACAACCGGTTCGTCCTGATTGAGCAGATCGGGACCGGTGGGATGTCGCAGGTGTGGCGCGCCACCGACGAGCTGCTGGGCCGTCCGGTAGCGGTGAAGATGCTGGCCACCGAGATCGAAGCTGATCCGGGTCTCCGGGAGACGACCTGGCGGGAGGCCCGGGCCGCGGCCCGGCTGACTCACCCGGCCGTCACCCGGGTGTACGACTACGGCGAGGCAGCGTTGCCGGGCGGCGGCCGCGCGGCGTACCTGGTGATGGAGCTGGTCGAGGGTGAGAGCCTTGCCCACCGGCTGGCGGTTGCGGGACCGCTGTCCTGGCCGGAGGCCGCCCGGATCGGCGCGCACGTCGCCGCTGCCCTCGCTGCCGCGCACGAGCTGGGCGTGGTCCACCACGACATCAAGCCCGGCAATGTCATGCTCACCGCGGACGGTGCCAAGGTGCTCGACTTCGGCACCGCGGCGCTGGTCGGGGCGATCGACCAGGATGCACTGGTCGGCACGCCGAGCTACACCGCGCCGGAGCGGCTGGAATGGGCACCCGCACAGCCGGCCAGCGACCTCTACTCGCTCGGCGTACTGCTCTACGAGTCGCTGACCGGTGCCCCGCCGGCGACCCTGGGCAGCTGGGCAGAGGCGGTGGCCCACCGGGCCGGCGGCGACGCCCCAGTGGTGATGCTGCCGGCCCTGCCGCCGGAGGCGGAGCAGCTGCTGCGCGCCTGCCTGTCGCCGGACCCGGCGGACCGCCCGCTCGCCCGGCGGGTGGCCGCCGTGCTCGTCGGGCAGGCCGGCATGCCGGACCCGGCCGCCAACATCCCGGCCGAGCCGCCGACGGTGGCCGCCCCGCTGCCGCGGGCGGTGGGCACGGCGGCCCGGCCGGTGTCACCCACCAGGGTTAACCGACGCCGGCCGGCCACACTGGGGACCCCTCGGGGTGGCCGGCGGCTGTTGCTGGCCGGCATCGCGGTGGCCGCCGTAGTGCTCGGGCTGGTGGTCCTGGCGGTCGCCCTGCCGCGCGACGCCCCGCCGCCCACCGGCGGCCCGGGTCCCGCCGACGGATCTGGATCACTCGGCCCGACCGGACCGCCGTCCGCCACCGCGCCGTCATCCGCCGACCCACGTGCGGTGGTTGCCGAGATCGACCAGGCGATCGGCGATGCCAGCGGTGCCGGGACGCTCGACCAGGACGCTGCCCAGAAGCTGCGGGACAGGCTCCGTGACCTGGTCAAGGAGCTTGAGAAACCGAACGAGAACGCCGAAGGACAAACCGAGAAGCTCCGCGAGAAGGCCGAGGACCTGCAGGAAGAGGTCGAGGAGCTACAGGAGGATGGCGAGGTGCCGGAGGCGCTCGCCGCCGAGCTCCGGCGCCTGCTCGCGTCGCTGGACGAACCCCCTCCCGGCCCGTGATCTCATGCGAACGGGTTGTGGACGGTAACGCCCTCGATGGTCTGCCCATGCTGCAGGTCCTCGGTGATGAGCACCCGGCAGCCGGACGCAGCGGCGCTCTTCAGGATCAACGAGTCCCAGTGGGACAATGAGTAGGTGCCGGCTAGGTCGAGCGCCCCCAGCACCTGCTCAGGTCTGATCAGCACAACCTCGAACCGGCACATGAGCAGGACCGACTGGCGGCACTGCGCCAGCGATAGCCTGAGCCGCCGCCGGGCCGCCGCCACGTACTCCATGAGCACTTGCGTGGACACCACACCTCGCTCTTCCCGGGCTAGCTGCTGGATCAACTCCCGGGCCACTGGGCGCTTGTCCACTTGGTCCTCGTCTTCCGCGTAGATGAAGACATTGGTGTCGATGAACGTGCGTCCGTCCACTACTGGCGTCCAGGACCGAGCCGGTCCTCATACAGCTCATCCCGGTTGAAGCGCCATCCACCGGAACGGCCAGAGCGCTCCCGCCATAGCGCGTCGAACTGGCCAGCCAGGTCCTCCCCGCGCCCGCCCCCGGCGAGGCTCTCCAGGTAGCGCCGGACCAGGGCGTTGAGGCTCGTGCCCTGCTGGCGTGCTGCCGCCCTGGCACGCTCCACCACGTCATCGGCCACGGACAGAGTAAGGTTCATGCACACATAATACGTGCACACAGCCCCCGTGTGCAAGGCTGGGCCGGTGTCCGGCGCCTGGCGCCCTGACCGTACCGGTCGGTCATCGGCAGGCCTGGATCGTGCGGGTGAGGATCGCGTTGAACTCGGCTGAGCGCTGCAGGTTGGGGAAGTGGCCGGCGCCCGGCACCACCTGCAGCCGCCCCCGGGGACTGAGGGCGGCCAGCGCCGCCGCCTTCTCGACCGGGTCTGCGGTGACGCCGTCCCGGTCACCGACCACGACGGTCAGTGGCTTGTCCCAGCTCTCCACCACCCTGGTCAGGTCCGGTCGGCTGTGAAAGGCAGTGATGGCCCGGGCCAGGTCGCCTGGCCGCTGCGCGAGCGCCAGTGCCCGGGCCTGCGCCACCACCCCCGGATCGGCGGCCGGGTCGAAGAGCTGCCCCAGCCACATCCGCCCGTCCAACGGGAACGCGTGGAGAAGCAGCAGTCGCACCTGGACGAGGTTAACGGAGGGTTCATCCGGGCGATGCTGGGCGGCGTCGGCCGGGCGCCCTATCGTGGGAGTGTCGCACGGGGGCGGCCTAGCCACGGGAGTTCGCTGTGTCCACACGTCTCGCCACCGCCCGCGTACTGCTCGCCCCGGCCAGCGCCGCCGCGCTGCTGCTGAGCCTGGTGGCGGTGCCCCCCGCGGCCGCCCAGGAGTCGCCACCCGCGGTAGTGGTCAGCCAGGTGTACGGGGGTGGCGGCAACAGCGGTGCGCTCTACACCCACGACTTCGTGGAGCTGTTCCACTCTGGTTCTCTGCCAGTGTCGCTGGACGGGTGGAGTGTGCAGTACGCGTCCGCGGCCGGCTCGACCTGGCTGGTGACGCCGCTGTCCGGCAGCCTGGCGCCGGGCCAGCACTTCCTGGTGCGGCAGGCCGCCGGGGCCGGTGGCAGCCAGCCGCTGCCGGAGCCGGACGCGACCGGGAGCACCGCCATGGCGGCCGGCAGCGGCAAGGTCGCGTTGGTGGCCACCACCACCCCGCTGACCGGCACCTGCCCGGCCGGGGCGGCGGTCGACTTCGTGGGGTACGGCAGCGGGGCGAGCTGCTTCGAGGGGAGCGGCCCGGCGCCGACCCTGTCCAACCCGGTGGCGGCGGTGCGGCTGGACGGCGGTTGCCGCGACACCGACGACAACCCGGCGGACTTCGGCACCGCCAACCCGCCCACTCCGCGCAACACCGCCACCCCGGCGACCCCGTGCGACGGCGGCGATCCCGGCGAACCGCCGGTGACGGTGACCTGCCCGACCTCGCCGGTGCCCGGGTTCGATGTGAGCACCACCGAGACCTACCCGGCGCATCGGGACCTGACCGCGACCGCCGCCGGCGCCACCGTCACCGGCCTGGCGGTGGCGGTCAACCCGGTCCCCGCCGAGGGCACGATCGCGGTCATCGACGTGGTGCCCGCGCCCGGCCCCGGCGGCACCGCCACCGGCACCCTCGCGATCAGCGACGACGTCACCGCCGGCAGCTACCAGGCCACGGTCACCGCCACCGCCACGGGCGGGGAGGAAGGGACCTGCACCGCCGCGATCGAGGTGCTGCCGCTGGTGCCGGTCGGCGCGGCGCAGGGCGCGATCGCCGACGGCCAGACCGACTTCACGTCCCCGCTGCTGGGGCAGCGGGTGGCGGTCCGGGCGGTGGTCACCCAGCTCACCCGGGAGGGCAACGGAAACCGGGGCTTCTTCCTGCAGGAGCGGGCGGACCGCACCGACGGCGACCCGCGCTCCTCGGACGGCAGCTTCGTGTTCAACGGCGACTTCACCACGCTGCGCACCGAGGCCGAGGGGCCGGCCCGGGAGCAGGTCGGCAACGACTGGCCGGTCACGGTCGGGGACGAGATCGTGCTGCGCGGGCAGGTCGGCCAGTTCTTCGGGATGACCCAGTTCAGCGGCTCGTCCAGCTTCGTGTGGGAGGTCACCGACACCGGACTGGACATTGAGGACACGGTCGCGGTCGCCGAGATCGACCCGCCCGACGACGCCGGGGACTCGCTGCGCTACCACCGGCGCCAGCTCGGCATGCAGCTCGCCGTCCCGGCCGGCAGCCTGGTGGTCGGTGGCCGGGACGTGTTCGCCGGCACCGACGCCGAGGTGTGGGCGATCCGCGGCGACCACCCGGTGGCCACCCGTCCCGACCCGTACGCCCGGCGGGTGTTCCGGGACGTGCACCCGCTCGACAACCAGCCGCAGACCGGGTTCGACGACGGCAACGGCTACCGGTTCGTGCTCGGCAGCTTCGGGGTCAAGGGCACCACCGGTGACCCGGACGCCGTCCTGGCCCCGGCCAAGACGTTCGACACCATCACCGCCACCAACCGCGGCGGCGTCTACCTGTCCTTCGGCAAGTACACCGTCAACGTGGTCGACCAGCTCGCGCTGGACACCGGCGGCCCGGACCCGGCCGGCAACGCTCCGGTGCCGGCGGCCGACCGGGAGCGGGAGCTGTCGATCGCCACCTACAACGTGGAGAACCTCTACGACTTCCGGGACAGCCCGAGC
This sequence comes from Micromonosporaceae bacterium, assembly GCA_009377645.1. Classification (GTDB taxonomy): domain Bacteria; phylum Actinomycetota; class Actinomycetes; order Mycobacteriales; family Micromonosporaceae; genus Natronosporangium. The sequence continues at coordinate 35,405 of WHTQ01000018.1, read as the reverse complement.
TCCGGCTGCGACTTCGCCGGCAACCCGGGCTGCTTCGCCGACGGCGAGAGTGTCACCCCGCCGTTCGACTTCGTGCCCGGCAGCGACGCCGAGCACCAGGCCCGGTTGCAGCGGATGGCGCAGCAGATCCGGCTCGACCTGCACAGCCCGGACATCCTGCTGGCCCAGGAGACCGAGGCGCAGGACGTGTGTCGGGTCTCTCCGCAGTGGACCCCGGAGACCGGGCCCGGGCTCGGTGCCGACCGGCTCGACTGCGACCTGACCAACCCGGGGGCCGGCAACACCGGTACGGACGGCCGTCCGGACAGCCTGCACGAGCTGGCGCTGGTGATCGCCGAGCAGGGCGGCCCGGCGTACGACGTGGCCGCCGACCTGGACAGCGGCGACCTGCGCGGCATCACCACCGGCTACCTCTACCGCACCGACCGGGTGGTGCTGCCCGCGGCCGACCCGGCCCACCCGGTGCTCGGCTCCGACCCGCAGGTCGACTACCCCGGCACCCCACTGCCGTTCAACGCCGACGTGTCCAACCCGAAGTCGCTGAACGCGGCGCTGCCCGACGACGTCGCCGAGACCTGCGCCGGTTCCGGTCCGACCGCCTGCGACGGGTTGAACGTGTTCAGCCGCCCGGCCCAGGTCGCGCAGTTCCGGGTCTGGCGGGCCGGCATCGGCACCTCCACCTGGACCGACCTCTACCTGGTCGACAACCATCTCAGCTCCGGGCCGGACAACCGGGTCCGGCAACGCACCGAACAGGCGGTCTACAATGCCCGGATCGCGGACGCGCTGCTGGCGGCTGAGCCGGACGCCCGGATCCTGGTCGGCGGCGACCTGAACGTGTTCCCGCGCCCGGACGACCCGTACCCGCCGGGCACCCCGATCCCGGGCATCGGCGTCGGCCCCAGCGACCAGCTCCGCCAGCTCTACGAGTCGCCGCTGACCAACCTCCACGACGCGCTGCTGGCCGGCGCCCCGGCCGCCACGTACTCGTTCGGCTTCCAGGGCCAGGCCCAGACCCTGGACCACCTCTGGACCAGCCCGTCCCTGCGCGCCGTCGTCGTGGACGTCCACTCCGCGAAGATCAATGTGGACTGGCCGGCGGACGCGGCCGGCCAGCCGCCCGGGTACGGCCGGTTCGGGGTCAGCGACCACGACCCGCAGGTGGTGCGCCTGGCCGCCACCCCGACCTTCCCGGCGGTCCGGGCGCTGATCGACCACCTGCTCGCCACCGGCGACCTGTCCACCCCGGCCGCCCGCACCGTCCTGGCCCTGCTCGCCACCGCCGAGCGGCTCCAGGACCGGGGCCTCACCACCCCCGCCGACACCGTGCTCGCCGCCGCCGTGGTGGCGCTCCAGGCCTTCGCCCGGTTCGGGCTGGTCACACCCGAGGCGGCGGCCGGCCTGTCCGCCGAGATCGGTCTCCTCAGGTCACGTTGACCATGGAGTTCCGGCGCGACCCGCCGACGAAACTCCACGATCAACCGGGTTGAGGGCCGGCCTGCTCCTCCAGGAACCGCTCGACCAGCCCGCGCACCACCGCCGCCATGCTGAACCCGTGCTCGGCGCACCAGGCCCGCAGCGCGGCGTGCCGGGAGGCCGGCAGCCGCAGCGTCACCATCTGGCTGTCGGCGCTGGCGGGCATGCCGGCAGCCAGCTGCCGGACCCGGGCGGCGACCTCGGCCGGCGACCGCGGCACCACGTTCAGGTGCGGCGGGAGCCAGGGGCCGCTGGCTACCAGGTCGGCCGCCCGCGGCTGGCACAGCAGCCAGGCCGTGATCTCGCGGCGGATCTCGGGTGGTGCACTCTCCAGCAGCGCCGCCAGCTTCTCGGCCGGCCCTGGCCCTGGCTCTGGCCCAGGGCCTGGTTCCTCGGTTACCATGCCACCGATGATAGCGTCCCGCTATCATCCCGCTAGCGTCCGGAGGACCGACAGTGACGTCGTCTGACCCGAACCCCTTCGATCGCCCCAGTGACCTGCCCTACCAGCTTCCGCCGTTCGATCGGATCGCAGACGAGCACTACCTGCCGGCGCTGGAGCGGGGCATCCGCGAGCAGCGCGACGAGGTCGAGGCGATCGCCACCAACCCGGAACCACCGACCTTCGACAACACGCTGGTCGCCCTGGAGCGCTCCGGTGTGCTGCTGCGGCGGGTCCAGTCGGTGTTCGACAACATCACGAGCGCCGACACCAACCCGACTCTGCAGCAGATCGAGCAGGAGGTAGCCCCGAAGCTCGCCGCCCACCACGACGCGATCTTCCTGGACGCCCGGCTGTACGAGCGGGTCCGGCGGCTCTATCAGACCCGGGACCAGCTCGACCTGGACCCCGAGTCGCACTGGCTGCTGGAGCGCTGTCACACCGACTTCGTCCGGGCCGGTGTGCTGCTGTCCGGGCCGGACCAGGAGCGGCTGCGGGAGCTCAACCAGGAGCTGTCGACCCTGCGAGCCAGCTTCGCGGCCCGGTTGCTGGCCGACACCAACGAGCTCGCGGTGGCGGTGGACGAGCCGGCCCGGCTGACCGGCCTGGCCGGCGACGCGGTCGGGGCGGCGGCCGAGGCCGGGCGGGAACGGGGCACCGGCGAGCACGTGCTGACCCTGATCCGGCCGACGGCGCAGCCGCCGCTCGCGTCGCTGCGGGACCGGGACCTGCGGGAGCGCATCCACCGGGCGTCGGTCAGCCGCGGTGCGCGGGGCAACGCCCACGACACCCGGGAGCTGGTCCGCCGGATCGTCACGCTCCGGGCCGAGCGCGCCGCGCTGCTCGGCTATCCGAGCCACGCCGCCTACCAGATCGCGGACCGGACCGCCGGGTCGGTGGCGGCGGTCGAGAGCATGCTGGCCCGGATCACCCCGCCCGCGGTGGCCAACGCCGCGCTCGAAGCCGCCGAGCTGCAGAGGTCCATCCAGGATGATGGCGAGCTGTTCGAGCTGCAGCCGTGGGACTGGGCCCACTACACCGAGCGGGTGCGCAAGCAGAAGTACGAAGTAGACTCGGCGGCGCTGCGACCGTACCTCCCGCTGGACCAGGTGCTTGCCGACGGCGTCTTCTTCGCCGCCAACCAGCTCTACGGGCTGCGGTTGACCGAGCGCAAGGACCTGCCCACCTATCACCCGACGGTACGAGTCTTCGAGGTCTTCGATGCCGACGGCTCGCCGCTGGGGCTGTTCCTGGCCGACCTGTTCACCCGGGACTCGAAGCGGGGCGGCGCCTGGCAGAGCACCTTCGTGCAGCAGTCGCGGCTGCTGGAGACCAGGCCGGTGGCGGTGGTGAACATGAACATCAACCGCCCACCGGCCGGCGCGCCGGCGCTGCTGACCGTGGACGAGGTCAGGACGCTGTTCCACGAGTTCGGGCACGCTCTGCACACGCTGTTCTCGGACGTACGCTATCCGCGCTTCTCGGGCACCAGCGTGCCGCGGGACTTCGTCGAGTATCCGTCCCAGTTCAACGAGGTGTGGATGCTGTGGCCGGAGGTGCTGGCGAACTACGCCCGGCACCACGACACCGGCGAGCCGATCCCGCCGGAGCTGGTGGAGCGGCTGCGGGCGGTCAACCGGTTCAACGCCGGCTTCGAGACGACCGAGTACCTGGCGGCGGCGCTGCTCGACCTGGCCTGGCACCGGCTGTCGGCCTGCGAGGCTGCTTCGATCTCCGATGTGGAGCGGTTCGAGGCCGAGGCGCTGGTGGCGGCGGGAGCCGCGGTGCCGGCCGTGCCGCCGCGGTACCGGACCACCTACTTCGCACACATCTTCAGCACCGAGCCCTACAGCGCCGGCTACTACTCGTACATCTGGAGCGAGGTGCTGGACGCGGACACCGTGGAGTGGTTCCGGAGCAACGGTGGGCTGCGCCGCGAGAACGGCGACTGGTTCCGCCGCCGGCTGCTGTCGCGAGGCGGCAGCGTCGACCCGATGGCGGCGTTCCGGGAGTTCCGGGGGCGGGATCCGGAGATCGGGCCGCTGCTCGCTCGCCGCGGGCTGGCGCCGGCGGCCCCGGACGAGGCGGCCCCGGACGAGGCGGCGGTCGCGCCGGAGCCGACTGCGGCGCCGGCGTGGTAGCTCAGCCGCGCCCCCGAGGCGACGGAGGCGGGACCGGGCTGGCCAAACCGCTGCGCGGACCGGCCCCGGCCGCTAGCGTCGGATGAGGAAGCCCGGGGGGACCGGGAGTGTCAGAGAGGGGCTGACAGGAATGGCGATCGGAGACCGGATTGGCGACATGGCGGACAAGGCCATAGACAAGGCGGGTGGCGCCGACAAGGTGAAGGACCAGATCGGTAACGCGGCCGATCGGGCCGACTCCGCCACCGGTGGACGCTTGCGAGGAGCGGTCGACAAGGGGGAGGATGCGGCGAAGTCCGCCGTCGACAAGTTCTCCAAGAAGAACAAGCGCAAGAACAAGGGCTCGTAGGCTCCTCCTTGCCGGGACGGCGGCGGGCGGGTCGAGCCTCCCGCCGCCGTCCCCCGGCCGCTCCGCGGACCGGCCCAGCCGGGGTCAATCGGGGCGTACGGTCCAGGCGCCGTCAGCCTGGATCTCCATGATGGACACGTTACCGGCCAGCTTCTCCTGCGCGGCTCCGGAGAACTGGTCGATCTCGTTGAACAGCAGGACGTCCCCGAAGTCCTCTACGGAGTACGCCCAGACGATGAAGTTCGCTTCGCCGTCGTGGGTACCGGTGACGGCGACCGGTTCGGCGACCGCGTTCTGGTCGATCTGGAGCACCGTGTTGCCGGTGCCGGTGCTCTGCGCGGGCCAGACCGGTGCGTCGGCGATGTCCTGCACCTGGACCGCCCACGATCCGCCGTCGGCCTGCACGATATCCAGCGCCGCGGGCGTCTCGGTGGTCAAGAACCCCTCGCCGAGCAGGTGGGTGCCGGTGTAGTCGCCGGATCCGGTGCCCAGGAACCCGACAACCTCCCCGTCTCCGTCTACAAGAGACATCTCGTAGGACTCGGTGCCGGTGAACGTGACGGTCATCGTACGCACCGCGCCCTCCGGCAGGTCCAGCTCGACGATGGCCGGACCCTCACCGGTGCGCTCCTGGCCGGCGGCCAGCCCGGACCCGGACGGCGCCGGCACCGGGGTGGCAGACCCCGGAGTCGGGCTGCCCGTGGGCTCCGGGGGAGCCGTGGAGGGTGGCGCGGTGGGTTCGTCCTGGTTGGTCACTAGCGCCGCGGCCGCGCCACCCAGGCAGCCGACCAGCAGCACCGCCAGCGCGGCTCCGCCGGCGGCCCACCACTGCTGCTGCCAGGGCCGCCGCCCCGGCTCGCCCGCCGGCGGTGCGGACGACAGCGGCGTGGGTGCGGAGCTGGTCGGGTACGGCGGGGCGGCTCCACCGGCGGCCGGGTAGCTCCCGGCCGGGTAGCTCCCGGCCGGGTAGGTGCTTGCCGGGTAGGTGCTTGGTGGCGGAGCCGCCGCCACCGGGTCCCGGGCAGGCGGCGGGTCCGGCGCAGCGGGGACCGCCGGCCCGGCGGGCACCCAGAACTGCCAGTCCGGCGGCGCCGGCGGCCAGCTTGGATCGGGCGCCCATCCGGGCGGGGGCTGCCACCCCTCCGGCTGCGCCGGCCAGCCGGGGGGTGGGTTGAAGGTCCAGCTCATCTGCGTGCCTGTCTCCGGTGTTAGCAGTTGTCGTCCGTGAACGTCTGGTACGCGTCCGACACGCGGTCGAAGGAGTCCTCGAAGGTGGTCTGATCGCTCGGGTCGTCCTCGACCATCTGCGCCGACGCGTCGACCTCGCCGGCGAACACCTCCAGCGCGGCCCGGTCCGACCCGGTGTCCGCGTCCTCGGCGAGCCTCCGCAGCTCGCCGGCGGCGGTGTGCCGGGCCTCGACGACCGAGTCCAGGTACGCCTCGAAGTCCTCGGCCTCGGCGGTGGCGGTGACCACCGTGATCATGATGAGTGCCACGTCCGCGCACAGCTGGCCGGCCGCGCCCTCGACCGACGGTGGCGAGATCGTGGGCAGGGCGAGCCGGGGCGGCCCAGTGGCCTCCGGTGATCCGCTGGCGACCGGCGTCGTCGGGGCGGCGATGCCCGGATCATCCCGGCTACCCCGGCTGCCGTCCGGTTCGCCGGCTCCGTTGGTCGTTGACGAGTCGTCGCCCGATGTGAGCTCGAGGGCCACCCGGGTCCCGCCGAACCCCACGGCGGAGCCGATCACCAGCAGGGCGATCAGGCCGGCGATCGCCCACCACCGGGTGAACCACGGCCGGGTGCCGGCCGCCGCGGGCGCCGGCTGGGCGGCGTGGGGTGGCGCTCCACCACCAGCGTGGGGTGGCGCTCCACCGCCGGCGTGGGGTGGCGCTCCACCGCCGGCGTGGGGTGGCGCTCCACCGCCGGCCGGGGCCGGCGCGAACGGGCCGACCTGGGTCGGCGCATACTGCGCCACCTGGGTGGAAGCGGACGACCTAGGCGGCGGGGCGCCGCCGCCGGCGGCTACTGCGCTGCTGCCCACCGGGACCCAGAACTGCCAGCCAGCCGGTGCTGGCGGCCAGCTCGGGTCCGGCGCCCACCCCGGTGGCGGCACCCACCCCTCCGGCTGCGGCGGCCAGCCGGGAGGAGGGTTGAACGTCCAGCTCATCGGGGGTGTCTCCTTCGGACGAGGGGCGGGTGGCGCGCCGCCGGGGACGGGTCGCGCTCGCCCGCCGCCACGGTCCCCAGCAAGGTACCTGATCGGTGCCAGCGCGCCCGGCCCCCGGCGAGCTCGGGAGCTACCGTGGTCGGACCGAGCCAGCGAGGCTGGAGGCTGAGGTGGCGACCGCCCGGAGACCCTGGAGACGAGGACCTGTGTCGCTGGCCGCTGCAGTCCTGACCGTCGGGCTGGTGGGCGTACTGCTGGTGCCGGCGCCTTGGACGGCGCCGACGCCGCCCCCGGCGTCGCCGCCCACCGGCGTGGGCCAGCCGCCGCTGACCGACCCGGCGGAGGCCCTGCTGCGGGAGCGGCTGGGTGGGCTGGGCAGCCTCCTGATCGGCGACGATCCGCTGCTGCAGGCGTGCGCCGATCCCGGAACCGCACCGCCGGCCCTCGCCGAGCCGGCGAGCCTGGCCGCGGTGACCGCCCATACCGAGGCGCTGCGCAGGCGGGAGCTGGTCGAGTCGCCCGATATTCAGCTGCTGCCGGACGCCGAGATGACCGCCCGGGTGGCGCGCTCGTTCCGCGGTCGGGCGGAGCCCGCGCAGGTCGATCTCGACACCCGGGCGCTCACCGGACTCGGCGCGATCCAGCCCGGCACCGACCTCGGGTCGCTGCGGGTCGACGCGTTCGCCGAACAGGTCAATGGCTACCACCTCGGCGAGCAGGGCGTGATCGGGGTCCGCGCCGCCGACGACGACCCGGACCGGTTACGCCCGCTGGAGCGGGTGGTGCTCGCCCACGAGCTGGAGCACGCGCTGTCGTTCCAGCACCTGGGCCGGCCGTCTGACAGCCGGGACGGGGACGAGTCCACCGACGCCCGGCTCGCCTCGGCCGCGCTGGTCGAAGGCAGCGCCACCACCACGATGCTGCACTACGCCACGGCCGTGCTCACGCCAGCCCAGCAGGCGGTGCTGCGCGGGGATCTGCGGTTGCGAGCCGGGCAGGGAGCACTCGCCGGCTACAGCCCGTACCTGCTGGCCGAGCTGCAGTTCCCGTACCGCGAGGGGCTCCGCTACACCTGCCGGCGGTGGCTCGCCGGCGGCTGGGACGAGGTGGAGGCGGGTTACCGCGACCCGCCGGCCAGCACCGCGGCGGTGCTGTTTCCGGAGCGGCACGGCGAGCAGCCGCGGCGGCCGGCGACGCTGGCCGACCCGGGCGGGCCGTGGGAGCACGCGCGCACCAGCAGCTTCGGCGCGGCCGAGCTGGAGTGGCTGCTGACCGCCCCGGGCGGGGAGGTGTCCGCGAGCCTGGACCAGCCCCGGCAGCGCGTGTCCGCATGGGACGGTGGCGAGCTGGCGGTGTGGACCAACGGTGACGCCACGGCGGTCGGCCTGGCGCTGGTCGACCGGGGCGGCGGGCCGGCGCTGTGCGACACCGTCCGGCAGTGGTATGCAGCGGCCTTCCCGCGGGCCAGCCAGGAGCAGGACGGTACGCGGGTGCGGTTCGACGGCCCGCGGCAGGACGCGGTGCTCGCGTGCCCCGGATCGCAGGTGCGGCTCGGGATCGCGCCGACCGCCACCGTCGCCGCCACGATCACCGCCCCCTAACCGCCGATCTTGGACTTGTGGTGGACAACATGTCGGATATAGAGGACTATGTCCGCCACCACGACTCCAAGATCGGCGGGATCAGGCACGGCGCACGACCAGCACGGCGGTGCCGGCCAGCGCCGCCGCGGCCGCGACCACCAGCACCACGATCACCGGTCGGCTGAGATCCCGCTCGTCCGGCGGCGGGGCGGCATCGCCACCGGGTGAGGTGGGCAGGGTGGACGGGGTGGCGGGCGCCGGCGGCGGCACGTCCGCGGTCAGCGCGGCCACCAGGTCCAGCACGCCGTGCCCGAACTGGTCGTCCCGGCCGGGTGGGCCCGCGTCGCTGGCGGTGGCGACCAGCCGGTGGATCACCTGGTCGGCGGTCAGCTCCGGGTGGGCGGCCCGGACCAGCGCCGCCGCCCCGGCGATCACCGCCGCCGCCAGCGCGCTGCCGGTCCGCTCCTGGTAGCCGCCCTCCGGGGCGGTGGTCAGCAGGTCGGCGGCGGGCGCCGCGAGCGCGATCTCGGGGCCGGTGACCGCGTCCTCGACCAGCCGGCCGTCCCGGTCGACCGCGGTCGCGGCGACCACCGCCGGGTTGGCCGCCGGGAACCACACCTCGTCCGGCCCGGGCTGGTCGCCGGCCGCGGCCACGATCACGACATCCGCCGCCTGGGCCGCCGCGACCGCCTCGGCGAACACGTCCCGGGAGGCCCGCCCGGCGGTGTAGCAGACGACCGTTGCCCCGTTCGCCACCGCCCACTCGATCCCCTCGGCGGCCAGGTCGACCGCCTCCCGGTCGGTCAGGTCCGGGCCGGTCACCCGGACCGGCAGCAGGGTCGAGGCCGGTGCCACCCCGAGCACGCCCCGGTTGCCGGGCTCCTGGTCGGTGAGCCGGTTGCCGTGGCCGGCCACCAGACCAGCCACCGCGGTACCGCTGGCGGTCGGGGTCCACGCGTCCGGGCGCTCCGGCTCGACCAGGTCGGTGCCGGGCAGCAGGTTGCGGTGCAGGTCCGGGTGGCCGCCGTCGACCCCGGCACCGACCAGCCCGACGGTCACCCCCTCGCCCCGGGTCACCGCGTGCGCGGCCGACAAGTCCAGCAGCTCCAGGTGCCACTGCGCCTGCCGAGTCTGGTCCGGCTCGTCCGGCACCGGTGACATCCCGGGCAGGTCGGCAGCCAGCGCCGCCACCGGGTCGAGCACGCCGTGCCCGTACTGGTCGTCCCGACCGGGTGGCCCCGCATCGGTGGCGGTGGCGACCAGCCGGTGGATCACCTGGTCGGCGGTCAGCTCCGGATGGGCGGCCCGGACCAGCGCGGCGGTGCCGGCCACCACCGGCGCGGCCAGGCTGGTGCCGCTGGCCACGAGGTATTCGTCGCCGGGGGCGGTGGTGACCAGCTCGTCGCCGGGGGCGGTGAGCGCGATCTCCGGTCCGGTCACCGAGAACCCGGCCAGGTCACCGTCCCGGTCCACCCCGCCGACCGCCAGCACCGCGGGCAGGGCGGCCGGGAAGGTGACCCCCTCCGCGTCCGGGCGGTTGCCGGCCGCCGCGACTACCACCACGTCCGCCCGCCGGGCGGCCTCGATCGCCCGCTCGTCGACCTCCGAGCGCTCGGAGGAGAGCGAGACGCTGATGACGGTCGCGCCACCGGCGACCGCCTGCCGCACGCCCTCGGCCACGCTGCCGCCGCCGGGCTGGTCGTCCTCGCCGGTGGACACCCGGACCGGCAGCACCAGCGCCGCGGGCGCCACCCCGATCACCCCGTCGCCGCCGCCGGGCCCGTGCCCGTGCCCGGCCAGCACCCCGGCGACCAGCGTGCCGTGCTCCTCGGGGGTCCACGCGTCTGGGTTGTCCGGGTCCACCAGGTCGACCCCGGGCAGCAGGTTGTCCCGCAGGTCCGGGTGGGTGGCGTCCACACCGGAGTCGATCAGCGCGACGGTCACGCCCTCGCCCCGGGTGACGGTGTGGGCGGTGGCCAGGTCCAGATAGTCCACATGCCACTGGGCGTCCCGGATCTGGTCGGCGCGGGCGGGTGCGGCGGCGGACGCGGCGGGCGCGGCCGACGCGGCGGGTGCGGCGACCGGCCCCGCCACCAGCCCGGCAAGCCCGGCCAGCACTCCGGCGATCGCGATCCACCTCGGGCGGCGGGCGGCTCCTGGCATCCGCACCACCTCCGGGTAAGAGGGTAGCCTAACCGCGGAACCGTTGCTACGCTGTGAACATGCGGACGGCACTGCTCCTTGCCCGGCCGCGCTGACCTGCAGCGGGTGTTCGACACACCGCGTCGGCGCGGCTGACCCCTCGGTTGCCCGGGGGGTCTGTTCATGTCCGGACCCGACGCCGAGGAGCACCGTCATGCGCCCGTACGATCACCGCGCCATCGAAGCGAGGTGGCTGCCGGTCTGGCAGGAGCTGGACCCGTTCCGCGCCGACCGGCGGGCCGGCGGGGGGCGGGAGCGCCGCTTCCTGCTGGACATGTTCTCGTACCCGTCCGGCGACCTGCACATGGGCAACGCCGAGGCGCTGGTCTTCGGCGACCTGCTGGCCCGGTACTGGTTCCAGCGTGGCTACCAGGTGCTGCACCCGGTCGGGTGGGATGCGTTCGGCCTGCCGGCCGAGAACGCGGCGATCCGCGGCGGCAGCCACCCGGCGCAGTGGACCTACGCGAACATCGCGACCCAGGCCGCCTCGCTGCGACGGTACGCGGTCAGCGTCGACTGGTCCCGCCGGCTGCACACCTGCGACCCCGAGTTCTACCGGTGGACCCAGTGGCTGTTCCTGCGCCTGTACGAGCGCGGGCTGGCCTACCGGAAGGCATCCTGGGTGAACTGGTGCCCCGGCGACCAGACCGTGCTGGCCAACGAGCAGGTGGTCGGTGGCCGCTGCGAGCGCTGCGGCGCTCAGGTCACCCGGCGGGAGCTGACCCAGTGGTTCTTCCGGATCACCGCGTACGCGCAGCGGCTGCTGGACGACCTGGCCGGGCTGGCCGGCGGCTGGCCGGAGTCGGTGCTGACCATGCAACGCAACTGGATCGGCCGGTCCGAGGGCGCCTTTGTGGACTTTCCGGTGACGGGGCAGGTGACGGGGCGGGCGGAGCCGGTCACCGTGTTCACCACCCGGCCGGACACCCTGCCGGACGCCACCTTCCTGGCGGTCGCGCCGGAGGCGGCGCTGGCGGACGAGATCTGCGCGCCGGAGCAAGCCGCGGCGCTGACCGCGTACCGGGAGCAGACCCGGCGGCGCACCGAGATCGAGCGGCTGTCCACCGACCTGGCCAAGACCGGGGTGTTCCTGGGCGGGTACGCGACCAACCCAGCCACCGGCCGGCCGGTTCCGGTGTACGCCGCCGACTACGTGCTGGCCGACTACGGCACCGGCGCGGTGATGGGGGTGCCCGGTCATGACCCGCGGGACGAGCAGTTCGCTACCGGGCACGGCCTGCCGGTCACCCGGACCGCCGGGGCGGGCTCCGCTGGCGCTACGCCCGCTGGCGCTACGCCCGCTGGCGGCCGGCCGGGGGTCCGCTACCGGCTGCGGGACTGGCTGATCTCGCGCCAGCGGTACTGGGGCTGCCCGATCCCGATTGTCCACTGCGGGCAGTGTGGCGAGGTGGCCGTGTTGGATGATGCCCTGCCGGTGGAGCTGCCGGACCTGCGCGGTTCGGACCTGGCGCCACGCGGGGTCTCGCCGCTGGCGGCGGCGAAGGAGTGGGTCTCCGTGGACTGTCCCCGGTGCGGCGGCCCGGCCCGGCGGGACACCGACACCATGGACACCTTTGTGGACTCCTCGTGGTACTTCCTGCGCTACTGCTCGCCGGAGTACGCCGGCGGGCCGTTCGACCCGGCCGAGGTGCGGCGGTGGCTGCCAGTGGACCAGTACGTCGGCGGCGCCGAGCACGCCACCGGGCACCTGCTGTACGCCCGGTTCATCACCAAGGTGCTGCACGACCTGGGGTGGGTGGAGGTCTCCGAGCCGTTCACCCGGCTGCTGACCCAGGGCCAGGTGATCAACCAGGGGGCGTCGATGAGCAAGTCCCTGGGCAACGGGGTGGATCTGGCCGAGCAGCTGGACGCGTACGGGGTGGACGCGGTGCGGCTGGCGCTGGTGTTCGCCGGCCCGCCGGCCGAGGACATCGACTGGGCCGACATCTCGCCGGTCGGCGCGCAGCGGTTCCTGCACCGGGTGCTTCGGCTGGCCGGTGCGGTGACCGCGCCGCCCGGTGGGGACCCCGGCACCGGGGACCCGGCGGTGCGCGAGACCACTCACCGCACCGTCGCCGAGGTCACCGCTCACGTGGAGGAGCGCCGGTTCAATGTGGCCGTGGCCCGGCTGATGTCGCTGGCCAGCACGGTCCGGCGGGCCGTGGATGGCGGCTGCGGGCCGGCCGACCCGGCGGTCCGGGAGGCGGTCGAGGCGTTGGCGGTGATGCTGAGCCTGGTCGCCCCGTACACCGCCGAGGAGATGTGGCAGCGGCTGGGCCACCCGCCGACGGTGGCGCTGGCCGGCTGGCCGGTGGCCGACCCGGAGCTGGCGGAGGTCCGCTCGGTCACCTGTGTGGTCCAGGTCGCGGGCAAGCTGTGGGACCGGATCGAGGTGCCGCCTGAGGTGGGGGAGGCGGAGCTGCGGGAGCTGGCGCTGGCCTCGGCGGCGGTCCGCGAGGCGCTGGCCGGACGGCCGGTCGGCCGGGTGGTGGTCCGACCACCCCGGCTGGTCAACGTCGTCCCTGGCTGACCTGCTCGGACAGCCCGCAGCGACGCCGCGTACAGGCGAGGAATATGATTCTAAGGATCGTGTTCCTCGGTACCGGAGGGCGGCACTGGATGGACAAGCCCGGCTACATCTTCGATCGTGACTTCGAGTGGCAGCACCTCGCCCGGTTCGCCGAGCGGGCAGGCGAGCGGCCACAGCTCGGCGTGGTCACCGGCCGCCGCCGGCAGGGTAAGACCTACCTTCTCGAGGCGCTGGCGGCCAGCACGGGTGGGCTGTACTTCGGGGCCACTCAGGCCACCGCGAGCGAGTCGTTGGCCCTGTTCGCGGAGGCGGTCGGCGGTCACCTCGACAGTCCGGTGCCGCCGCGCTTCGCCGACTGGAACGAGGCCGTCACCTTCCTGTACACCTCGCCGTCGCTGCGGTCGGCCGTCGTCGTGGTCGACGAGTTCCCGTACCTCACCGACGTGGCGACCGCCCTGCCATCGATCCTGCAACGGGAGATCGACCGGGGTGCAACTCGGGGCAGCGGGCCGTCGCTGCTGCTGTGTGGTTCGGCGTTGTCGGTCATGGGTCGGCTGCTCGCCGGCAACGCGCCATTGCGCGGACGGGCCAACCTCGAGCTGGTGGTGCGGCCGTTCGACTACCGGCTGGCGGCCCGGTACTGGGGCATTGCCGATCCCCGGCTGGCCGCCCTCACCCACGCCGTGGTGGGCGGAACCCCCGCCTACCGGGCGTACGTCAACGACGACCACCCCCGGGATCAGGCCGACTTCGACGGCTGGGTTCTGCGGACCGTGCTGAACCCGGGCACTCCGTTGTTCCTGGAGGCGCGCTACCAGCTGGCCGAGGAGGTCACCGGCATGCGCGAAACCAGCCTCTATCACTCGGTCCTGGCCGCGGTCGCCGCCGGCAACAACACCCGGGGCGGCATCGCCACGCACGTCGGCCGGAAGGCCACCGACCTCACCCACTACCTCCACGTGTGGGAGGACACCGGCCTGCTGGTACGGGAGGAGGACGTGTTCCGATCGGGCCGGTCGCGGTACCGGATCGCGGAGCCGCTGATCGTGTTCTACGAGGTCGTCGGCCGGCCGCAGTGGGGGCGGCTGGAGGCGGGCCGGGCGGAGGCGGTCTGGTCCGACGCCCGTCCTCGGTTCACCGCGCAGGTGCTCGGCCCGCACTTCGAGAGCCTGTGCCGGCGGTGGGCACTGCTCGCCGAGCCCGAGGTGTTCGGTGTGCTACCGGGCGAGGTCGGCGCGGGCGTGGTCACCGACCCAACCGGCCGGACCCAGATCCAGGTTGACGTGGTCGTGTTCGCCCCCGCCCAGCCGGACCGGCCGCGCCAGGTGCTCTCGCTCGGCGAGGCGAAGTGGGGCAAGGTCATGACCCTGGCACAGGTGGACCGGCTCCGCCGGGCGGCCCAGCTGCTGGCCGGGCGGGGGTTCGACACCGACGCCACCAGGTTCACCTGCTACAGCGGGGCCGGCTTCGACGAACAACTGCGAGCCGCTGCCGCCAGCGACGAGCGGATCCAGCTGGTCGGGCTCCCGGATCTGTACGCGTCGGGCTGAGCCGCCGGCACGTCCACGTAGTCTGGGTCGATCCTGGAGAGCGAGTAGGAACGGAGCGAGCTGGTGTCGGATCCCGCTGCCGGCAGGAACCTGCGACGGGTGTGGCGTTACTACGACCGAACCGAGTCACGGATCGGCTACCAGTTGCTGCTCGGCGGGACGAAGCACTTCGGATGGTACGAGCGCGGCCAGTCGATGTGGCGGTTCGGCGCGGCGATGCGGCGGATGGAGCGGGTGCTCGCCGGGCGGCTCGCGGTCGGGCCGGGAGCCCGGGTGCTGGATGCCGGGTGCGGGATGGGGGCGGTGGCGCGCAGCCTGGCGCGCGACCCGGGCCTGGATGTCATCGGGATCGACATTCTCGACTTCAACCTGGCCACCGCCCGCCGGCGCAGCGCCGCGGCCGGACTGGCCGACCGGACGAGGTTCGGGCAGGCCGACTATCACCGGTTGCCGTTCGTCTCCGGTTCCTTCGATGCGGTCTACACAATGGAGACGCTGGTGCACGCGGCGGACCCGGAGGCGGTGCTCGGCGAGTTCTGGCGAGTCCTGAAGCCGGGCGGCCGGCTGGTGTTGTTCGAGTATTCGCGCACCCCGGCCGAACAGGTGCCCGAGGCTTCCAACCGGGCGATCGAGCTGGTCTGCGACCTGGCCGCGATGCCGGCCTGGCTGAGGCTCTACCACGGCGAGCTGGAGAAGCTGCTGGCGAAGGCCGGCTTCGCGGTCGAGTCCGCGACCGACGTGACCGAGCGGATGCTGCCGATGTTGCGGGCGTTCTACCTGCTCGGTCGGCTGCCCTATCTGGTCGGGCGGTGGTCGGGCCGGACCGCGAAGGTGGTCAACTCGCTCAGCGGCGTGGAGACGTACCGGCACCGCGATGCCTGGCGGTATCTGGTCTACACCGCCACCAAGCCCTGACCCTCACATCGCCGCCTCATCGGAGGGTGCGTGGCCGGTTATCGGCGCCAGCGGTCCAGCGTTCGCTCGATCTCGTCGCGCACCTGTTCGCGAGCCTCGCTACGGCCGATGCCGGACATCAGCAGGCGGTCGTAGCCGGTCTCCTGATGCCGGACCGACGCGACGACCGCACGGGTCACCGCCGCGTCGTCGAGCGATCGCCCGGCGGCGGACCGTCCTACCCGGCCGCTGCCGCGGGCTCCGGTGTGCCGGGCGATCGCCTCGGCTCGGCTCGGTGGGCAGCCCGGGAACAGCCGGACGACCGCCGCCGCCAGCTGCGCCTGGAACTCCACGTCCTGCTCGGCGCGGCGCAGCCGGTCCCGTTCCCGCCGCCTCGCGCGTACCTCCTCGTCGGCAAGGCAGTGCTGCTCGGCCTGCGCCAGTGCCTCCTCCTCGACCAGAACGCCCTGCCGCTCGTACCGCTTGCGGGAGCGGCTGAAGCGAACCACCACGGCGGACAGGCCGCTGGCCTTCCTGGCGCGCCGGGTGAGGGCGGCGTCGCCGGCCAGGAGGTACGTGAGGTGGTCCAGATCGGTGCAGCCCAGGCAGAGCGGCCCGGCCGCTTCCATGACCAGCCCGCCGCCGGGCTCGTCCCCGCAGCCCACGCAGGTGAAGTCCGACAACGGAGAGATGACGATCAGGTCAGCTGGCTGGTCCTCGGCGGCGTCGGCGACCCGGCGGCGCTCACGGCGCCGGCGGTTTGACCCGGCATTCCCACTCACATCCGGCTCCCGCGTCCTGTCACCTCGGATCGCGCCCATGAACGCTACCAATGCGTGCTGGTGCCGGCCAGCTCGGCCAGCTTGGCGGCGATCTCCGCCGGGTCCGGTGCGCTGGTCATCTCGGCCCGGACCTCGGCGGCGGCCAGCGCCAGCGACTCCTGGCCGACCAGCCGGCGCAGCAGGGTCGGGGTCACGTTGCGCCGGGCGCCCACCAGCCCGACGCCGCGGCGGTAGACCAGCCCGGCGTTGTGCCGGCGCTCTCCGGCGTCCGGTACGACCAGCTGCGGAACCCCGTGCACCAGCCCGGCCAGCACGGTCGCCGCGCCGCCGTGGTGCACCAGCCCGGAGCTTCGCGGCAGCAGTCGGCTCAGCGGGGTCCACTCCACCACCCGCACGTTGCCCGGCAGTGGCGGACCGGTGCCGAGGTCCGGCCGCACCAGCACCAGCTCGGCGTCCAGCTGCGGGGCGGCCTGGACCACGGTGCGCATCAGCGCCGGATCCGAGCCGGCCGGATGGCTGGCGACCACCACGATCCGGGGCCGCTCCGGCGGCTCGTCCAGCCACCCGGCCGGCGCCACCCCGCTGTCGTAGGGCACGTACCGCATCCGCCAGCCGGGTCGGGGCCCGACCAGGCTCGGCGGGGCCAACCGGACCACCGCGGCCGGGGACGCCGGCTCCGGGACGCTGTGCCGGCCGCAGGCGTAGCTGAGGTGCCCGGTGGCGGCGAAGCTGAGGTGGTGCCCGTCGTACAGAGTGGAGTCGCACAGCACCGCCGGCACGCCGCGCCGGGCGGCCACCAGCGCCCCGACCGGCGCCAGCGCGTCGTGGAGCACCAGCTCAGGCAGCCACTCGTCGGCGACCGCCACGGCGCCGTCGGCCAGCTCGTCGTTGATCTCGCCGAACAGCGTGACCACCCCGCGCGGCCCGGCCCGACCGGCCCGCTCGGCCGTGGCCAGCACCGGGTTGCGCAGCGCCATCCGGCGCATCGTGCGGCGCAACGCGAAGCCGCGGGCCACGTCGACCACCGGCAGGCCGGACTCGGCCACCCGTACCGCCTCGCCGGCCGTGGCCACCAGCACCTCGTGGCCGGCCGTGCGCAGCTCCCAGGCCAGTGGCACCAATGACTGCGCGTACCCGAGCAGTGGCGCGGGGACCACCAGAACCCGCATCGACGCGACTCCTCCTCACCCGACTCCCTGGCGGTTGGTACGGGCCTTCACAGTACGGCGGATCAGGTGAGTTCGCCGACTGCCGGAACCCGACTGCCGGAACCGTCCGATCAGGAGGCGGCCAGGTCGAGCCGGATCACCCAGCGAGGCCGTCCCCGGTGACAGCAGCTGTCCTCAACGGCCCGGACAATGGGCTGGCCGGCCCAGCGACCCGGAGGAGACCGATGACCACCGACCCGCGTACCGACCTGGAGATCGTGCCGCTGACTCCGGCGACCTTCGACGCCCTGGCCGACCTGTTCGGCGAGGGCGGGGAGCCGCGATGGTGCTGGTGCGCGTTCTGGCGGGTGCGCGGCGCCGCCGGGTCGAAGGCGGAGGCGGAACAGAACCGCGCCTGGCTGCTCGGGCTGGCGGAGCAGGGGGAGGCGGGCGACCCGGCGCCCGGGCTGGTGGCGCTGCGGAATGGCCGGGCGGTCGGCTGGGTGAGCGTGGGGCCGCGAGCGAGCTATCCGCGGCTGGTGCACTCGACGGTGCTCGCCCCGCTGGACGATCGTCCGGTGTGGTCGATCGTGTGCTTCGTGGTCTGCCGTGCGGAGCGAGGCCACGGCGTCGGCACTACCCTGCTGGCCGCGGCCGTCGCGCACGCGCGCCGGCACGGCGCCGCCACCCTGGAAGCCTATCCGGTCGATACCGGCGGCGGGCGGGTTCCGGCCGGTTCGGCGAACACCGGCACGGTCACCATGTTCGAGCGGGCGGGTTTCGAGGTGGCGGCCATCCGGCGGGCCACGCCGACCTCCCGGCCCCGCCCGATCGTCCGGTGGGAGCTCGGGCCGGCCCCGGGCGGGTCCGGTTCCGGCCGGCTAGAAGGCGGCTGACCTGGGCGTTCGCCGGTTTCCCGGCGAGGGCAGTGAAGATGCTCACGCCAACCCCCCAACGGAGGGCTACCGGATCGGACGTACGGCCAGTTACGATGGCCGGTGCCGGCGACGGCGGCTGGTAAACGGGGTGTGTGCCAGGCAAGTTGGGCGATCGGTTGGCGAAGTAGCCCGCAACGACATACGCTCAGTTGCGGCTCCAGTACCGGTGAGTCCGACAGGTGGGCGGAGGTGCAGGCGTGAGTCTGTCGATCATGACAACGAAGTCCCTCGGAGGAGCAGTAGAGATCAGCCCGCGCGGAGAGATCGACGTGGACACGGCGCACGAAGTGCGGGAAGCCGTGGCCGCCGTCATGAACGGCGGACGGCCGGCGCAGATCAACCTGAACCTTCGAGGGGTCAGCTTCATCGACTCGGTCGGCATCAGCGCACTGGTATACGGGTTCCAGGCAGCCGAGGTGGGCGGCGTCAAGCTGGTGGTCACCGAGCCGAGCCGGTTCGTCCACCGCCAGCTGTGGGTGACCGGCCTGCTCGGCCTGTTCGGGGCCCCGGAGCCGGCCGGCGGTCCGGAGCCGACGCCGGCGGACACCTCCCGGAACTGACTCCCGCAGACTCTCGGTCCTACCACTCGGCGGGCGGGCAGGCGTCCGTCTCCACCTGCAGCGTCGCGTGCGCGATGCCGTAGCGCTCGCGCAGCGCGGTGCGGGCGCCGGTGAGCACCTGGTCGAGCCGGTCCGCCCGGTCGATGGTCAGGTGGGCGGAGGCCACGTCCATGCCCGAGGTGAGGGTCCAGACGTGCAGGTCGTGCACGTCGCACACTCCGGGCACCGCGGCGAGCGTCGACGCGACCTCGGTGACCGCCAGGTGCTTCGGGGCGGCCTGCACCAGCACCCGCAGCGCGGCTCGGGCCAGCGAGGCGGTGCGCGGGATGATGAACAGCGCCACCGCCACCGCGAGCAGCGGGTCGGCGTACCGCCACCCGGTGAGCAGGATGATCACGGCGGCGGCCACCACCCCGACCGAGCTGAGCAGGTCGCCGAGCACCTCCAGGTAGGCGCCGCGTACGTTCAGGCTCTCCCGGGCACCGGCCCGGAGCAGGCCGAACCCGATTAGGTTGACCAGCAGGCCACCGGCGGCCACCAGCAGCATCGGCCCGGCTAGCACCTCCGGCGGGTCGCCGATCCGCCGCAGCGCCTCCACCAGCACGAACCCGGCGACCGCGAACAGCAGCACCGCGTTGCCGAGCGCGGCCAGCACCTCCAGCCGGTAGAGCCCGAACGTGCGGTGCGGCTTGCCCGGGCCGCCGGTAACCGCCCGCCCGGCGGCGTGGATCGCGGCCAGCGCCATCCCGATCCCCAGCACGTCGGTGGCCACGTGGCCGGCGTCGGACAGCAGCGCCAGCGAGCCGGTCCACCAGGCGGCCAGCGCGTCGACCGCCATATAGCCTGCGAGCAGGCCGAACGCGAGCCACAGCCGCCGGCGGTGGCGAGCGCCGGCCGACCCGGCGGCCCCGCCAGGCACCCCGTGGCCGTGACCGTAGCCGTGGTTGCGGCGGTCGCCGTGGCCGTTGCCGGCACCCATGCCCGCCACTCTAGCTTATCCATGCGGACATTGCAATGTATGCACTATTGGTAAGGAAAGTCAGTCCCACCAGCGGGTCGTGCCGACCGTGACGAGCCGCTGGGTGGCCCGGGACAGGGCCACGTAGAGGGTACGCAGGCCAGATTCCCGGCCGCCAGCGGGCTGAGCTGCCCGTAGCCCGCGGTCAAGCGGCCGGTGCCCAGATTCCCCGTCGCCAGCGGGCGCGACGATCCCGGCGGCCTCCACCAGCACCACCGCGTCGTACTCCATCCCCTTGGCCTCCAGGGCGCTCACCACCTGCAGGCGGGAGTCGGCTTGCTGGCCGGCCGGCAGCCAGCCGGCCGCCCGGTCCCGCAGCGACTGCGGCGTGATCACCCCGACCGTGCCCTCGACCTGGTCCAGCAG
This sequence comes from Micromonosporaceae bacterium, assembly GCA_009377645.1. Taxonomy (GTDB): domain Bacteria; phylum Actinomycetota; class Actinomycetes; order Mycobacteriales; family Micromonosporaceae; genus Natronosporangium. The sequence continues at coordinate 15,258 of WHTQ01000018.1, read as the reverse complement.
CTCGGCCACGGCCGCCGCCACCGCCTCGGGCAGCTCCCCGGCCGGTACGGTGCGGTCCACCGGCGGTACGCCGGTGGACCGCACCGGCACCGGCAGCGACGCATCCGGAGCCACCTTCCGGATCACCGCGGCGGCCCGCTCGAAGATCTCGACCGAGTTGCGGTAGTTGGTGGTCAGCAGGTGCTCGTGCCGCCGGCCCCGCAGCGCCTGGTCCCGGGCGCGGGCCAGCTCCTCCGGGTCGCCGGTCCAGGCGCTCTGGGCCGGGTCGCCGACCACCGTCCAGGACGCGTGCCGGCCGCGCCGCCGGAGCATCCGCCACTGCATCGGGGACACGTCCTGCGCCTCGTCGACCACCACATGGGCGAAGTCCCGGTAGTCGTCCGGCCGGTCCCGGTGCGCCGCCCGGGCGGCGGCCTGCCGGTCGGCGAACGTGGTCACCTCGCGTACCCCCGGGGCAACCTCGAACTGGTCGCGACGGCTGCGCGGTGGCCGCGGTGGCCGGCCGAGCAGCGTGTCCAGCTCGTCCAGCAGGGCCACGTCCGCGACGGTGGGCCCGTCGTCGGGAAGCCGCCGGAACGAGCCCGCCAGCGCGGCCACCTCGGCCGGTGACAGCACCCCGGCGGCGGCCCGGCCGAGCCGCTCCGGGTCGTTTAGCCAGGCCAGCACCTGGGCCGGGCGTAGCAGCGGCCACCAGGCGCGCAGGAAGCTCCGGAACTCCGGCCGGTCGCTGAGCTGGTCCTCGAACTCGGGCCGCGGGCGCCGCCGGGCCGCCGGGACCTGTTCGGTCACCTCGTCCCAGAGCGCGTCGAAGATCTGGTCGAACGCCGCCCGGCGTACCTCGTTGCGCCGCCGCCGGCCGGACCCCACCCGGCGCCGGATCCGTTCCAGGGCCTGGTGGTCCAGCCGCAGCAGTGCGCCGTGCCACGCTAGCCGGAATTCGGTCGGGGCGTCCGGCACCTGCTCCTTGACCGCTCGCCGCAGCACGGTCAGCATCCGCAGCGACCCCTTGAGCGCGGCCAGCGGGCTCGGGTCGGCCTGGCTGGCGCGGACCCCCTCGACCAGCTCGCCGAGCGCGCGCAGGGTGGCGCTCTGCTCCCCGAGCGAGGGGAGCACCGTGGCGATGTAGTTCACGAACACCGGTGACGGACCGACCACCAGGATGCCGCCGCCGGCGAACCGGGCCCGGTGGCGGTAGAGCAGGTACGCGGCGCGGTGCAGCGCGACCGCCGTCTTGCCGGTGCCCGGGCCGCCCTCGATCATCGTCACTCCGGTGGCGGGGGAGCGGATCGCGGCGTCCTGCTCGGCCTGGATGGTGGCCACGATGTCTCGCATCCCGGTACCGGTGGCCCGGCTGAGGCTCGCCAGCAGCGCCCCGTCCCCGACCACCGGCAGGTCGCTGGTCGGGTCCAGCAGGTCGTCGTCGAGGCCGGTGACGACCTCTCCCCGGGACCGGATCATCCGGCGGCGCAGCACTCCGCGGGGTTGGGCCGCGGTCGCCTGGTACAGGTCGGCGGCGGCCGGCGCCCGCCAGTCGACCACGAGCGGGGCGGAGTCGGCGTCCCGGACCCCCAGCCGGCCGACGTACTCTACCTCCCCGCCGCGGCGGTCCAGCCGGCCGAAGACCAGGCCCTCGTGCTCGGCGTCCAGGGCCGCCCGGCGGCGGGCGGCGTGGAAGACCATGGCGTCCCGCTCGACCAGGGCGCCGAGGTTGCCGACCTGGGCGAGCCGGTAACCGTCCCGCTCGGCCCGGGCGGTGTCGGCGCGCAGCTGAGCCACCCGCTCGTACACCCGGTCCAGGTGCCGTTGCTCGATCGCTATCTCTTGCTGTCTGGTGGTATCGGTGGTGTCGTCGTCAGGCATGGCAGGCCGAGCGTACGCGAGCCGGGGTCGGGCAGACATCGGCATCGGGAGGGAGGTGGGAGCGGTCGGCGGCGGCTAAGCTGGACACTGGAGCTGGGGTTGCCGGCGCCGCCGGCGGTCGGTGGGGTCAGGCGGCAGGGTCAGGCGGCAGCCGGCTCGGCCTCGAACACGCCCGCCTCGATGAGCCGCTTCTCGGTGGTGTCCCAGCCGTGAGCCGGGTGCGTGGCGGCCAGCGCGGCCAGCTCGGCGCGCACCTTCGGCCCGTGCCCGGCCCCGGCGAGTGCCCGGATCTCCTCGACGAAGGCGCTCGAGTCGGTGGCGAGGTGAGCCGTCCGGCCGTTGGTGAGGTTGCGCACGTAGGCGTGTTTCCCGCCGTTGAGCGGGATCACATACTTGAACTCGCCCAGCACGCTCAGGGCCCCACCCTGAGCCGCCTGGCCGGCCCGGACCGATGCGCGCGCGGTCTTGGAGGTGTTGCTCGCCACGGGGTAACTCCTGTAGGAAAAGTGAACGGGGAAACTCGGCGGAACGCCGGTCTCCATCCTACTCGACCAGCAATCCGTGACAAGTTTCGGCGGTTCGCTGGCGTTGCCGCCGCGGCTGGGCCATCATGGTGTTCCGAGCGCCCAGGGCGCGGTCTGGCCGGGACGCACAGGTCGTAGGGGAAGACGCACCTGTCGTAACCGGGAGGTCAACCGTGCCCACGCGTGGTGTTGTGTACGTGCACTCGACCCCGCTCGCGGTGTGCCCGCACCTGGAGTGGGCAGTGGCGCGTGCCCTCACCGTGCCGGTCAGCCTGCAATGGTCCGTCCAGCCGGTGGACCCCGGCGCCCGGCGGGCGGAGTTCGGCTGGCACGGCCGCCCCGGCAGCGGCGCGCAGATCGCCGGTGAGCTGAAGCGGTGGCCGATGGTCCGGTTCGAGGTGACCGAGGAGCCGAGCCCGGGGGTGGACGGCGAGCGGTTCATGCACGTACCCGGTCGCGGGCTGTTCCGGGCCACCATCGGGGCGGCCGGCGACATCCAGCTGGGGGAGGACCAGCTGCGCGCGCTGATGGCCGGCGGGCGCGGGCCGGAGGCGCTGGCCCACGCGCTGGACCGGGCACTGGGGACCGCCTGGGACGACGAGCTGGAGCCGTACCGGCCGGCCGGCGACGGCGCTCCGGCCACCGTGCTCACGCTGGTCGGCTGAGGGCCGGGACCGCCGGAGGTTGGCGGTCCCGGGCGGATCAGGCTACGGTTGAGCCTTCAAGGTTGGCGGGCTGGCGTGCGGCCTGACGCCTAACCTGCGGGGGTAACATGATCACATACGCGCACGACCGCCCGGTCCCAGCACCGGACCGGATGCCGACGCTGTTCCTCAGCCACGGTGCGCCACCACTCGCCGATGATCCGGTGTGGACCAAGCAGCTTGCCGCCTGGGCGGCCGACCTGCCCCGGCCGCGCGCGATCCTGATGATCTCGGCGCACTGGGAGAACGCACCGCTCACGATCGGGGCCACCGAGACGGTCCCGCTGGTCTACGACTTCTGGGGCTTCCCGTCCCACTACTACGAGGTGACCTACCCGGCGCCGGGCGCCCCGGAGCTGGCCGTCGACGTGGTCACCCTGCTCGGGTCGGCGCACCACGACCCGGGCCGCGGCCTCGACCACGGCGCGTACGTGCCGCTGGTGGAGATGTATCCGGAGGCGGACGTGCCGGTGCTGCAGGTCTCGATGCCCAGCCTGGACCCGACCGTCCTGCTCGAGGTGGGCCGCCGGCTCACCCCGCTGCGAGACCAGGGGGTGCTGATCGTCGGCAGCGGCTTCACCACCCACAACCTGCGGGAGCTGGATTCGGCCGCCGAGGACCGCGCCACCGCGCCGAGCTGGTCGGTGGAGTTCGACGACTGGGTCGACCGGGTCATCGCCGTCGGAGACGTGGACGCCCTGCTCGACTTCCAGCACAAGGCACCGGCGGCCCGGCTGGCGCATCCGCGTACCGAGCACTTCGCACCGCTGTTCGTGGCCCTCGGCGCCAGTCTCGACCAGCGCGACACCGCCGCGGTGGTCGACGGGTTCTGGTTCGGCTTGTCCAAGCGCTCGTTCCAGTTCCACTGACCTGGTCGCCGGCTACTGTGACCCGGTCGGGTCCGGCTGCTCGAACCGGACCGGGTCGCCTGGCTGGACCGTGCCACCCCGCAGCACCTTCGCGTACGCCCGGCTGTTGCCTGGGTTGACCCGGGCGTTGAGCCGGGCGAAGTTGCCGTCGCTGAACCAGCGGGTCTGTTTCTTGCACGGCGACGCGTAGCTGGTGATCTCGATCTGGACCTGGTCACCGAGCCGGAGCCGGGCGCCGGGCACCACCTGCGACCAGTCCAGCCCGCGGACGGTGACGTTCTCGCCGGCTGAGCCGGCCGCGATCGGGTGCCCATCGGCGGCGAACTTCTCGATCACCTCCAGCGAGAACAGGCAGAGCGCCTTCAGCGGCCCGCCGTGCATCGGCTCCGGCTCGTCCTGCCGGTCGCCCACCACCCCGAGCTCGTCGATCGTGGCCGAGGGCACCGGCAACTTCGGCACTCCGCCCTGCGACGTGTTGAGCTGGTGGATAACGCCGTCTGCCATGCGACCCTCCGGGTCTCGCTCCACACCGACCAACCCATTGTCCCCCAGCCGCCCGAGTGGTCTGCGGTCGCCGGTTCACGGCAGGCGCCAGGCTCGCGTCGGTACCGAAGGGCAACCCCTGATGAAGCAACCACTGTGGAGAGGCTGCGCCGGTCAGAGCGGGATGTTGCCGTGGGCGCCGCGGGCGGCCGGGGCGGCGGCGATCGCCTCGGCCAGCCGGCGCCGGGTCCGGTCCGGCCCGATCACCTCGTCCACCACGCCGATCTCCAGCGCCCGGTTCACCCCGCCGGCGACCCGGGTCTGCTCCTCGATCAGCGCGGCCCGCACCGCCTCTCGCTCCTCCGCCGGCGCGGCGGCCAGCTTCTTGCGGTACAGGATGTTGACCGCCGCGCTGGCGCCCATCACCGCCACCTCCGCGTGCGGCCAGGCGAACACGGTGGTCGCGCCGAGGGCGCGGGAGTTCATCGCGATGTACGCGCCCCCGTACGCCTTCCGGGTGACCAGCGTGACCCGGGGGACGACCGCTTCGGCGAAGGCGTGCAGCAGCTTGGCGCCGCGCCGCACCACCCCGTCCCACTCCTGCCCCAGCCCGGGCAGGTAGCCGGGCACGTCGACCAGCACCACCAGCGGCACCCCGAGCGCGTCGCACATCCGCACGAACCGGGCCGCCTTCTCGGCGCTGGCCGCGTCCAGGCAGCCGCCCAGCCGTAGCGGGTTGTTGGCGATCACCCCGACCGTGCGGCCGGCCAGCCGGCCCAGCGTAGTGACGACGTTCGGCGCCCACTTGGCGTGCAGCTCCACAGAACCACCGCCCGCCCCCCCCGACCCCGATCGTGGAGCGTCCAGCAGGTCCCGGACCAGCGGCTTGACGTCGTACGCACGGTTGGACTGGGGCGGCAGCAGGGCACCCAGGTCGGTGCCGTCGGTGACGTCGTCCGGTGACATCCGGCCCTGGCGGCCGAGCAGCGCGGCCAGCTCCCGGGCGGTGGTCAGCGCCGACTCGTCGTCCTTTGTGGTCACGTGCACCACCCCGGACCGGCGGCCGTGCGCTTCCGGGCCGCCGAGCCGCTCCATATCGACCTGCTCACCGGTGACCGAGCGGACCACCTCCGGGCCGGTGACGAAGATCCGGCCGTCGCCGGCCATGATCACGATGTCGGTCAGCGCCGGCCCGTACGCGGCGCCGCCGGCGGCCGGGCCGAGCACCACCGAGATCTGCGGCACCCGGCCGGAGGCGCGCACCATCGCGGCGAACACCTGCCCGACCGCGTCCAGCGAGGCCACTCCCTCCGGGATCCGGGCGCCGCCGGCGTGCCACAGCCCGAGCACCGGCACCCGCTCCCGGACCGCGGTGTCGATCGCGTCCACGATGTGCCGGCACCCCTCGTACCCCATCGCGCCGCCCATGGTGGTGCCGTCGGTGGCGAACCCGATCGCCGGCATGCCGTCGATCTCGCCGCGCCCCGCCAGCACCCCGGAGGAGTCCCGGGGTACGAGCAGCCGCAGTGTGCCGGTGTCGAACAGGGTGCGCAGCCGGAGCTGCGGGTCGCGGTGGTCGACCGGGGTCGGGTCCTGGTCGGTGGGGGCGGAGACGGTGCTGGTCATGGCGGTCCTCACGGTGTGGGTCAGGAGGGGCGGGTGAACAGCAGGGCCACGTTGTGGCCGCCGAAGCCGAACGCGTTGTTCAGCCCGGCCGGGATGTCCAGCTGCCGCGACTTGTGCGCGGCCACGTCCAGGTCCAGCGCGTCGTCCGGATCGTCCAGGTTGATGGTCGGCGGCACCACGCTGTCGCGGATCGCCAGGATGGTGGCGATCGCCTCCAGCGCGCCGGCGGCGCCGAGCAGGTGCCCGGTCATCGACTTGGTGGCGGTGAGCACCGGGTGGTCGCCGAGCGCCGCGTGCAGCGCCACCACCTCGGCCAGGTCCCCGACCGGGGTGGAGGTGGCGTGGGCGTTGACGTGCGCCACATCGGCCTTGGCCACGTCTGCGTCCCGCAGCGCGGCCGCGATCGCCCGGGCGGCGCCGGCACCGCTCGGGTCCGGCGCGACGATGTCGTAGCCGTCGGAGCTGACGCCGGCGCCGGCCAGCCGGGCGTAGACCCTGGCCCCCCGGGCGGCGGCGTGCTCGGCCCGCTCCAGCACCAGGATGGCCGCACCCTCGCCGAACACGAACCCGTCCCGGGCCTTGTCCCACGGGCGGGAGGCCTTCTCCGGCTCGTCGTTGCGGGTCGACATCGCCCGCATCGAGGCGAACCCGGCGATCGGCAACGGATGGATCACCGCCTCGGTGCCGCCGGCGACCACCACGTCGGCCCGCCCGGAGCGGATGATGTCCAGCCCCAGCGCGAGCGCCTCGGCGCCGGTAGCGCAGGCGCTGGCCATCGAGTGCACGCCTGCTCTCGCGGCGTACTCGAGGCCGACCCAGGCGGCCGGGCCGTTCGGCATCAGCATCGGGATGGTGTGCGGCGATACCCGACGCGGCCCGGAGCTCTCCAGGATGTCGTCCTGGGCCAGCAGGGTGGTCGCGCCGCCGATCCCGGAGCCGAGGCTGACCGCCAGCCGCTCCCGGTCCACCCCGTTCCCGTTTCCGTTTCCATCGCCGAGCCCGGCGTCTGCCCACGCCTCGGAGGTGGCGATCAGCGCGATCGCCTCGGAGCGGTCCAGCCGCCGCAGCTTCACCCGGTCCAGCTTCTCGGCCGGCTCGACCACCAGCTGGGAGGCGATCCGCACCGGCAGGTCGGCCGCCCACGGCTGGGTCAGGGCGCGGACCCCGGACCGGCCGGCGAGCATGGCTTCCCAGGTCGACGCGGCGTCCCCGCCCAGCGGGGTGGTCGCGCCGAGCCCGGTTACCACGACCTCCGGACGGGTCATGCGTTCGCTTCGATATAACCGATGGCATCGCCCACGGTCTTGAGGTTCTGCACCTCGTTGTCCGGGATCTTCACGCCGAACTTCTCCTCGGCCGCCACCACGACCTCCACCATGGACAGAGAGTCCACGTCCAGGTCGTCGGTGAACGACTTCTCCGGCGCCACGTCGTCGGGCGTGACTCCGGCCACCTCTTCGAGGATCTCGGCCAGGCCGGCGGCGATCTCGTCTTGGGTCATCTCGATGGGTTTCCTCTCCGTGGGTTACTCGACTCGTTCCGCCCCGTCCGGGCGGGACGCTCAGGGGCACCGGACCACCTGTCCGGCGTAGGTCAGGCCGCCGCCGAACCCGAACAGCAGCACCGGCGCGCCGGACGGGATCTCCCGGCGCTCGACCAGCTTGGACCAGGCCAGCGGGACGCTGGCGGCCGACGTGTTCCCGGACTCGACGATGTCCCGCGCCACCACCGCGTCCGGCGCGCCCAGCTTGCGGGCCAGCGGGTCGATGATCCGCAGGTTGGCCTGGTGCGGCACGAACGCGGCCAGCTCAGCCGGCTCCACCCCGGCCCGCTGGCAAGCCTCGCGGGCCAACCCGGGCAGGGTGGTGGTGGCCCACCGGAACACGGCCTGCCCCTCCTGCTGGATGTACGGGCGCCAGCCCTCGATCACCACCACGTCGCCGCGCTCCGGGGCGGAGCCCCACAGCACCGGACCGATCCCGGTCGGCTCGCCGGCGGCGGTGGCGGTGACCACCGCGGCTCCCGCCCCGTCGCCGAACAAGATGCAGGTGGCCCGGTCGGTCCAGTCGGTGAACTCGGTCAGCTTCTCGGCCCCGATCACGATCGCGTTGCGGGCGGCCCCGGCCCGGATCGCGTGGTCGGCGGTGGCAAGCGCGTACGAGAAGCCGGAACAGGCGGTGTTGATGTCGTACGCGGCCGGGGCGGTGATCCCGAGCCGGGCCGCCACCCGGGTGGCGACGTTCGGGCAGCGGTCCACCGAGCTGCAGGTGGCGACAGCGACCAGGTCGATGTCGGCGGCGGTCAGCCCGGAGCCGGCGAGCGCCTTCTCGGCGGCCGCGGCGGCCATGTCGGCGACCGTCTCGTCCCCGGCCACCCGCCGCTGCGCGATCCCCACCCGGGTGCGGATCCACTCGTCGTTGGTGTCGACCAGCTCGGCGAGGTCGTCGTTGGTGAGGATCCGGGCGGGCTGGTAGTGGCCGAGCGAGATGATCCGGCTGCCGGATGGTGGAGCCGTCGGCGTGGGCGGCACGGGCGTCACAGGTGTCCTCCGATCCGGGCGAGCGGCTGGCCCGGCGCGACCGGGTCGTCATGGTGCGCGAGCCACTCGGTGAGTGTGCCCGCGTCGTGGGCGGCGACCTCGACCGGTCCCTGCCTGGTGGCGACCAGGCCGATCACCTGACCGGCGGTGACCTGGTCGCCTTCGGCGAGCCCGGCGGCGGGCTCGAAGGTGCCGGCGTTGGCGGCCACCACCACCCGGAACTGGGGCGCCGGCTCGTGGCTCGGTGCCCCGCCGTGCCGGGCGAGCAGGTCCCGGGCGGCCGGCAGGTCCTCCGGGGTGTTCAGGGTGACGATCTCCGGGCAGCGAGGGCCCTTCAGCTCCCGCTTGATCAGCCCGGCCAGGGTGCCGGCCGGGGGAAGCTCGATCACGCCGGTGACTCCCAGGTCGGCCAGCGTGTGCATGCAGGCGTCCCAGCGCACCGGCGCGGTGACCTGCCGGACCAGCCGGGTGAGCAGCTCCCGGCCGTGGTTGACCGAGGCACCGTCCAGGTTCGACAGCAGGATCTTGGACGGGTCGCTGGTGGGGACGCCGGCGGCCAGCTCGGCCAGCGCCCGCTCGGCGGGGGCCATGAACGGGGTGTGGAAGGCGCCGGCCACCGGCAGCGGCACCACCCGGGTCTTCGCCGGCGGCTGCGCGGTCAGCTTGTCCAGCCGGTCGATCGCGCCGGCGGCCACCAGCTGCCCGGCGCCGTTGCGGTTGGCCGGGTGCAGGCCCTGGGCCGCCACCGCGGCGAGCACCTCATCCGGGTCGCCGCCCAGCACGGCCCGCATCCCGGTCGGGGCGAGCCGGCAGGCCGCGGCCATCTCCCGCCCGCGTACCCCCGCCAGGGCGACCGCCGCCTCGCTGGTCAGGGCTCCGGACAGTGCGGCGGCGGCGAGCTCGCCCACGCTGTGGCCGGCGACCACCGCCACGTCGGGCAGCGGCTCGGCCCGGGCCGAGCGGGCCGGGGCGGCGCCGGCCAGCGCCTCCGCGGCCAGCAGGGCGGCCGCCACCAGCAGCGGCTGGGTCCGGGCGGTGTCCTTGATCTCGTCCGCGTCGGCAACCGTCCCCAGGTGCTGCAGGTCGACCCCGGCCAGCACCGACCACCAGCGCAGCCGGGCCCCGGCGGCCGGCACCGCCGGCAGCCACGGCGCCAGGAAGCCGGGCTTCTGGGCGCCCTGGCCGGGGGAGAGGATGGCTAGCACGAGTTCGACTGTTCCGGTTGAACGGTCGTTATGTCCCCGACACGAGGTACCAATCTCTACTACGATCTTTGTAGGAACCTTACAAGAGACTGCGCGATCAGTGCACTGAGCTGGGCGGATCCAGCCGCCCGATGATCAACGCCAGCCGCAGCACGAAGGCGTCCCGGGGATCGGCCGGCGTGAACCCGGTCACCTCCGCCACCCGCTTGAGCCGGTACCGCACCGTGTTCGGATGGACGTAGAGGGCGCGGGCGGCGGCCTCCAGCACCCCGCCGGTGCCGAAGAACGCGTCTAGCGTCTCCAGCAGCTCGCCGCCGGCCCGGCTCAGCGTGCCGAACACCTCCTGCCGCAGCGCCCGGCGGGCGTCCGCGTCACCGGCCAGCACCCGCTCCGGCAGCAGGTCGGCGGCGGCCACCGGGCGGGGGGCGCCCGGCCACGCCGGGGCGGCCCGAAAGCCGGCCAGCGCCGCCCGGGCCGACTCGGTGGCCTCGTCCAGGCTGGGTACCGCGGGACCTACCACCACCGGACCGTCCCCGAACCCGGGCAGCAGCCGGCCGGCGGCGGCCAGCGGGTCCGGCGCGCCGCCGATCAGCACCACCAGCCGGTCCCCGTGCACCCCGCCGATCGCCTCCAGCCCGATCCGGCGGGCCGCCCGGTAGACCGCGTGCAGCACGGCCGCCACCTCGCCACCGGGGGAGCGGCCGACCGCCACCGCCACCGGCGGGGCGTCCCCCCAGCCGAGGGCGGCGGCGCGGCTGGCCAGCACGTCCGGCGAGTCGCCGCGCAGCAGCGCGTCGACCAGCAGTGCCTGCAGCCGGGCGTCCCAGGCGCCGCGGGTCTCGGCCGCCCGCGCGTAGACGCGGGCGGCCGCGAACGCGACCTCCCGGGAGAACCGCAGCACCGCCGTACGCAGCGCCTCCTGCTCGCCGGGGGCGGCCAGGCGCGGTACATGCTCCTCGGCCACCTCGATCGTGGCCTTGATCAGCGCGACGGTCTGCTGCAGGCTGATCGAACGCGCCAGCTCCTGCGGGGCGGCGTCGAAGATCTCGTCCGAGACCTCCTGGTTGCCGTTGCCGCCGGCTCCCCGGCGCAGCCACTCCACCAGCGACTGGACCCCGGCCTGGGCCACCAGCATCACCCAGGAGCGCTGGTCGGCCGGCAGCTCCCGGAACCACGGCAGGGTCTCGTCCATCCGGGCCACGCTGGCGGTGGCCAGCGAGCCGGCCGCCCGCTCGATCCGGGGCAGGGTGGCGGCCAGCTCATCGCCACCACCGGCCGGTTCCGACCCGTTCACACCCCTACCCTGCCACGCCGCCGGACCGGCGCCGGCCGGGATCAGCCGTCGAACTCGCCTTCGTAGATCGCCAGCGCCGCGCCCTGCGGGTCGCTGAGCACCGCGAACGTGCCGGACGGCACCTGGATCGGCGGGACCAGGGTCTGGCCGCCGAGCCGCCCCGCGGTGGTCTGTGACGCCGCGACCGACTCGACCGCGAAGTAGGGCAGCCAATGCGGTGGCACCCCGCCCGGTGCCTGCTCCGGCGGCAGCTCGCGGACGCCGCCGTTGCGGCCGGCGGCGGCGCCGTCATGGGCGATCGTCCAGTACCGCGGCCCGCCACCGGTGTCGATCTCGGTGACCGTCCAGCCGAACAGGTCCTGGTAGAACCGGGTCGCCGCCGGCACGTCGCCGGTCGCCAGCTCGTTCCAGGTCAGGGTGCCGGGCTCGTTGACCCGGCCGGAGCCGAGGTGTGCCCGCGGCTCCCAGGCACCGAACATCGCGCCGGTCGGGTCGGCGATCACCGCCATCCGGCCGGAGTCCATGACGTCGAACGGCCCGGCGTGCACCGCTCCGCCGAGCGCGGCGGCTCGGCTCGCGGCCTCGTCGGCGGTCCCGACCGTGATGTAGCAGAACCAGTTCGGCGGGACTCCCGCTGTGCGCTGCTGCTCGGGCTGCTGCATGATCCCGGCGACGTCGTCGCCGGCCACCCGGGCCATCGTGTAGACGCCGTCGCCGGGGATCGGGTCGTCCTGGAACTCCCAGCCGAACAGCTCGCCGTAGAACCGTTTCGCGTCCGCCGGGTCCGGGGTCGCCAGTTCGCTCCAGGAGAACACCCCCGGTGCGTACCCGCTGCGCTTGGCCATCTGCACCATCCTGGTCGGTCGGGTCGGTTCGCTCGCGGTCGACTCTACGCGGCACCCCTGACCCCAGGGGGTCGGTTCCCGGCAGCCGGATGTGCGGGGCGGCCAGGGGGGTGGTGGGCGGCCCGGGCGGTCAGATCTTGCGGCGGATCAGGTACGCGCTGCCGCCCAGCCCGGCCGCCGTCGCCACGATGATCGCGGCGGTCAGCAGCATCCCCTGCCGCCACTGGTCCAGGAACCCCAGTGGGCTGGTGTCCGGTTGCTCGCTCTCCTCGACCGCGGGCGGTGGCTGCCCGGCCCCGGCGCCGCCTCCGCCGGTGGCCGGGTCGCCGGTCAGCGGGGCGCCGGCGGCCCGGAGGGTGTCCGGCATGCTGAGCCGGCCGTAGAACCAGCCCTCGTCAATGGTCCGGTCGCCCGGCTGCTCGACCGGCCGGAACGCCCGCGGGCCGCCCTCGGCCAGCGGGTACAGGTGGAACCGGTGCCGGGGCACGCCGTCGATGTGCACCACCAGCGTGTACTGCGGGCCCAGCGCGTCCAGCTCTGGTTCGGGCGAGTCGCCGTCCGGCTCGATCAGCCAGTCCACCTCCTGGTGCAGCGCCGCACACAGCTCCGGCTGCTCCGCGGCGACCACCTCGAGCGGCTCGGCCAGGTCGATCCCGGTGATGGTGACCCGGTCGGCCACCGCCTGCGCGACCGCCGGCCCGGCGACCGTCAGGACCGCGGCCGCCACCAGGCTGGTCGCCCCGGCTGCGCCGGCGCCCAGCAGCGTGAGCACCCGGCGCACCGGCGGTCTGCCGGCTGTCAGTCGCTCCACCGCTCCAACCCCGCTCCTCGCGCCCGACGGTTTCACCCGCCTACTAACTAGAGCCCGCCAGGAGGTCGAAAGGTTGCGTTACCCGGGGGACACAGTCGGGAACTATTTCCGTACGGTAGTCGACCATCCTCATGGACGCTCGCCGGGACCGGACGAGGCCAGCCGGTGGCCCGATAGTGGGGAGGTCGATCGTGCGGATGGCCAGGATGCTGATCGGGGCCGCCGGCGCGGCCGGTGCCGCCCTCGCTATCCGCCGCCGCTGCCCATCGAGTTGATCAACGGGCGGTCGGGTCGGCCTGCAGCCGGGTGAGGGCGGCCCGGAGCCGGGCGAGCGTCCGCTCCCGGCCGAGCACCGCAAGCGACTCGAACAGCGGCAACCCGACGGTGCGGCCGGTCACCGCCACCCGTACCGGCGCCTGTGCCTTGCCCAGCTTCAGGCCGCGCGCCGCGCCGATCTGCTCCAGCGTGGCCTTCAGCGGCTCCGGCTCCCAGGCCGGCACCGACTGGTAGGCGTCGATGGTCGCGGCGAGCAGGTCCGCCGAGCCGTCCTTCATGGCCTTGGCCCAGGCCGCCTCGTCGGCCGGCGGCTGGTCCAGGAACAGGAAGTCGACGTAGGACACGATCTCGGACAGCACCGTCACCCGGGTCTGGGCCAGCGGGGCGACCGCCGTGAAGGAGGCTGGGTCGAACCGCTCCGCCGGCCAGGGTGGGGCGGCGGCGCCCTCGGTGCCGGTCAGCCACGGCCGGCAGGCGGCGGCGAACTGCTCGACCGGCAGCGCCCGCAGGTAGTCCCCGTTGAAGGCCCGCAGCTTCTTCTCGTCGAAGAACGCGGGGGAGGGGGTGACGTCGGCCAGCCGGAACTCGTCCTCGATCACCGACCAGGGCACGATCTCCCGGTCCCCGCTCGGCGCCCAGCCCAGCAACATCAGGTAGTTGCGCATCGTGTCGGTCAGGTATCCCTCGGCCCGGTACGCCTCCAGGGCCACCTTGTCCCGGCGCTTGGACAGCTTCTGCCGCTTCTCGTTGACGATCAGCGGCAGGTGCGCCCAGATCGGTGGCCGGTGCCCGAGCGCCTCCCAGAGCAGCTGCTGCCGGGGGGCGTTGGCCAGATGGTCCTCGCCCCGGATCACGTGGGTGATCCCCATGCTGGCATCATCGACCACATTGGCCAGCAGGAACACCGCCGACCCGTCGGCCCGGGCGATGACGAAGTCCTCCAGCAGGGCGTTGTCGAACGTCGGCTCGCCCCGGATCACGTCGACCACCTGGGTCTGGCCCGCGTCCGGGGTGCGGAACCGCAGCGCCCGGTCCGGCCCCGGCCCCAGCCCCCGGTCCCGGCAGAACCCGTCGTAGCCGCGGTGCGGGTCGCCGGTACGCGCCTGCACCGCCTCCCGGGTGCAGTCGCAGTAGTACGCCAGGCCGGCGGCGGCCAGCTTCTCGACCGCCGCCCGGTGCTCGGCGGCGAACGACGACTGGAAGTGCGGTCCCTCGTAGCCGTCCCGGCCGATCCCGAGCCAGTCCAGTGCGGACAGGATCCCTTCGGTCCACTCCGGCCGGTTCCGGGCGGCGTCGCTGTCCTCGATCCGGAGCACGAAGGTGCCGCCCTGCTGCCGGGCGTACACCCAGTTCTGCAGGGCGGTCCGGCCACTGCCGACGTGGAACATCCCGGTAGGAGAGGGGGCAAACCGTACGCGTACCGTCACGTTGCCCAGCCTAGGCGGTGTCCGGTGCGCCGGCTCTTCCCGGTCGTTTGGGTAGCCGTACACCCGACTTGGTAGACTTCCACCCATGGCGCTGAACATCAAGGACCCGGCCGCCGAGCAGCTCGTGACCGAGGTAGCCGCGCTGGCACACGAGACGAAGACGCTGGCGGTTCGGACCGCTCTGCAGGAACGCCGGGAGCGGCTGGCGGAACGGGCGCGCCGGCCTGACCGAGCCGAGCGGCTCCGTCGATTTCTGGAGCTGGAGGCGTGGCCGCAGATCTCTGAGGAGGTGCTTGGACGGCCGCTGTCCAAGGCCGACCGGGAGGCGATCCTCGGCTATGGTCCGGAGGGCGTGTGATCGTCGACAGCTCCGCCATGATCGCGATCCTGCTCCGGGAGCCCGGCCACGAGGAGCTTGAGCAGCTGTTGACGGCTGCCGAGTTCGCCGGTGTCGGCGCACCAACGCTGGTCGAGACGTCCGCGGTGCTCGGCAGCCGGCTCGGGCCGCTGGGAAAGAGCCTGCTCGCGCGTTTCGTCCAGGAAGCTGGCCTCGAGGTAATCGACTTTGCCGCCGAGCACTGGACGGTAGCGGCGGACGCGTACCTCCAGTACGGGAAGGGTCGCCATCCCGCCGGGCTCAACTTCGGCGACTGCCTGACCTACGCCGTGTGCAAAGTCTCTGGGGATCCGCTGCTCTGCAAGGGCGACGACTTTCCCGCCACCGACCTGCCGATGGTGGGATGACACTTCGCGGCGGTGCGCCGCCGGTTGTCAGTGACGCACGTCACCTCGTCT
>WHTQ01000067.1 GCA_009377645.1 Micromonosporaceae bacterium | reverse complement strand
CGATCGATACCCCGAGCAGGTCGAAAGCCCCGACCGGGCGGTGCGCGTCGACCGTGAACTGTGGCACCCGGTGCGCCCGCATCAGTGCCTCCAGGTCCGGCCAGACCGCGTAGGTCCGCTCGGCCAGCACGTCGGGCAGCTCGTTGAGCACCTCGTACAGGATCTGCACGCCCTGGTTGGGCAGACCGACCTCGTACGCGTCGGGGTACATCAGCGCCCACCGCACCGCCGCGGCGTCCCAGTCCTTGACCTGGGCGCCGAGCTCGCCGCCCACGTACTGGATCGGCTTGCTCACCTGCGGCAGCAGCGGCTCCAGGCGCGGCCAGACGGACACGACGCCCTCAGTACCCACGAAACCTCCTCGGCTGGTCCAACTCTTCAGCCTAACGGTCCGGCGAGGGTCGCGGCGCCGAGGTGAACGCATGGTACGTGGAACGGTCCGTATACTATGCGCGGGTCGGTGTGTATGATGTGACCATGGCTACCACGACCCGCGCGAAGGTGACCCGGAACGGTCAGATCTCGCTGCCGGCCGCGCTGCGACATCGGTGGGGTGCGGCAGCGATGCTGGTCATCGACCGGGGCGACTACGCTATCGTCCGGCCTATCCCGGATGATCCGGTCGGCGCGCTGCGGGGCGCACATGCCGGACCGGGGCCGGCGACGGAGTCGGCCAGGGCGGCTGAGCGAGAAGCAGACCAGGAACGGGAGTCCCGGCGAGAGCGGGACCGGTGACCGTTCTGGACGCGTACGCCGTCGTGGCGTACCTGCGAGGTGAGGCAGTGGCCGACGAGGTCGCGACGATCCTACGGTCGCCCTCACTGCTGCCCGCGGTCAACGCCGCCGAGGTGATCGACCAACTGGTACGGGTCTTCGGCCGCGACCCGGACGACGTGCACGCGGACCTGGCCGTCCTGTCCTACGTGGGAATGCAGCTGGCCTGGCTCTCACCCGAGGTCGGGACGCTGGCCGGCCGGCTACGCGCCCGCCACTATCACCGGCAACGGATGGCGGTCAGCCTCGCGGACTGTGTGGCTGCGGCGACCGCGCTGACCGAGCAGCGCCCGCTCGCCACCTCCGACCCGGCGCTGGCCGCGCTGTTGCGCGCCGAGGGCGGGAAGATCCACGGTCTCCCCGACAGCACCGGCCGCCTGCCATAACGCCCGGCGGGCGCGACTGACGACGCTGCGGCCCGCGCGGGCTGATGTGTATCTACCAGCTACACTATACACATCGCTACGCACGCCATGAGCCGGAGGAATGATGCGGACCAACATCGACATCGATGACGACCTGCTGGCCGAGGCGATGCGGGCGGCCGGCACCAGCACCAAGCGGGCAACCGTGGAGGCCGGCCTGGCCGAGCTGATCCGGAGGCATCGGATGCGGAGGGTACGGGAGCTGCGCGGCACCGTGGAGTGGGTCGGTGACCTGGACGAGATGCGGTCGGGCCGGGTGGCCACCGCGTGATCGTCGTCGACACCAGCGTCTGGATCGACTTCTTCGCCGGTCGCGACACGCCTCAGGTCGCGTACCTGCTCGACCGCCTCGACCTCGGCGATGAGGAGGTAGCCCTGACCGACCTCGTCCTCACCGAGATCCTGCAGGGTCTGCGGACCGATCATGAGGTTCAGCGGGTCGACGCCCGGATGTCAGTCTTCGAGGTCCTGCGACTGGGCGACCTGTCCGACTTCCGCCGGGCCGCGGCACTTTACCGGGCCGCCCGGCGCCGAGGAGTCACGATCCGCCGCACCAGCGACTGCCTCATCGCTGCGGTGTGCGTTCGCGAGCAGGTGCCACTGTTGCACGCGGACAACGACTTCGACCATCTGGCGCGGGTAACCGAGCTGAGTGTCGTGGCGGCCGGGCAGGCTCACTAACGGTCCGGTCCCGGTGCCTCGTGGCGGGCGCCGCGGGTGGGGTTACGCGCGAGCGACCCGGACCCGGACCGGGACGCCGTCACCGGCCTCTCCGGCGAACGCCGCCGCACCGGCCGGGCCGAAGGTGACCGACTCGGCCAGCACCTCACCGGCCACGAACGGCTGGTGCGCCCGGACCGCCTCGACCACCTCCGGCGCCGCCTGCACCACCACCTCCACCCGGTCGGTGACCGCCAGACCGGCCTCCCGCCGGGCCTGCTGGACCACCCGCACCACGTCCCGGGCCAGCCCCTCGGCCGCCAGCTCCGGAGTCACCGCGGTGTCCAGCACCACCACCCCGGCCGGCAGCGCGGCCGAGTGGCCGGCATCGACGGCGACCATCCGCAGCTCGTACTCCCCCTCCTGGAGGGTGACGCCGGCCGCGACCGGGGCACCGTCGACCAGCGACCACTCCCCCGCCTTCACCGCCTTGATCACCTGTTGCACCGCGCCACCGACCCGCGGGCCGAGCGCCCGGGGGACCACCGTCAGCACCTGCTCGCAGTACACCGACAGGTCACTGGTGAACCGCACCTGCCTGACATTCACCTCGTCGGCGATCAGCGCCGCGAACGGCTCCAGCGCCGCCGCGTCCGGAGTGGCCACGGTCAGTGCCGGCAACGGCAGCCGCACCCGCAGACCGCGGGTCTTGCGCACTGACAGTGCCGCCGAGCAGACCTCCCGCACCGCGTCCATCGCGGAGACCAGGCCGGGGTCGTCCGGCAGGCCGGCCGCCTCCGGCCAGTCGGTCAGGTGCACCGACCGGCCGCCGGTCAGGCCCCGCCAGATCTCCTCGGCGGTCATCGGGGCCAGCGGCGCCATCACCCGGCACAGCGTCTCCAGCACCGCCGCCAGGGTGTCGAACGCCTCCCGGTCGCCGGCCCAGAACCGGTCCCGGGAGCGGCGCACATACCAGTTGGTCAGCGCGTCCAGGTAGGAGCGGACCGACCCGCACGCACCGGAGATGTCGTAGGCGTCGAGCTGCCCCGTCACCGAGCGCACCAGCTCGCCGGTCTTGGCCAGCAGGTACCGGTCCAGCAGGTGGCTGCTGCCGGCACCGGGGACCGCCTGGTAGCCCTCCGCGTTCGCGTACAGCGAGAAGAAGTACCAGACGTTCCACAGTGGCAGCAGCACGTGCCGGACGGTGTCCCTCACCCCGAGGTCGGTCACCGCCATGTCGCCGCCGCGCAGCACCGGCCCGGACATCAGGAACCAGCGCATCGCATCGGCGCCGTACTGGTCGAAGACGTAGTAGACGTCCGGGTAGTTGCCCAGGCTCTTGGACATCTTCCGACCGTCGTCTCCCTGCACTATCCCGTGCGCGATGCAGGTCCGGAACGCCGGCCGGTCGAACAGCGCGGTGGCCAGCACGTGCAGAGTGTAGAACCAGCCCCGCACCTGTGGCAGGTACTCGACGATGAAGTCGCCCGGGTAGTGGTGCTCGAACCACTCCCGGTTCTCGAACGGATAGTGCACCTGCGCGAACGGCATCGAGCCGGACTCGAACCAGCAGTCCAGCACCTCGCTGACCCGCCGCATGGTGGACGCGCCGGTCGGGTCGTCCGGGTTCGGCCGGGTCAGCTCGTCGATGCCCGGTCGGTGCAGGTCGCTCACCCGGACCCCGAAGTCCCGCTCCAGCTCGTCCAACGCCCCGTATACGTCGATCCGGGGATATGCCGGGTCGTCCGACTTCCACACCGGGATCGGCGAGCCCCAGAACCGGTTCCGGCTGATCGTCCAGTCTCGGGCGTTCGCCAGCCACTTGCCGAACGAGCCGTCCTGGACGTGACCCGGGATCCAGGTGATCTCCCGGTTGAGCTCCAGCATGCGCTGCTTGAACCGGGTGACCGCCACGAACCAGCTCGACACCGCCTTGTAGACCAGCGGGGTGTCACACCGCCAGCAGTGCGGGTAGGAGTGCACGTACGACTCCTGGCGCAGCAGCACCCCCCGTTCCCGCAGCTCCCGCAGCAGCGGCCGGTTCGCCTCGAAGACCTGCAGCCCCTCGAAACGGGGCGCCACCGACGTGAACCGGGTCCGGTCGTCCACTGTCAGCACGGTCGGGATGCCGGCGGCGGTACAGACGTTGTAGTCGTCCTCGCCGTGGGACGGTGCCACCTGCACGATTCCGGTCCCGTCCTCGGTGGACACGAAATCGCCGGCCAGCACCGTGAACGCGTTCGGCACGTCGGCCATCTGCTCGACCAAGAACTCGAACATCGGGGTGTAGCTGCGGCCCACCAGGTCGGCGCCCTTCACCGTGCCGACCCGGGTGCCGGCGCCGAGCTCCGGCTCGTACGCGGTCAGCCGGGCCTCGGCCAGCAGGTAGCGGTGCCCGTCCAGCTCCACCACCGCGTAGTCCACGTCCGGGTGCACCACCAGCGCCACGTTCGGCACCAGCGTCCACGGCATGGTGGTCCAGGCCAGCGCCCGCTCACCGCTCTCGAGCTGGAACCAGACCGTCGCCGACGGGTCGGTCCGGTCCCGGTAGGTGTCCTCGTCCATCCGGGTCTCGGTGTTCGACAGCGGTGTCTCGCAGCGCCAGCAGTACGCGAGCACCCGGAACCCCTCGTACACCAGGCCCTTGTCGTGGAGCGTCTTGAACGCCCACATGACACTCTCCATGTAGTCCAGGTCGAGTGTCTTGTAGTCGTTGTGGAAGTCCACCCAGCGGGCCTGCCGGGTGACGTAGCGCTCCCAGTCCTGGGTGTAGGCCAGCACCGAGGTGCGGCAGGCCTGGTTGAACTTCTCCACCCCCAGGTCGAGGATCTCCGCCTTGGTGGTGATGCCGAGCTGCTTCTCGGCCTCCACCTCGGCCGGCAGGCCGTGGCAGTCCCAGCCGAACCGGCGCTCCACCCGGTGACCCCGCATGGTCTGGTAGCGCGGCACCAGGTCCTTGACGTAGCCGGTGAACAGCGAGCCCCAATGCGGCAGCCCGTTGGCGAACGGCGGCCCGTCGTAGAACACGTATTCGTTGGCGCCGTTCTGGCCGGTGGGGCGCTGTGCGACGCTCGCCTCGAAGGTCCGGTCGGCCTCCCAGTGGTCCAGCACCCGGCGCTCGAGCGCCGGCAGGTCGGGGCTGGCGGCCACGCCGTCGGTGGCCGGGTCGTGCAGTGGGTAAGCCATCGTGGTCCCGCTCCTCGCTCGCTGCCCTGCCGGTGCTGCGAGGACGAGCGCGTCACCACGCCCGCGGTACCACCCCGCTTGGCCGGGGCGTGACCACCCCGACCCGCTCGTCGGCCGGCGGTGACGGGCCGGACCCGTCCGGTTCTACTCCGGCCGCTGGTTCTACTCCGGCAGCTGGCCGTTTCTTCCGGAGGCTCGCCGGTGATGGCCGGGTCGTCGCCTGTGCGACCCAGGATACTCCCGGCCCCGCCGGGCGGCGACCGGGTTCCGGTCCGGGTGATAATCCGGGGCATGCCCGACTACGGCCACGACCTGCTGTTCGGCTGCTTCCTGCCGCCGGTCGCCGAGCGCTCGGCCGAGGTGGTCCGGCTGGCCCGGCGCGCCGAGCAGGTCAGGCTGGATCTGGTCAGCGTCCAGGACCACCCGTACCAGCCGGCGTTCCTGGACACCTGGACCCTGCTGTCGGTGATCGCGGCCCGGACCGAGCGGGTCCGGGTGCTCCCGAACGTCGCCAACCTGCCGCTGCGCCCGCCGGCCGTGCTCGCCCGCGCCGCCGCCAGCCTGGATCTGCTCAGCGGCGGGCGGGCGGAGCTGGGGTTGGGGGCGGGCGGGTTCTGGGACGCGATCGCCGGGATGGGCGGCCCCCGCCGCAAGCCGGCCGAGGCGGTCGCCGCACTTGCCGAGGCGATCCACGTGATCCGGTCACTGTGGGCACCCGGGCGCGGGGTCCGGTACGACGGCAGCCACTACCGGCTGGCCGGCGCCAAGCCGGGTCCGCAGCCGGCGCATCCGATCGGTATCTGGCTGGGCGCCTACCGGCGGCGGATGCTGCAGCTGACCGGGCGGGCCGCGGACGGCTGGCTGCCGAGCGCGCCGTACGCGCCGCCGGAGGAGCTGGCGATGATGAACCGGACCATCGACGAGGCGGCCACGGAGGCCGGCCGGGACCCGGCGGCGGTGCGCCGGCTCTACAACCTGGCCGGGTCGTTCGGCACCGGCCGGGGCTTCCTGGACGGCCCGCCGGCCGCCTGGGCCGAGCAGCTGGCCGAGCTGGCCCTGACCGAAGGGCTCAGCGGGTTCATCCAGATGGTGGACCTGGATGCCGAGTCCGACCTGGACCGGTTTGCCGCCGAGGTCGCGCCAGCGGTACGCGAGCTGGCGGCGGCCGAGCGGGGCGGCAGCACAGGGGACCCCGGCAGGGGTTCGAGCCGGATGAAGGGTCCCCTCCTCAGCACCGCCGGGGCGGACCAGGCGCTGGGAGTGGCCCCGACCCCGGCCCCGGCGCAGTGGCACAGCGCCGACCGGCCGTGGCAGGAGGCGACCCGACCGGAGCCGCCGGCGCCAGGGCCGGACACCGCGTACACCGACCAGGGCCGGGCAGCCGGCCAGCACCTGGTCGACATCCACGACCACCTCCGGCAGGAGCTTGACCAGCTCCGGGACCTGGTCCGGCAGGTCGGCGACGAGGAGCTGGCGGCCGCCGCGGCCCGGTCCGCCCTGCATCGGATGACGGTGCGGCAGAACCGGTGGACGCTCGGGGCGTACTGCGAGAGCTACTGCCGGATCGTCACCGCCCACCACACGCTGGAGGACGCGCGGATGTTCCCGCAGCTACGGCAGGCCGACCCCCGGCTCGGCCCGGTGGTGGACCGGCTGGCCGAGGAGCACGAGGTGATCGCCGCCGTGGTAGAGCGGGTGGACGCCGCGCTGGTGGCGATGGTCAGCCGCGACGACGGGGGGTTGGAGCTGCGGGCGGCGGTGGACCTGCTCACCGACGCGCTGATGTCCCACCTGTCGTACGAGGAGCGGGTGCTGGTCGAGCCGCTGGCCCGCCTGTCAGTGGGTTGAGCCGGCCGCCCGGTACGGTTCGACCATCGGCTTGCGGACCGCGTCCAACGCGGCCATGTGGGCCTCCCGGGCCACCCCGTCGATCAGGTAGACCCGGGTCGCGGCGTTCCCACGCGCCCGCACCAGCCCGGCCCGGACCAGCGCCTGGACGTCCCGGATCGCCTGGTCCCGGGTAAGGTCCTCGTCGGCCTGGTAGGTGGTCCGGCGCAGCTCGCCGACCGCGGCGGCGTAGAGCGCGCTGACCACCCGCTCCGGCAGCCCCCGCTGCACCGCCAGCTCCTCCATCTCCCGCCACAACCGCACCGTGTAGTCGACCCGCCGCTGCACCAGCTGCGCCTGCTTGTGGTGAGCGGTGAGCGCGAACCGCAACCACGGTCGAGCGTCCCGCTCCGGCCGGAACGACCCGCCCTGGGTCTCCTGCAATGCTTGGTAGTACTGCACTGTGTGCACCCCGTCTCCGAGCCACTGCTCGATCGAGGAGAACTCCGGCGCTAGCACCCCGTCCTGGGCAAGCACCAGCGTGTGCAGGCAGCGGGCGGTCCGCCCGTTCCCGTCCCGCCACGGGTGGATGCAGACGAGGTTGAGGTGGGCCATTGACGCCCGCACCAGCGCGGGCTGGTCAAGGTCACCCTGGTTCAGCCACTCGACCAGCGCCCGCATCAGGTCCGGCACCAGGTCCGGGTCCGGCCCGGTGTACGCGGGCTCCAGCGGGTCGCTGCTGGTGACGAAGCTGCCGCCGGTCCGGTAGCGGCCGGGCCACCTCGACATCTCGTACTTCTGGATCATGAAGTGGAGGGCGGAGAGCAGCATCTCGTCATACCGGAAGAACGGCATCTGCGGGGTCTGCTGTACGTACGTCATGGCGTCCCGGTAGCCGAGGATCGCCGCCTGGGTCTGGGCGTCCACCTCGCCGGACATGGTCTGTCCCTCGACCGCCGCGCGCGCCTCCGACATGCTGACGGTGATCTGTTCGATCGTGTTCGACCCCTGGATCGCCGCCGCGAACAGCTCCCGCCGCAGCTGGCCGGACCAGCGCGGGGTGGCCCGCACATGCAGGCGGAGCCGGTCGCGCATCGCCTCGATCTCGCCGATCACCCGCCGGTCGTCGACGTCAAGGTCAGGGGCCCGAAGGAGCATGCGCCTATGCTACCAGCGCGGTAGCATAGCCCGCCCAGCTAGCTCAGCTCCGGGAACCAGAGGGCGATCTCGCGCTTGGCGCTGTCGGCGGAGTCCGAGGCGTGCACCAGGTTCTCCCGGTTGGACAGCGACAGGTCGCCGCGGATCGTACCGGGGGCGGCTCTCCGGCCGTCGGTGGCGCCGGCCAGCGTCCGCACCACCTCGATCGCGCCGTCCCCGGACACGATCATGGCAACCAGCGGGCCGCCGGTCATGAAACCTCGCAACGGTGGGTAGAACGGCTTGTCCAGGTGCTCGGCGTAGTGCTGGTCGGCGAGCGCGGCGTCCATGCCGCGCAGCACCATCGCCTCGATCGCCAGCCCCTTGCGCTCCAGCCGGCCGACGATCTCGCCGACCAGCCCCCGGCGCACCGCGTCCGGCTTGATCAGGACCAGTGTGCGCTCGGCGCCGCCGCCGCTGGTGAGGGCCACCTGTTCCTCCTCGACCGCCCGCCGCCCGACCGTACCGGGCTCGGTCGACAGACTATCGAACCGGCGGCCGGCGGGATCGCCGCACTCGTGTACCGCGACCGGGGGCCCGGCCGGCGTCTAAGCTGAACGGTGACTCGAGGCCGAGGCAGCGGGAGGGCAGCGTGCCGGCAAGGCGCACCGGGCTGGCGGCGGCGCGGCGGATCGTCGCCGGCGCCCTCCTGTTCGTGGGCCTGTTCGTGCTCTGCTTCGGGCTCGGCAACGGCCGGCAGGCGGTGATGGTGGCGGGCGCGGCGATCACCGTGCTGGCCCTCGGCGCCCGGGTGGCGACCAACCTGCGTCGCAACCCCCGGCGGTGGATCCAGGGGACCGGCCACGTGCTGGAGGTGTCCGAGCCGCCACCTACCGACGCCCGGTTCGGGCGGACCGCGATCGAGCTGATCGTGGACGCTCCCGGACTGCCCCGGGAGACCGTGACCATCCACGACTCCCGGGTCCCGGTCGGGCAGTGGCCGGAGCCGGGGCAGGAGCTCCCGGTCCAGGTCGCGGGCGACGACGTCCGCAACCTGCGGGTGCTGTGGCGCAGCGCCGCGGCGACCGGCGGAGTCACCGGCACCGGCTGGGAGGAGCAGCCGGACTGGGAGGGACCGCCGGACTGGGAGGGACCGCCGGACTGGGAGGAGCCGGCGCCGGCCCACCCGCCGGCCGGGGCCGGGGCCGGGCTGCGGCCGTCGCCGCCGGGCGACGGCATCGTGATCGACTTCGACCTCGACGGTCCGCCGACCGTCCCGCTCGCCCCGCTGCCGGCCGAACCAGCGGCGGCCGGAGCGGCGGCGCCGGGGATCCCGGGGGCGCCGGCCCGGCGGGTCCCCCGGCCGCGACCCCGGCGGCCCGAGCCGGTCCCGGCCGGCGCGGTCGCCACCGTGCCCGCGAGCAACCCGGTCGACGACCTGGTGACCACCTACCCGAGCGCCCACCCGGGTCCGGCCGGCGCGATCAACGGGGTCGGAGTCACGGTGCTCGTGGCCGACCTGCAGCGGTCGGTCGAGTTCTACCGGGACCGGCTCGGGTTCTACGAGGTGGACGGCGGCGAGGGCAGCATCGTGCTGGCCTCCGGCGAGACCCGGCTGGTCCTGCGACAGGCGCCCGACCTGGGCACGGTCAACCGCCGGCTGGTCCACCTGAACCTGGAGGTGTCGGACATCGACGCGATGTACGCCGAGCTGAAGGGCAACGGGGTCCGGTTCCTCTACCCGCCCCGGGCGGTCAGCCGCAGCGCCCGGCTGGAGCTGTGGGCGGCGGCGTTCCGGGACCCGGACGGCCACGGCATCGCCCTCACCCAGTGGCGGTCTCCCTGACCCCACCCAGGCCCTCCCGGGGGCCGCCCGGGGCCAGCAGCCGCCGGGCGTCGTCGACCGTCACCACCGATCCGGTGATCAGCACCCCGACCCCGCTGGGTGGGCCGTCCAGGTCCGCCTCGGCCAGCGTGACCGCCAGCTCGATCGCATCCGGCAGCTCGGCCGCGACGTGCACCCGATCCTCGCCGAACCGCTCGGTGGCGAGCCCGGCGAGCCGGTCGACCGGCATCGCCCGGGCGGAGCTGTTGCGGGTCACCACCACCTCCGCCACCGCCGGCTCCAGCAGCTCCAGCATCCCGCCGGCGTCCTTGTCCGCCGCGATCGACACCACCGCGACCAGCTTCCGGAACGCGAAGTCGGCGGTCAGCGCGGCGGCGGTGGCGGCCATGCCGGGCGGGTTGTGCGCCGCGTCCAGCAGCACCGTCGGAGCGGATCGCACCCGCTCCAGCCGGCCCGGCACCCGGATCGCCGCGAACCCCTCGCGCACCAGCTCCGGGTCGAGCTGACGCTCGGTCCCGGCGCCCAGCAGCGCCTCCACCGCCGCCAGCGCCAGCGCCGCGTTCTGCGCCTGGTGCGGCCCGTGCGCCGGCACGAACACCTCGTCGTACGCGGCGCCGAGCCCCTGCAGGGTCAACAGCTGCCCGCCGACCGCCACCGACCGGCGCAGCACCCCGAACTCGGCGTCCTCCCGGGCGACCGTCGCACCAACTTCCACGCAGCGCTCCAGGATCGGCCGGGCCGCCTCGGCCGGCTGCCGGGCCAGCACCACGGTGGCGCCCGGCTTGATGATGCCGGCCTTCTCGGTGGCGATCTCCTCGATCGTGTCCCCGAGATACTTCTGGTGGTCCAGGCCGATCGGGGTCAGCACCGCCACGTCGGCCCGGACCACGTTGGTGGCGTCCCAGGCACCGCCCAGCCCGACCTCCACCACCGCCGCGTCGACCGGCGCGTCGGCGAAGGCCGCGAACGCCATCGGGGTCATCACCTCGAAGATGGTCAGCCGTTGCGACAGCTCCGCCTCCACCACCGCCACGTACGGGGCGACCTCGTGGTACAGCTCGACGAACCGCTCCGGGCCGACCGGTGAACCGTCCACCGCGATCCGGTCGCCGAGCTGCGGCTCGGGACTGGTGAACCGGCCCACCCGCAGGCCGGCGGCGCGCAGCAGCTCGGCGGCCATCCGGGTGGTGGAGCTCTTCCCGTTGGTGCCGGCGACCTGGATCACCGGGTAGGCCTGCTGCGGTTCGCCCATCAGGGTCACCACCTGCTGCACCCGCTCCAGGGTGGGAACCACCTGTGCGTCCGGCCACCGGGTGTGCAGCTCGTCGAGGACCTTCTGGTGTTCGGAGTTGGCTCGGCTCATCGTCCCGCAGCCTACCGGCCGCCAGCGGGCGTAGCGGAGCGTAGCCCGCGGTCATAGCGGCCGGGCCCGGCATCACAGCCGCCAGCGGGCGTAGCGGAGCGTAGCCCGCGGTCAAAGCGGCCGGGCATCACAGCCGCCAGCGGGCGTAGCGGAGCGTAGCCCGCGGTCATAGCGGCCGGGCCCGGCATCACAGCCGCCAGCGGGCGTAGCGGAGCGTAGCCCGCGGTCAAAGCGGCCGGGCCTGGCATCACAGCCGCCAGCGGGCGTAGCGGAGCGTAGCCCGCGGTCATAGCGGCCGGGCCTGGCATCACAGCCGCCCCGGTCCCCGTACCGTGATCATGGTGGACCCCAGACCCGACACGGTGTTCTTCCGGGAGTGGGACGCCCGGCTGCCCGGCCAGCGCCGCAGCCTGGACCGGGCCCGGGCGGTACTGCACCACACCGGGCTCGCCGGCCACCAGCAGCCGACGTTGGTGGTGGTCGGCTCGAAGGGCAAGGGCACCACCGCCAGCTACGCCTCCGCGTACCTGGCCGCCGGCGGGCACCGGGTGGTGACCGTCACCAGCCCGGAGCTGCGCGAGGCCACCGAGCGGATCCGGGTCGACGGGGCCGCCGTTGACCCGGCGACGCTGGCCGGGCTGGGCGACCGGCTGGCGGCGGCGATCCGGGAGCTGCCGCACTCCGGGGACGGTTACCTGTCTCCGAGCGGGTTGTTCACGCTCGGCGGGTTGCTGGTGGCCCGGGAGCGGTCGGCGGACGTGCTGGTGCTGGAGGCCGGCCGGGGCGGCCGGTCGGACGAGGTGAGCCTGCTCGACCCGACGGTGGTCGCGATCACCACGATCCTCGGCGAGCACCTGACCGAGCTGGGCGGCACCCTGGCGGCGGTGGTCGAGGAGAAGGCCGGCGTGGTCGGCCCCGGCACCGCGGCGGTGGTCGCCCTGCCGCAGCCGGACGCCGCCACCACCCGGGTGGTACGCGAGGTGGTGGCGGAGCGGTCCGGCCGGCGGCTGCCGGTCGAGCTGCTCGACCCGGACCGCCCGGAGCTGCCCGAGCACCTGCTGCCACCCGGTCTCGGACGCGCCAACGCGCTGCTCGGGTGCCGGGCTGCTGCGTTGCTGCTCCGGGCCGGCGGCGCACCCGAGCCGGCCGGACCGGCGCTGGCGGCCACACTGGACACCGTGCGCCTGCCCGGGCGGCTCTCGCTGCACCGGCTGGCTACCGGCACCGAGCTGCTGGTGGACGCGGCGGTCAGCCTGGCGGGGGTCCGCACGTCGCTAGAGTACGCGCGGAGCCGGCTGGGCGGGATCGACCACGTACTGCTGTCGCTGCCCGACGACAAGGACCTGGCCGGTGCGGTGGCGGCGCTAGCCGACCTGCCGGTGACGTTCGTGACCGTGACCGCCAGCCACCTGCGCTTCACCCGGCCCCGCCCGCCCGGGTGGGGCGCGGTCGACGCGGACCGGCTCGACCCTTCCTACCTGTCCGGACTCGGCCGGCGGGTGCTGGCGCTGGGCACGGTCTCGTTCGTGGGCCGGCTGCTGGCGGTGCTCCAGGTCCCGACCACGGTCATCTTCCGCCCCCCGCCCCGCCGCGATCGTGGTCGACTGCACCCCCGATAGGGGTATTGGCGGCCAAGATCTCCCGTTAGGTGGTGGGCAGCCGGTCCAGCGCGGCGGCGATCCGGGCCAGGTCCGCCTCGGCCGCGGCCAGCCGGTCCTTGACCTGGGCGACCACCCGGTCCGGAGCCTTCGCCAGGAAGCCGTCGTTGGCCAGCTTGGCCCGGCACTGGGCTGCCTCCTTCTCGGCCGCCGCCCGGTCCTTGGTCAGCCGGGCCCGCTCCGCCGCGACGTCGATCGCGTCGGAGGTGTCCAGCTCGACGGTCACCCCGCCGGTCACCGCGAGCGTGCCGGTGGCCGAGAAGCCGGTGGCCGGCGGGTCCAGCCGGACCAGCGAGCGCAGCAGCGGCTCGTGGTCGGCGATCCCGGCCCCGGTCAACCCGGCCAGCCGGGCGGCCACCCGCTGCCCCGGCTTGACTCCCTGGTCGGCCCGGAACCGGCGGATCTCGGTCACCACCGCCTGCAGAGTGGCCAGCTCGGCCTCGGCCGCCGGGTCGTGGTGCGCCGGCTCGGGCACCGGCCAGTCCGCGACCACCACCGAGTCGCCGCCGGTCATTGCGGTCCACAGCTCGTCGGTCACGAACGGGATCACCGGGTGCAGCAGCCGCAGCAGCTGGTCGAGCACGTGCCCGAGCACCCGCCGGGTCGGCTCCGGCGCCGGCCCTGACAGGACCGGCTTGGCCAGCTCCAGGTACCAGTCGCAGACGTCGTCCCAGGCGAAGTGGTAGAGGGTGTCGCAGACCCGGGCCAGCTCGTACGCCTCGAACTGCGCGTCCACCTCGGCGACCACCTGCTGCAGCCGGGACAGCACCCACCGGTCCACCGCCGACAGCTCGCCGGCCGCCGACAGCGGCCCGCGGGTGTGGGCGCCGTTCAGCAGCGCGAACCGGGTGGCGTTCCACAGCTTGTTGCAGAAGTTCCGAGAACCGGCGCACCACTCCTCGCTGACCGGCACGTCCGCGCCCGGGTTCGCCCCGCGGGCCATCGTGAACCGGGTGGCGTCGGCGCCGTACCGCTCGATCCAGTCCATCGGGTCGACCACGTTGCCGAACGACTTGGACATCTTCTTGCCGTGCTCGTCGCGCACCATCCCGTGCAGCGCCACCGTCCTGAATGGCTCCACCCCGTCCATCGCGTACAGCCCGAACATCATCATCCGGGCGACCCAGAAGAACAGGATGTCGTAGCCGGTGACCAGCACGCTGGTCGGGTAGAACGTGCGCAGGTCGGTGGTGTCCGCAGGCCAGCCCATGGTGGAGAACGGCCACAGCCCCGAGGAGAACCAGGTGTCCAGCACGTCCTCGTCCTGCTGCCAGCCCGGCCCGGCCGGCGGCTGCTCATCCGGCCCGACGCACACCACCTGGCCGTCCGGCCCGTACCAGACCGGGATCCGGTGCCCCCACCACAGCTGCCGGGAGATGCACCAGTCGTGCATGTTGTCGACCCAGTCGAAGTAGCGCTTGGTCAGCTCGGCCGGCACGATCCGGACCCGGCCGTCCCGCACCGCGTCCCCGGCCGCCTTCGCCAGCGGGGCGGTGCGCACGAACCACTGTAGGCTCAACCGCGGCTCCACTGTGGTCTGGCATCGGGAGCAGTGGCCGACCGCGTGCTGGTACGGCCGGCGTTCGGCCACGATCCGGCCCTGCTCCCGCAGCGCCGCCACGATCGCCGGCCGGGCCTCGAACCGGTCCAGCCCCTGGAACGGCCCGTGGGCGGTGATCACCGCGCGTTCGTCCAGGATGGTCAGGCTGGGCAGCCGGTGCCGCTGCGCGATCTCGAAGTCGTTCGGGTCGTGGGCCGGGGTGACCTTCACCGCGCCGGAGCCGAAGTCGGGGTCCACGTGCGGGTCGGCGACGACCGGGATCCGCCGGCCGGTCAGCGGCAGCTCCACCTCGGTGCCGACCAGGTGCTGGTAGCGCTCGTCGTCCGGGTGGACGGCCACCGCGGTGTCCCCGAGCATGGTCTCGGCCCGGGTGGTGGCGACCACCACCGCCGCGTCCCCGTCCCCGTACCGGACCGAGACCAGCTCGCCGTCGTCGTCGGTGTGATCCACCTCGATGTCGCTGAGCGCGGTCAGGCAGCGCGGGCACCAGTTGATGATCCGCTCGGCCCGATAGATCAGGCCGTCCGCGTACAGCCGCTGGAACATGGTCTGCACCGCCCGCGAGCGTCCCTCGTCGAGGGTGAACCGCTGCCGGGACCAGTCCACGCCGTCCCCGAGCCGGCGCATCTGGCCCAGGATCGCCCCGCCGGACTCCTCCTTCCACTGCCACACCTTCGCCACGAACGCCTCCCGGCCAAGGTCGTGCCGGGACAGGCCGTCAGCGGCGAGCTGCCGCTCGACCACGTTCTGGGTGGCGATCCCGGCGTGGTCCATCCCGGGCAGCCACAGCGCCTCGTACCCCTGCATCCGCTTCCGGCGGGTCAGCGCGTCCTGGATCGTGTGGTTGAGCGCGTGGCCGGTGTGCAGCGAGCCGGTGACGTTCGGCAGCGGGATGACGATCGTGTACGGAGGCTTGCCGCTGGTCGGGTCGGCGGTGAAGTATCCGGCGTCGAGCCACTGGGCGTACCGGCGCTGCTCCACCTCGCCCGGCTGGTAGACCGGTGGCAGGGTCGGGGACTCGGTCGGTGCCGTTCGGTCACTTCGTTCGCTCACCCGGCAAGTCTACGAGCAGGGGCTACCTGGTGGCAGAGTGGCAGGATGACCGACCACGATCGGCTGACCCAGGACGCCCTGCTGAACCTGCTGCTGCCGATCTGGCAGCTGGCGATCGGGTTATGCGTGCTGGCGGCGGTGGTGGTGGTCGGCGTCCGGCTGGCGCAGCGCGGGCCGTCCCGGGTGACCACGGCGCTGCTGCTCACCGGCGGCGCGGTGGCCGGGGTCTGTGCGGTCGGGCTGCTGCTGGAGCGGGTCCTGTGACCGCCGTCAGTCGGGAAGGCGGCGGTTGGCCAGGCTGGGCAGCTCGGCCCGGATCCGGGCCAGCCGGTCCAGGTCCAGGTCGGCCACGGTGACCCCGGCCTGGTCGGGCGCCTGGGCCAGCACCGTCCCCCACGGGTCGATCAGGCAGCTGCGCCCGTAGCAGGTGCGCCCGGGCTCGTGGTCGCCGAACTGGGCGGCGGCCGCCACGTAGCACTGGTTCTCGATCGCCCGGGCGCGCAGCAGCACGCTCCAGTGATCCCGTCCGGTGTGCAGCATGAACGCCGCCGGCACCAGCAGCAGCTGCGCCCCGTCGCTGGCCAGCCGCCGGTACAGCTCCGGGAACCGCAGGTCGTAGCAGATCGACAGGCCGACCCGGACCCCGGCCACGTCCACCGTCACCACCGTCTCGCCGGCCGCCACCGTGGCCGACTCCCGGAACGAGACCCGGCCGGGGATCTGGACGTCGTAGCGGTGGATCTTCCGGTACGCCGCGGCCAGCGCGCCTGTCCGGTCGAAGACCGGGCAGGTGTTGTAGCTGTGGCCGGGGTCCGGGCCGAGCTCGCGGAACGAGCCGGCGGCCACCCACATCCGATGCTCGCGGGCCAGCTCGGCGAAGGCCGTGGCGTACGGACCGTCCAGCGGCTCCGGGTCGGGAGCGCCGGCGGCCGGCCCCAGATAGTCGGTGTACTCCGGCAGCACCGCCAGGTCCGCGCCGGTCGCCACCGCCTGCTTCAGCAGCTCCCGGGCGGCCGCCAGGTTGGCCGAGCGGTCGGCCCGGGAGTTGAGCTGGCACACCGCGACCCGCATCCGCCCAGCCTAGTGCGCGTCAGCAGCGCTCGCTGAGGTCCCGGTTCTCGTAGTCGGCGATCCGGTCGTCGATCACCACCTCGGTCGGGCCGGCCGGCACCAGGGTGAGCTCCGGCGGGTTTCCGGTCGGCGCGACGGTCGGCGACTCGGTAGCGATCCCAGGTCCCGCTACGGCACCAGCAGGGCCTCGGCCCCGACCGGCCGGTAACCGGCGGCCAGGAACGCCCGCACACTGGCGGCGTTGCCGGGCGACACCTGTGCCCAGACCGGCCGGTGCTCCGGCACCAGGTGCCGGGCGGCGGACGCCAGCGACCGACCGAGTCCCCGCCCGCGGTGGGTCGGGTCCACCTCGACCGCCACCTCCCACCGCCCGGCCAGCCCCTGGCCGAGCACCAGGACGCCGCCGTCGACGACCCAGACCCGCACCCGCGGGCGGTACCGCCGGGCCCGGCGCACCCGTGGGTGGTCGAGGTCGGGGGCGTCGCGCAGCGGCAGGTCCGGCGGGCCTTCGACCGCTGGCGCGAGGTACAGGCCGTCGATGCAGTTCACGCGCCGGCCGAGCCGCTCCGCCAGGGCGCCCAGGAACGGCGGGTTCAGCGGGGCGGACAGGTCACCGTCGGGCAGCCGCTCGCGTACCCACGGCTCGTCGACGTCGGCGGCGACCACCACGTGATCGGGGAAGGCGACCACCGCGGCGGTGTCCGGAGCCGGTGCCGGGACCAGCGACCGCCACGGGTCGGTCGGGAGCCTCCCGCCCCGCTCGATCCGGTCGAGCAGCGCGGCGAGACCGACCATGCCTGGGTCAGGCGGCTCGGCGGGAGTCGTACTCGCGCGGGACGATGGTCGGGTTGACGTTCTCCAGCACCACGTCCCTGGTGATCAGCACCTGCGCCGCCTCCGGGTCGCTCGGCACCTCGTACATCATCGAGAGCAGGACCTCCTCCATGATGGCGCGCAGGCCGCGGGCGCCGGTGCCGCGGCGCATCGCCTGGTCGGCGATCGCCTCCAGCGCCTCCTCCTCGAACTCCAGCTCCACCCCGTCCAGCTCGAACAGCCGCTGGTACTGCTTGACGAACGCGTTGCGCGGCTCAGTCAGGATCTGCACCATCGCGGCCCGGTCCAGGCTGCGGACGGTGGTGATCACCGGCAGCCGACCGATGAACTCCGGGATCAGCCCGAACTTGAGCATGTCCTCGGGCATCACCTGGGCGAGCGTGTCGTCGGTGTTGCGCTCCGAGATCGAGCGCAGGTTCGCGCCGAAGCCGAGCCCGGTGTGCCCGACCCGGGAGCCGATGATCTTCTCCAGCCCGGCGAACGCCCCACCCAGGACGAACAGGATGTTGGTGGTGTCGATCTGGATGAAGTCCTGGTGCGGGTGCTTGCGGCCACCCTGCGGCGGGACGCTCGCGACGGTGCCCTCCAGGATCTTCAGCAGCGCCTGCTGGACCCCCTCACCGGAGACGTCCCGGGTGATCGACGGGTTGTCGGACTTACGGGCCACCTTGTCGATCTCGTCGATGTAGATGATCCCGGTCTCGGCCCGCTTCACGTCGTATTCGGCGGCCTGGATCAGCTTCAGCAGGATGTTCTCGACGTCCTCGCCCACATAGCCGGCCTCGGTCAGGGCGGTGGCGTCGGCGATCGCGAACGGGACGTTCAGCATCCGGGCCAGGGTCTGCGCCAGGTGGGTCTTCCCGCAGCCGGTCGGGCCGATCAGCAAGATGTTCGACTTGGCCAGCTCGACCAGCTCGGCGTCGGCACCGCGCGGCCCGTTCGGCTCGGCCTGCACCCGTTTGTAGTGGTTGTAGACCGCCACCGAGAGCGCCTTCTTGGCCTGGTCCTGGCCGACCACATATTGGTCGAGGAAGGCGCTGATCTCCTTCGGCTTGGGCAGCTCGTCCCAGCTCACCTCGGCCGACTCGGCCAGCTCCTCCTCGATGATCTCGTTGCACAGATCGATGCACTCGTCGCAGATGTACACCCCGGGGCCCGCGATGAGCTTCTTGACCTGCTTCTGCGACTTGCCGCAGAAGGAGCACTTGAGCAGGTCGCCGCCGTCTCCGATCCGTGCCACCCAGGTTCTCCCCACTCGCGTCCCGTCGCGCCGGTCCTGTGGACGGTCCCGCCACGCCACACCCCGGCCGCGGGGTGCAGAACCGACGTTACCCGGTCGGACGGACTTTCGCGCGCGCCCCGGGTCGGCCAGGTCGGGCGTGTCTCGGCCTGCGGCTACGCCGCCGCGGTGGCCAGCACCGCCTTCTTGCGGCTGGACACGACGTGGTCCACCAGGCCGTACTCCTTCGCCTCCTGGGCGGTCATAATCTTGTCACGATCGATGTCACGCCGGACCTTCTCGATCGGCTGGCCGGAGTGCTTGGCGATCGTCTCCTCCAGTTGGGTGCGCATCCGCATGATCTCCCGGGCCTGGATCTCGATGTCCGACCCCTGGCCGTAGCCACCCTCGGTGGCCGGTTGGTGGATGATGATCCGGGAGTTCGGCAGCGCCCCCCGCTTGCCGGCGGTGCCGGCGCCGAGCAACACCGCCGCCGCGCTGGCAGCCTGGCCCAGGCAGAACGTCTGGATGTCCGGCCGGATGAACTGCATCGTGTCGTAGATCGCGGTCATCGCCGTGAACGAGCCACCCGGCGAGTTGATGTACATGGTGATGTCCCGGTCCGGGTCCCCGCCCTCCAGGGTCAGCAGCTGCGCCATCACGTCGTTCGCGGAGGCGTCGTCGATCTGCACCCCGAGGAAGATGATCCGGTCCTCGAACAGCTTGTTGTACGGGTTCGACTCCTTCACCCCGTACGAGGTGCGCTCGACGAACGAGGGCAGCACATACCGGTTGTGCACCGGCATCGGGCCACCGGGCCTGGAAAGCCCGGGTGTGGACAGTTCGGTCATCGGGTGAGCCCTCCTCAGTTGCGGGTGCCGGCACCGGCCGGGATCTGCGCCGCGCCGGTGATCACGTGGTCGATGAAGCCGTAGTCGAGCGCCTCCTGGGCGGTGAACCACCGGTCCCGGTCCGAGTCGGTCTCGATCTGCTCCGTGGTCTGGCCAGTGTGATAGGCGATCCGCTCCTGGAACATCTTCTTGGTGTAGATCATCTGTTCGGCCTGGATCGCGATGTCGGAGGCGGTACCCCCCATCCCGGCTGCCGGCTGGTGCATCATGACCCGGGCGTGCGGCAGCGCGTACCGCTTGCCCTTGGCGCCGGCACACAACAGCATCTGCCCCATCGATGCGGCCATCCCCATCGCGGTGGTCACCACGTCGTTCTCGACGAACTGCATGGTGTCGTAGACCGCCATCCCGGAGTGGACCGAGCCACCCGGCGAGTTGATCCACAGGTTGATGTCCCGCCGCGGGTCCTCGGCGGCCAGCAGTAGCAGCTGCGCGCAGATCCGGTTCGCGATCTCATCGGTCACCTCGCTGCCGAGGAAGATGATCCGTTCCTTGAGCAGGCGGTTGTAGACCGAGTCGTCTAGGCTGTTCCCGAAACCGTCACCGGACCGGGCAGCCCTCACACCTGTGGTCATGTAGTTCTCCTCCGTAGGTCGATCACTTCGACCCTAGCGACCGGATCCGGCGGCTACCGCCTGCCAGGGCAGGGTTTCGCTCACAGCGCACGGCCGCTCAGCCGGCCGCCGGCGGCGGCCCGGACGGCGGCACCTCGCCGGCCGCCGGCTCGGCAGCCGGCTCCCGGGCGCCCTCGACGCTGACCGGTGTACCAGCGGTGTCGGTGATCGTGACCCGCTCCAGCACCAGGCTCAGGGTCTTGCTGCGCCGCACGTCCGCGTACACCGCCGCGGCGGCGCCGGCCCGGACGAGCTGGTCGTAGTACTGCTGGGGCTCGATGCCGACCCGCTGCGCCCGCCCGACGATCTCCTGCCCGTACTCTTCGTCGGAGACCGGGACCTTCTCCGCCTCGGCGAGCGTGTCCAGCAGCAGCTGGATCTTCACCCCCTCGGCTGCCGCCTCGGTCAGCTCGGCGTCGATCTCGGCCTCGGTCTTCTCCTCCAGGGAGAGATATTCGGCCAGCGAGCGGCCGACCCGTTCCAGCTCCTCGCTCAGGTGCTCCTTGCGGTGCGACACCTCGTCGCGGACCACGCCCTCCGGCGCCGGCACCCCGGATCGGCTGACCAGCTCCGCCAGCGTCTTGTCCCGGGCGGCGTAGATCTGCTGCGTCCGGGCCCGGCGGGTGAGCTGCTCCCGGACGTCGGCCCGCAGCTCGTCGAGCGTGTCGAACTCGCTGGCCAACTGCGCGAAGTCGTCGTCCAGCGGCGGCAGCTCCTTCTCCTTGACGGTGCGCACGGTCACCGCCACGTCCGCGTCCTGGCCGGCGTGCTCGCCGGCCAGCAGCGCAGTGACGAAGCTGGTCGAGTCCCCGTCGGACATCCCCACCAGCACGTCGTCCAGCCCCGGCAGCAGGTTCTGGCTGCCCACCTCGTGGGAGAGGTTGGTGGCGGTCCCGCCCTCCACCGGTGTCCCCTGGACAGTCGCCGACAGGTCGATCTGGACGAAATCGCCGGTGGCGGCCGCCCGCTCAACCGTCTTCAGGGTGGCGAACCGTTCCCGCAGCGAGCCGACCTCCTGGTCCAGGTCGCCGTCCTCGATCTTGATCTCGTCGACGGTGACCGAGATCTCGCTCAGGTCGGGCAGTGTGATCTCCGGCCGGATGTCCACCTCGGCGGTGAACCGCAGCGGCTGGCCGTCGTCCACCTCGATGTTGTCCACCTCAGGCCGCCCGAGCGTCTTGACCTGGTGCTCTTGGATGGCGACCACCAGCTGCTGCGGGATCACCTCCTGCACCGCCTCGTTGAGCACCGTCTCGCGCCCGACCCGCTGGTCGATCACGGCCGCCGGCACCTTCCCCCGCCGGAAGCCCGGGATGCTGACCTGCTGGGCGACTTCCCGATACGCCTTCTTGAGGGTCGGCTCCAGCTCCGCGAACGGCACCTCGATGGCGAGCCTCACCCTGGTCGGACCCAGCGTCTCGACCGTGCTCTTCACGCGTACTCCCTGGTTGGTTGGCTGTCTGGTTGGTCACTGGGAGAGGTGGCGGGACATCTGCCCACGTGCCATCGGTCGACGCTCTCGCCGCTGCGCGTGCGCTCCCGCTGGCTATCGTAGACCCCCGGCCGGCCCCGGCCGCAGACCCGGCTGGCGACAACGTCGGCGATAAGTGTTGGCGACCGGCCGGGTCCCTCCTCCCAGTACGGTCCGGCAGGTTGCCGGGCACAGACCAGGAGGAGGATCCTGATGTTCCGACGACTGGCAGGTGCCACCGTGGTGGTGCTCTGCGGGCTCTCGATCATCATCCACAGTCCGGCCGGCGCGGTTCCACCGGCCGGGCCGACCACGACCACCCCGGCCAGCGCCGACGACTGGGAGGTGGCCGGATTCGCCCGGGAGCGCGGCATCCCGCTGGCGCAGGCCCGGCAGCGGCTCGGCTGGCAGGCGCTGGCGCCGGATCTTACCGAGGCACTGGAGCGGGACCTGGCCGCCCGGTCCGGCGGAGTCTGGGTGGACGTCCACGACGGCGACCGGATCAAGGTCGGCGTGGCCGGCGGACCTGACCCGGAGACCGCCGCGATCGTGCGGCGGGCCGCCGACGCGGTCGGGCTGACCGACGGCTACGACCTGGTGGGGGTGCGCCATCGGCTGGACACGATCGAGGCCGACAACGACTGGCTCGGCGCCGAGCTGGCCCGGGTGAACGCCGACGCGCCGGCGACCCTGGCCGCCGGGATCCGCACCGACCGGAACGCGGTCGAGCTGCAGCTGCCGGAGGGCGGCACGCTCACCCCGGCCCAGCGGGCACTGGTCGCCGACGCCAGGCAGCGGCTCGGGGAGCGGCTGCTGGTCGGCTCCTACGACGGGGTCATCCAGGCGGACGCCTGCGCATACCCGTACTGCGACAAGCCCCTGCGCGGCGGCGTCCGGATCACCAACAGCGGGGGCTGCACCGGCGGGTTCATCGCCCGGAGCAAGGTGGACGACAAGCTCTACCAGTTCACCGCCGGGCACTGCGCATCGCTGGGGGGCACCGACAACTGGTCCACCAAGTTCACTGACCTGTCCAACCACGTGGTCGGTCCGGTCTGGCACTGGAAGTGGCATGGCGGCGGCGACATGGCGATCATGCGGATCAACAACGTGCCGGGGTGGAACCCGAAGGCGTGGGTGAACGTCACCAACGGGCCGGACACCACGGCCGACTCGACCTACCACATCAGCTCCGACAAGCTCAGTGTGCTGGGCATGCGGATCTGCATCACCGGTGCCTCGTTCGGGAACAGCGACTGCGGGTTCGTCACCCAGCTCGGCGTTACCGCCACCTATGGCGGCGTGACCGTGCACAACCTGGGGCGGGGTTCGTACTGCCGGACCGGCGGCGACAGCGGCGCTCCGATGTACTCGCTCCACACCGCCTACGGCCTGCACGTCGCCGGCAGCGGGTGCGACGGTTTCTACCAGAGCATCCGGTCGGCGGAGGTGAAGCTCAACGTGAACGTCCTGCACAGCAACTCGTAGCCGGTAACCGCGGTGGGCCGGGCGCTGGTAGCGCCCGGCCCACCGTCATAGCGTTACGGAGAAACGGACTTGGTGATCGAGTCGGTTCCGCCATCGCCGTCGGCGACGGTCAGGGTCACGTCACGGCTGCGCCCACCCTGGTACGAGTGGGACACGACCTCACCGGAGCCGGTGCTGCCGTCACCGAAGTCCCAGGTGTAGGTGGTGATGTCGCCGGTGGACGGGCCACCGTCGAAGGTGCAGGTACGGGTGCCGCCGTTCCTGCTGCACTGGAACGTGAAGTCGGCGACCAGCCCTGGGTCGGGTGGGTCGCCGCCGGTGGCGAGGGTGACCGCGGCGAGGGCGTCGAGGCGGCCCTCGCCGAAGATGTTGTTGTTGGCCGTGGTGCCACCGCAGCCGGTGGCGTTCACGTCCCGGGCGGTCTGGTCGAGCACCGCCCGGGTGCCGGCGATGTCACCGGCCAGATCGGGCGCGGCCGACCAGACCAGTGCCACCACGCCGGCGGCGTGCGGGCTGGCCATCGAGGTGCCGCTGGCGTTGGCGTAGCCGTTGGTGGGCACGGAGCTGCGAACGGCCACCCCGGGCGCGGAGGCGTTCGGCTTGATCACGCTGCTGCTGACGCCGGACGGGCCGCGGCTGGAGAAGCTGGCGATGGTGTTGTTGATGTCGTACGCGCCGATCGCGTACGCGGGGATGTTGTCTCCGGGTGAGTTGGCGGTGTTGCAGGCGGGTCCGGCGTTGCCGGCCGAGAACATCGGGAAGATGCCGGCGTTGACCCAGGCGTTGATGGTGGCCTGGTACCAGGTGTCACCCCGGCCGCCGCCCCACGAGTTGTTCACGACGTCCGGGGCCAGCGCCGGGTTGGCGTTGTTCCCGTTCAGGTCGGTCGGGGCGGCCATGAACTGGCCGGCCGACAGCAGGTGGTTGCTGGCGCAGGAGTTGGAGGCGCAGCCCTTGGCGGCGATCCACTCGGCCCGGGGGGCGACCCCGATCTGGTTGCTGCCGCCGTCGTCGCCGACCATCGTGCCCATGGTGTGGGTGCCGTGGTTGTTGTTGTCGCACGGCGTGTTGCCGCACTGCCCGGTCGGGTCCCACCAGTTGAAGTTGTGGTTGAAGCTGCCGCCGTTGTTGCCGCGGTACTGGTTGACCAGCGCGTTGTGGGTGTGCCGGACGCCGGTGTCGATGTTGCCGACCACGATGCCCTCACCGCGCACGCCGAACTGGTTCCAGACGTCGTCGGCGTTGACGTTCGCCACGCCCCACTCGATGGCCTGGATGCCGTTGTCCGGGGCCAGCGAGGCGACCGGTTCGAACAGCTGCCACTCGCGGTTGGATTCGATGCTGGCCACGTCCGGCCGGGCGGCCAGCTCGTCGACCAGCGCCCGGTCACCGGTGACCAGCAGGGTGTTGGCGATCCAGAACGGGGTGTAGTCGACACCGCGCGCGTCCAGCTCGGCCCGCAGCGGCGCCTGGCTGGTCTGCGCCACCGTGGTCAGCCGCTGGTGGACGAAGCTGGCCTTGTCGACCTTCCGGGGAAGCGCCGCGGCCGGGGACAGGTCGGCGGTCTCGGCCAGGTACACGAAGAACTCGGTATTGCCGTCGACGGCCAGCTCCGCGTACACCTCACGGTCGACCTGTGCCCGCGGCTGTGCGACCGCGGGGCTCGCCACGGCGGTCAGGGTCGCCGCGACCAGGCCGGACGCCGCCGCGATGGCGAGCAACCGGCGTCCTCGTACGTGTGACTTACCCATCTTTCCTCCCGGGGGTGGGGGCGGAAGACCACAGGCCGTCCCGAGCCGCTCGCTCCCCGTCCGGTTGTTCGGGCCAGTTGGTCGATTGCGGACAGCTCGCCCGCAGAGTCACCATCACCCTGACCCGGCCGGGTTGTAATGAGTAGTCACTACCTAATCATTGAGGCCTGTCGTGCCGGGCCGCACGGACGTACGGGGGGTTGCTGCCGCGCCAGCGGGTGCGGCAAGGGGGGAACGACATGGCAGAGATTGACCACTTCACGTACGGGCCGGTCACGCCCGGGCTGGCGTACGCGCTGTCGGTGCTCGGCGCGCTGCTCGGCCTGACCTGCACCGTCCGCGCCCGGGCGGCCGACTCGACCGCCCGGCGGGCCTGGTACCTGCTGCTGGCGGCCTGGGCGATCGGCGGCACCGGGATCTGGGTCATGCACTTCATCGCGATGCTCGGGTTCGGGGTGGCCGGCTCGGAGATCCGCTACGACGTACCGGTCACGACCGCCAGTGCGGTGATCGCGATCGGGGTGGTGGGGGTGGGCCTGTTCACCGCCGGGCTCGGCCGGCCGCACCCGGTGAAGATCATCCTCGGCGGGACCTTCGCCGGGCTCGGGGTGGCGTCCATGCACTACACCGGGATGGCGGCGATGCGGATCAACGGGACCGTCAGCTACGACGACGGCCTGGTCGTCGGGTCCGTCGCGATCGCGGTGGTGGCGGCCACGGTGGCGCTGTGGTTCACGGTGACCGTCCGCAAGCCGGTGGCGATCGTCGCCTCAGCCCTGGTGATGGGGGTGGCGGTCAGCGGGATGCACTACACCGGGATGTCCGCGATGACGGTGCATCCGCACGAGCCCGGCCAGCTGACCGGCTCGACCGCGTTCGCGCTGATCCTGCCGATCGTGCTGCTGGTGATCCTGGTGGTGGTCGGGCTGGTCTACGCGGTGCTGGCGGCCCCCACCGACGAGGACCGGGCCGGCGCCGCCTACCTGGCGGAACGGATCGCCAGCCGGCCGGCCCTCAGCCCTGGTCCGGGCCCCGGATCCGGGCTCGGATCAGGTCTGGGAGCGGCTGGGTTCGGCGGCGCCGGCGAGGGTGTCGACCAGCCGGCGGCACGGACCGGCCAGGTTCCAGGTATCGGCCAGCGCCAGCAGCCGGTCCGGTTCGGCCGGCGTGGCCGGAAGAACCGGATCCAGCGCCGGTAGCGGGATGTCCCGGACGACCCGGATCACGGTCGGCGCCACCGCGAGATAGTCGTGCGCCGCCATCAGCTTGCCGCGCAACCCCGGTGCGAAACCGGCCGCCGGATCGTCCAGCGCGGCCACGATCGCGGCCAGGTCGCCGTGCCGCGTCACCAGCCGGGCGGCGGTCTTCTCGCCCACGCCCGCCACCCCCGGCAGGCCGTCGCTGGGGTCCCCACGCAGCGCCGCGAAGTCCACATAGGCACTGGCCGGCACCCCGTACCGGGCCTGCACCGCGGCGTCGTCGAAGACCTCCAGGTTGGCCACGCCCCGGCCGCAGTACAGCAACCGCACCGGCACCGCGTCGTCCACCAGCTGGAACAGGTCCCGGTCGCCGGAGACCACCTCGACCGGTCCGGGACCGACCGTGGCCAGGGTGCCGAGCACGTCGTCGGCCTCGTACCCGGGCACCCCGACCGCCGGGATGCCGACCGCGGCCAGCAGGTCGGTGATCACCGGGATCTGCGGGACCAGCAGGTCGGGCACCTCCTCGCCGCCGCGTGGCGAGAGCCGGTGGGTCTTGTACGAGGGCAGCAGCGTTACCCGCCAGGCCGGGCGCCAGTCGGCGTCCAGCGCACACACCACCCGGCCCGGTGCCCGGGTCCGGATCAGCGTGGACAGCATGTCGAGGAACCCGCGCACCGCGTTGACCGGGGTGCCGTCGGCGGTGGTCGCGGCGGAGGTGGGGATGCCGTGGAAGGCGCGGAAGTACAGGCTCGGCGCGTCCACCGCCAGCAGCGGTCGGGTCGTCGTCACCTGGACAGCTTGGCACACGATCTTCCTAGAACGAACGTTAAGCTGGACAGCATGGTCACGGACGACCCCCGGTTGCTGCCCACCCCCGAAGCGCACGATCTGCTGGAGCTGACCCGCGAGCTTGCCGACAAGGAGCTGGCGCCCCGGGCCGACGAGTGGGAGCAGCGGGCCGAGTTCCCCCGCGAGGTGGTCCGGACCCTGGGCCGGGCCGGGCTGCTCGGCCTGCCGTACCCGGCGGTCCACGGTGGCGGCGACCAGCCGTACGAGGTCTACCTGCGGGTGCTGGAGCTGCTGGCCTCCCGCTGGCTGGCGGTGGCCGAGGCGGTCAGCGTGCACACGCTGGCCTGCTACCCGCTGGCCGCCCACGGCACCGACGCGCAGCGCGAGCGGCTGCTGCCGGCGATGCTGGGCGG
>WHTQ01000001.1 GCA_009377645.1 Micromonosporaceae bacterium | reverse complement strand
TTGTCAGCCGGCGCGCTGCCGCCGGTCCCCAGCGCCGGGGCCGCCTGCACACCCGACGAACCGATAGTGACCATGCCAGCCACCAACGCCAACGACGCCAGGCCAGCCAACGATCTCCTAAAAACGCGCCGCGATGGGCGCTTCGCATGCATCACGAATGATCCCTCCTACGTGATGTGCGGGACGGGTTCCCGCCGTGTCGCCCCCGCGCCGTCACGCTAAGTACATTCCTGGCCTTCGATCAAGATCGGACGATGGGCATTGGTCGGCAGGCCGCGGGCAGGGTTCCGTCGAAAGATAGGCAGTCCTGGGCAGCTTCTGGGTAACCGGTGGTTCTCCGGGTCCGGCCGGCATCCACTGTGATGGATAGCGATCGGGCCGGTCGGGCCGGTCACGGGGTGGGCCGGCGGCCGGGGTCGTGGTTCGACCGGCGGCCGTCCGGGTCGGAGCAGATCGATGTATGGCGATGCTCACCAGGCCCGAAGCGAGCGCGCCCGGGGGATGGCCGCGCTCCCGATGGTGGGCTCCGGGCCCGGCCGCCGGCGGTGGCGTAGGGTTCGGGTGCACAACTGAATCGACGCTCCCGGGCGGGGGAAGCCGGTCAAAGTCCGGCGCTGACCCGCAACCGTAGGCGGTGGTGACCACCGCGAGCCGGAACGCCCACCCGGGCTGCGAGCGGCTCGAACTGTCGTGGTCTACAGCGTGAGCCCGGATCATCCGCCCCGGGGGGCGGGGATGCGGCGCTCGGCACCCGCTCCCGA
Source organism: Micromonosporaceae bacterium (assembly GCA_009377645.1). Lineage (GTDB taxonomy): Bacteria > Actinomycetota > Actinomycetes > Mycobacteriales > Micromonosporaceae > Natronosporangium. The sequence continues at coordinate 137,812 of WHTQ01000001.1, read as the reverse complement.
AAGGCACCCCATGTCCCGCCCCACCCGTCCGCCGCCACCGCCGGCGCTGAAGCCGACGGTGACCGGCGAGCGCCGGTTCCCGCGTACCGGCGCCCTGCTCGGCGGCGGCGCCCGGCTGGCCCGCGGGCTGCACCCGGCGGCGTGGTGGCTGTGGGCGCTCGGCCTGGCCACCGCCGCCAGCCGTACCACCAACCCGCTGCTGCTGGCGCTGGTGATCGCGGTCGCGTGGTACGTGGTGTTGGCGCGGCGCGGTGACGCACCGTGGGCGCTGGGCTTCCGGCTCTACCTGTGGCTGGCCGCGATCATCGTCGGGCTCCGGGTGCTGTTCCGGATCGTATTCGGGGGTGGGCAGGGCGAGGCGGTGCTGGTCACGCTGCCGCAGATCCCGTTGCCGGAGTGGGCGGCCGGGATCCGGCTGTTCGGGCCGGTGGCCGCGGAACAGGTGCTGGCCGGGTTCTACGACGGGCTCCGGCTGGCGGCCATGCTGATCTGCCTCGGCGCGGCGAACGCGCTGGCGAACCCGAAGCGGCTGCTACGGGCGGTCCCCGGCGCGCTCTACGAGGTGGGCGCGGCGGTCGTGGTGGCGCTGTCGGTGGCGCCCCAGCTGGTGGAGAGCGTGCTGCGGGTGCGGCGGGCGCGCCGGCTGCGAGCCGGCCGGCAGCGGGGGATGCGGGCGCTGCGCGGGATCGCGATGCCGGTGTTGCAGGACGCGCTGGAACGGTCGCTCGGGCTGGCGGCGGCGATGGACACGCGCGGGTACGGGCGGCGGGGCGCCACCACCCGCGGGTTCCGGATCGGCACCGGCCTGCTGGTGCTGGGCGGGCTGGTCGGCATCTGTGCCGGGCTCTACGGGCTGCTGGACGGCACCGCGCCCGGTTGGCTCGGCCCGCCGGTGCTGGTGACCGGCCTGCTGCTGGCCAGCACCGGGCTCGCGGTCGGGGGCCGGCTGGTGCGCCGCACCGTCTACCGGCCGGACCGGTGGCGGCTACCGGAGCTGGCGGTGGCGGCGTGCGGGGTCGCCGCCGCGGCCGGGGTGATCCTGACCGGCCAGCTCGACCCGGCGAACCTCCACCCGCCGCTCAGCCCGCTGTCCTGGCCGCAGCTGGCCGCCCTGCCGGCCGGGGGGATCCTGGTCGCGGCGCTGCCCGCCTGGCTCGCCCCGCCCGCCCCGAGGATGGTCCCCGCATGACGTCCGGCATGATCGAGTTCTCCGAGGTCACCGTCACCTACCCGGACGCCGCCACACCGGCGCTGCGGGAGGTCACGCTGTCGATCGCCGAGGGCGAGCTGTGCCTGGTCGCCGGCCGTACCGGGTCCGGCAAGTCGACCCTGCTGCGGGCGGTGAACGGGCTGGTACCACGGTTCACCGGCGGGCACCTGCGCGGCGCCGTCACAGTGGCCGATGTGGACACCCGGACCCACCCACCGCGTGAGCTCGCCCACCTGGTCGGGGTGGTGGGCCAGGATCCGCTGGCCGGGTTCACGACCGACACAGTGGAGGAAGAGCTCGCGTACGGGATGGAGCAGCTGGCGGTCGAGCCGGCGATGATGCGGAAACGGGTGGAGGAGACGCTGGACCTGCTGGGCATCGCGGAGCTGCGCGGGCGGCCGCTGCGGGCGCTGTCCGGCGGTCAGCAGCAGCGGGTGGCGATCGGGTCGGTGCTCACCGCACACCCGCGGGTGCTGGTGCTCGACGAGCCGACCTCGGCGCTGGACCCGACCGCCGCGGAGGAGGTGCTGGCCGCGGTCACCCGGCTGGTGCACGATCTGGGGGTGACGGTGGTGCTCGCCGAGCACCGGCTAGAACGGGTGGTGGAGTACGCGGACCGGCTGGTCTACCTGCCCGGCGACGGCACCGTCCAGCACGGACTCCCGGTGGACGTGCTGGCGACCGCCGAGATCGCCCCGCCGGTGGTGGCACTGGGCCGGCTGGCCGGCTGGCAGCCGCTGCCGCTGTCGGTGCGGGACGCCCGGCGGCAGGCGCCCCGGCTCCGGGAACGGCTGGCGACGGTCGACCCGGAGCCGCGTCCCGGTGCCGGTTCCGGAGCGGTGCTGCTGTCCGCGCGGCGGATGACGGTCCGGTACGGCGAGCTGCCGGCGGTCCGTGAGGTGGACCTCGACCTTCGGGCCGGACAGGTAGTGGCCCTGATGGGGCGCAACGGCTCCGGCAAGTCGTCGCTGCTGTGGGCGCTGCAGGGGGCCGGCCCGCGGCAGGGCGGGACGGTCGCCGTAGCCGGCCCCGAAGACCCGGCCGACCGCGGCGCGGACCCGGCCCGGCTGTCGCCGGCGCGCGCCAGGCAGCGGGTCGGGCTGGTGCCGCAGAACCCGGGGGAGCTGCTCTATCTGGACACTGTCGCGGACGAGTGCGCCCAGGCCGACCGCGAGTCCGGTGTGGACGCCGGTAGCTGCCGGGCGTTGCTGGACCGGCTGGTGCCCGGGCTCGGCGGTGCCGCCCACCCGAGGGACCTGTCGGAAGGCCAGCGCCTGGCGCTGGTGCTGGCGGTGCAGCTGGTGGCCGCCCCGCCGGTGGTGCTGCTGGACGAGCCCACCCGGGGGCTGGACTACCCGACCAAGCGGACCTTCGCCGCCGCGGTCCGGGAGCTGGCCGCCGCCGGCCACGCCGTCGTCGTCGCCACCCACGACGTCGAGTTCGTGGCGCAGGCCGCCGACCGGGTGGTGGTGCTCGCCGACGGGGAGGTGGTCGCGGACGGCGCGACCCGGGAGGTGGTGGTCGCCTCGCCCGCGTTCGCACCGCAGGTGGCGAAGGTGCTCGCCCCGCAGCCGTGGCTGACCGTGGAGGCGGTCGCGGCGGCCCTCGACCGGAGCCCGGGCCCGGTGGCCGGTGCAGAGCGCTCATGAGAAGCCCGCAGCCGACCCGCCGGACGGTGAACGTGGTGCCGGTGTCCCTGCGTACCGCGGTGGTGCTCGCGCTGGCCTCGGCGGCCGGCCTGGCGATGTTCTTCTGGCCGCTCTATCTTCCGCCGCCGGCCGAACCGCTCGCGCACCACACCGACGCCCCGCTGGTGTTCCTGCTGATCCTGCCGGTGCTGATCGGGATCGTGCTGGCCGAGCTGACCGGCGGTGGTCTGGATGCGAAGGCGCTGGCGATGCTCGGGGTGCTGTCGGCGGTCAACGCCGCGCTGCGGGCGCTGGGCACCGGTACCGCCGGGATCGAGACGGTCTTCTTCCTGCTGGTGCTCGCCGGCCGGGTGTTCGGGCCCGGGTTCGGGTTCGTGCTCGGGTGCACCTCGATGTTCGCCTCGGCGCTGCTGACCGCCGGGGTCGGGCCGTGGCTGCCGTTCCAGATGCTGGCCGCGGGCTGGGTCGGGCTCGGCGCCGGCCTGCTGCCGCGGCGGGTCCGGGGCCGGCCGGAGGTCGGGCTGCTGGCCGGGTACGGGCTGCTGGCCGCCTACGGCTACGGCCTGCTGATGAACATGTGGTTCTGGCCGTTCAGCCTGGGGACCGGCACCCAGCTGTCGTTTGTGGCCGGTGCCCCGGTGCTGGAGAACCTGCACCGGTTCGGCACGTTCACGGTGGTCACCTCGTCGGTGGGCTGGGACACCGGCCGGGCGGCGACCACCCTGGTGGCGATCCTGCTGGCCGGCCCGGCGGTGCTGGGGGCGCTGCGCCGGGCCGCCCGCCGGGCCGCGTTCGACGCCCCGGTCACGTTCTCGCCCGGCTCCTAGCCAGGGCGGCAGGTGCCCTGGCGCCCCTTCGTACGTCCTGCCTGTCCACGGCAACGGACCCCGGCTGGCCGCTCCAGCGGCTCCGGCCGGTTCGGGCGGATCCGGTCGGTATACTCCCGGCGTGGCGGAGCTCGACGGGGCGGAGGTCGACGGGGCGGAGGTCCTCAGCTTCCGGGACGCCGCCGAGTGGGAGTCCTGGTTGGCACGGCACCACGAGCGGCCGGCCGGCGTCTGGTTGAAGATCGCCAAGAAGGGGTCGGGGGAGACGTCGGTGACGATTGGCGAGACGCTGGACGTGGCGCTCTGCTATGGCTGGATCGACAGCCAGCGCAGGTCCTTCGACCAGCACCACTACCTGCAGCGGTATTCGCGCCGCCGCCCGGGCAGCGCGTGGTCGAGGGTGAACGTCGACAAGGTCGAGGCGTTGATCGCCGCCGGGCGGATCCGGCCACCCGGTCTGGCGGAGATCGCGGCCGCCCGGGCGGACGGCCGGTGGGACGCCGCGTACGAGTCGCAGCGCACCGTCACCGTGCCGCCCGACCTGGCCGCCGCGCTGGCCGGGAGCGAACCGGCCCGCCGCGCCTTCGAGCGGCTCGACAAGACCAGCCGGTACGCGGTGATCCTGCCGCTGCTGAAGGCCCGGACCCCTGCCAGCCGGGCCGCCCGCCTGCGCCGGGCGGTCGAGACGCTGGCGGCCGGCGATGTCGGTGGTGGCGGCTAGGCTCCGGGGCATGGGGGAGCCGAGGCGGCCGGCGCCGGCCGTTCCGGTGTCCGGGGTCCGCCCGCCGCCAGCTCTGCGAGGACGTAGGCCGTTGGCTCCGCCCGGTCGTCCATCGCTACCCTTCCAGCTGGTCGGGTCGTGACCATGGCGGGGCGGATCCTGGTTACTGGAGCGACCGGCTTGCTGGGTCGACGGGTCTTCCGCCGCGCTGCGGCGGCCGGCTATGCAGTGGTGGGCACCTACTTCGTCCGGTCCACGAGCGCCGCCGACGAGTGGCTCGACATCCGCGACCGGGCCGCGGTCCGGGACACGGTGCAGCGCGTCCGCCCCGATGCGGTTGTGCATACCGCAACCGGCCGGGACCGCAACGACTGGCGCACCATAGCGGATGGCGCCGCCAACGTGGCGGTCGCCGCGGCCGCCGCCGGAGTGCGACTGGTCCACGTCTCCAGCGATGCCGTGTTCTCCGGCCGCGACACCTACTACGACGAAACCGCCCTGCCAGACCCGGTGAACCGGTACGGGGCGGCGAAAGCCGCAGCCGAGACCGCGGTGCGGGCAGTGGCACCCGATGCCGCGGTCGTGCGTACCTCGCTCATCCTCGGCGATGATGGTGGCAGCCCCCACGAGCGGCTCACCCACGGGTTGGTGTCCGGCCGCAACGACGGCGCGCTGTTCACCGACGATATCCGCAAGCCCATCTACGTCAACGATCTCGCCGATGCGCTGCTGGAGCTCGCGGCGAACGACTATCGTGGCGTCCTCAACGTCGCCGGCACGGACCCGATCAGCCGGTACGACCTCGGAGTTCTGGTGGCCGTACGAGATGGCCTGGACCCTGCCTCCATACCCGCCGCCCGTAGCGCTGAGCTGGACCCGAGTCGCCCGACGGATGTCCAGTTACGACTGGACCGGGCCGAGTCCGTCCTGCGGACCCGGCTCCGCGGCGCGCATGAGTTCATGGCGCCATAGTCCATGGCGCCAGCGGGCCGGGCCGGTACCAGCCGGCGGAGCGGGCGCGCACCTCGTACAACAGGATCGACGCGCACACCGAGACGTTGAGCGAGTCGGCCGCGCCCAGCATCGGCACGGTGACTTCGGTAAAGCCGTACCCGTACCACGGGCGCGAGACGCCGTAGCGCTCGTTGTCCACCACCAGGGCGGTCCGCGCCGGGTAGTCGATGCTTCGGTACGGGAGCGGGTCCGGCCGGAACGTCTGCACCCGCGCCTCCACCGGCTACAATAGGTGCTGATGGTGGCGCCCGGCGAGCGCCCAGCGAGGGGCGTGGGCGGTGGTCAGCGCCGCCCGGCCGCGGCGAGGACGGCGAGCGTGTCGGCGGTGACCCATTCGTTCATCCGATGGGCGGCGGGCCCGTCCCAGCCGACCAGATCGGCCGATGGGCGGCGCCGATCGACACCGTGGGAGAAGGTCGCCTCGGCAGCCCAGCCGCCGTCCGGCAGTTGTTTGCTCTCCAGCAGGTCGAGGGCGTCGTGGCAGCGCGGGTCGTCGAGGTGTCCAGCGTCCCAGAGCCCTTTCAGGCCGGCGAGCACGTCGTAGCGCCAGTAGACCGGATAGTGCAGGCGGGTCCACTCCTTGCGGATCAGCTGTCCGTTCGTGCGGCGAAACAGGACCCGCCGGGTCAGCAGCACCTCGGCGGCGCGATCGGCCGCCTGCCGAGCCGGCGCCGAGCCGTGGGCGGCGAGCCCACGCATCGGCAGCAGCGTCTCGTACACCGACGACGTGGCGGCCGTGGCCTTGCGGTGGCAGTTCCAGCCGCCGTCTGACCACTGCCAGTGCAGCAGCCGCTCGACCAGCCGGTCCGCCGCGTCGCCGCCAAGGCCGAGCCGGACCAGCGCGAGCAGCGCACCTCCATGCTGTGAACCGCAGCGCCGGAACCGGCCGGCGATCAGCGGGACGGCGTCCGACCTCGGCGCGGTCGACGGGTCGTACTCGCCGTAGTACCGCCGATGCAACCAGGTCCGGGTCACCGATGCGGCCAGCGGTTCGAGCCTCTCGTCGCCGGCCGGATGGCCGATGTCGGCCAGGGTCTGCAGCACCCAGTGCCGGCCCTGCCACTTGCGGTACGACTCCGGGGCCGCACCATCGAGCAGAGCGCGTACCCGTGGCGAGGTGCGGATCTGTTGCTGGAGCCGTCGGTTCGTCGGTGACGCGGGGTCCTCGCCCAGCACGTGGACCCGGACCTTCCACCGCACGGACGGTTCGTCGCTGGCCAGCAGCGCTCGTACCACGTTGGGCCGCTTCATCGACTCACCATGGCACGTTGGCGGCATGGGCGTAGGGCCCACATCGCTCCCGTCGGGCTCGGGGCTGGGGAGCGCCTCTTCGATGGCGTGCCCGGGCTGAACCTGGAAGTCCTCGCGGCGTGATCCGCCTCCCTCGTGACACACGTCACCTACCGGGTCCTGCGCTGAACCGCAACCGCCGGCAGCGCCGCTCCGGCCGGTGATGGCGCGTAAGGTGCCTCCAGGCCGGCCGCCGCCTACAACGGTCTGCACTTGCCTTCGTACGCATACTGCGGTATACAGCAAGCGTGGACACTCGGTCGGAAGTCGTGGTCGTCGGTGCCGGCAACGCTGCCCTGTGTTCCGCGCTCGCGGCCGCAGAGGCCGGCTGCTCGGTGCTCGTGCTGGAACGTGCGCCCCGCCACGAGGCCGGCGGGAACACCACCTTCACCGCGGGGGCCATGCGGGTCGCGTACCGGGGCCTCGACGACATCCGCACGCTCGTCCCCGACCTCACCGACGAGCAGGTCGCCAACTCCGACTTCGGCAGCTACACCGAGGAAGACTTCTTCGATGACATCGCGCGGGTGACCGAGTACCGGGCCGATCCGGAGCTGGCGTCCCTGCTGGTGTCCCGCAGCTTCGACACGCTGCGCTGGATGACCGCGAACGGGGTGCGCTTCCTGCCCAGCTACGGGCGGCAGGCGTACCGGATCGGCGGGCGCTACAAGTTCTGGGGCGGGCTCACGCTCGAGGCGGTGGGCGGTGGACCGGGCCTGGTGGGGAGCCTCACCAAGGCGGCACTGGCCGCCGGCGTCCGGATCGAGTACGGGACCCGCGCGGTGGCCCTGGAGGTGGCGGACGGGCAGGTGGTCGGGGTTACCGTGAAGCGGGGCCGGCGCCGCCAGTCCCTGCCGGCGAAGGCGGTCGTACTGGCCTGCGGCGGCTTCCAGGCCAACGTCGCCTGGCGCACCAGCTATCTCGGCCCCGGATGGGACCTGGCCAAGGTGCGGGGGACCCGGTTCAACACCGGCGACGGGCTGCAGATGGCGCTCGACATCGGCGCCATGCCGTGGGGCAACTGGTCCGGCGCGCACGCGGTGGCCTGGGACATGAACGCGCCGCCGTTCGGCGACCTCGCCGTGGGCGACGGCTTCCAGAAGCACAGCTACCCGCTCGGCATCATGGTCAACGCGCACGGCCGGCGGTTCCTGGACGAAGGGGAGGACTTCCGCAACTACACCTACGCCAAGTACGGCAAGATCATCCTCGACCAGCCCGGGCAGTTCGCCTGGCAGATCTTCGACAAGAAGGTCAGCCCGCTGCTGCGCGACGAGTACCGCATCAAGCAGGCGACCAGGGTGCGGGCGGAGAGCCTGGAGGAGCTCGCCCGCAAGCTGGACGGGGTGTCGGCGGAGGGGTTCCTACAGGAGGTCGCCGGCTACAACGCGGCAGTGGACCAGAATGTCCCGTTCGACCCCAACGCGAAGGATAGCCGTGGCACGCTGGGGCTGGCGATCAACAAGTCGAACTGGGCGAACACCATCGACACCCCGCCGTTTGAGGCGTACGGGACCACCTGCGGCATCACGTTCACCTTCGGCGGGCTGCGGATCAGCCCCGACGGGCAGGTGATCGACACCGAAGGGGAGCTGATCCCGGGTCTGTACGCTGCTGGGGAGCTGGTCGGGGGGATCTTCTACTTCAACTATCCGGGTGGGTCCGGATTGATGAACGGCTCTGTGTTCGGCCGGATCGCGGGCGCTCACGCCGCGCAGACCGTCGCGACGGACCGAGGTTGAGGAGTGTGACAGCAGGTCATGGTCGGATCTAACACCGCGAGCGTGATCGCCCGCTATCTCGCCCGCTCCGACTCCCGATTCGTGTTCGCCTATCCCGGCGACCCGATCATCGAGTTCATGGAGCAGGCCACGCACCACGACCTGCAGGTGGTGCTGGCCCGGCGGGAGGGCACCGCGGCTTTCATGGCCGAGGCTTACGGGATGCTGACCGGCCGGCCGGGGGTGGTGCTGTCGACCCTGGGCCCGGGGTCGACCGCGCTGGTCAACGGGGTGGCGGCCGCCACGCTGGACAAGGCGCCGGTGGTGGCGATCTCCGGCCAGGTGGAGTCGGACCGGGAGGCGTACTTCACCCATCAGGTGGTGGACCACAAACAGGTCTTCGGCCCGGTTACGAAGTGGGCCGGGCGGATCGAGCCGGCCGCGGTGCATGTCACGATGCGCAAGGCGCTCCGGCTGGCGACCGCCGAACGGCCCGGCGCCGTCCACCTCAGCTGCACCGGCCGGGCGTTCCAGGCCACCGCCGGCGACGGCGAGGTGGCTCCGCCGCCGCTGGACAGCGCCGCCGAGACGGTTGCGCTGTTCCGGGCACCGGGCGAGTCCGGGGATCTGGCTACCGTGCTGCGGGCGGCCCGCCGGCCGGTCATCCTCGCCGGCACCGGCGCGGTCCGGTGCGCCGCCACCGCCGCGTTGACCAGCCTCGCGGAGGTGGCCGGCATGCCGGTGGTGGTGGCGCCGATGGCCAAGGGGGTGCTCCCGGAGGAGCATCCGCTGTTCGCCGGCGTCCTCGACATGGCGTGCAACCAGGTGGTGTGGGACTTTCTGGCGGAGGCGGACCTGATCGTCGCCGCCGGGTTCGACCCGGTGGAGCTGATCAAGCCGTGGTCGCTGGACGTGCCGGTGGTGCACGTGGACACCGTGCCGAATATCGACCAGATCTACGCCAGCCGGTACGAGCTGGTGGGGAACGTGGCGGCCGGGCTGGACTGGCTGGCCAGCGAGTGGCGGGGCGAGCCCCGCGACGGCCTGGCCAGCGCGCAGCGGCAGCGGGACCGACTGCGGGAGGGGTACTACGCCGGGCGGAACCCGGACCGGCTGAACCCGACGGACGTCATCGACATCGCGCGAGCCGCCTTCCCCGCCGACACCATCGTCACCACCGACGTGGGTTCCCACAAGCTGCTGGTCGGGCAGGGCTGGCGGACCGGCTCGCCGCGGACCACGTTGATGACCAACGGGCTGTCGGCCATGGGGTTCGGCGTACCGGGGGCGATCGCCGCGAAGCTTGTCGCACCGCAGCGTCCGGTGCTCGCGCTGGTGGGCGACGGCGGGTTCGCGATGACCGTGGCGGAGATCCGGCTGGCGGCCAGCCTGGGCCTGCCGGTGACCTTCCTGGTGTTTGTCGACGGCAGTCTCAACCGGATCGAGCTAAAGCAGGCCGTGCAGGGCTATCCCAGTGTCGCCACCCGGCTGGAGGACATGGACCTGGTCGGCATGGCGACCGCCATGCAGTGCGACGGGGTACGGGTCTCCTCGGCCGCGGAGCTCGAGAAGTGCCTGTCCGGGGTGGCGGGCCGGTCGCGTCCACTGGTGGTGGAGGCACGGATCGACCCGTCGCAGTATCAGGCCCAGTTCTGACCTGGGGCGGCCCGAGGTGACCTTGACGTAGACGACGGTATGCAATAGCATGCAGCTATCTTCAGAGGGGCCGGTTGAGGGGGGCGGGTGGATCTCTACGAGATCGCGCAGCAGGCGCCGGGTGGCATGGCACCGGTTCCCGAGCCGGCCGGATCCGTGCCGCCCGGTTGCCTGCTCGACCTGCTCGGCATCACGCTCACCGACATCGGTCCGGGCCGCAGCCGGGCCCGGATGCGCCTCGGTGACCGGCATCTCAACCAGCGGGGAGTGCCGCAGGGTGGCTCGCTGGTCGCGTTCGCGGACGCGGCGGCCGGCTGGGCCAGCTATGGGGCGCTGCCCCGGGGCAACTTCACCACGGTGCAGCTGGGCTGCCACTTCCTGGCCGCGACCGGTTCCGGCACCGAGCTGGTCGCGCTCGCGGAGCCGGTGCACCTGGGCAGCCGCATGCTGGTGCTGGATGTCCGGGTCCTGCCGCAGGAGCAGGAGGGGGCGGACCGGCCCCGGCTGGCGGCCCGGTTCACCTGTACCCAACTGGTCGTCGACCGCTGACCCGATGAACGTGCGCCGTCCCACCACCACGCCGCAGATCGCTCCGCTGCCGGAGCGGACCGTCGTCCACATGCTTCGCCACGGCGCCGACGCGTACCCGGACCGGCCGGCGGTCCGCGACGAGGTAGAGGCCCTGAGCTACCAGGAACTGCATGACGAGGCCGCCCGGGTCGGCGGCGGGATGCACGAACTCGGGGTCGGACCGGGCGACCCGGTCTTGCTGATGCTGGACAACAGCGTCGACCACGTGCTGTCGTGGTTCGGCGTCAACTGGGTCGGCGGGCTGGAGGTGCCGATCAACACCGCCGCCATGCCGCCGCAGCTGGCCTACATCGCCAACGACTGCCGAGCCAGCGTGCTGGTCGTCGAGGAGGCGTACGCGCCGCGGGTGCTCGCCGTCGCCGACCGGCTGCGCCACGTGCGCCACGTGGTGGTCCGCGGCGACCCGGCGGCGGCGGCCGGCCCGTCCTGGCAGGTGCACGACCTGGCCGGGCTGCGGCGCCACCCCGGGGTGCCACCGGTCGCCCAGGCGCCCTCCGACCCGTGCGGGATCGTGTACACCTCTGGCACCACCGGCTCACCCAAGGGCGTGCTGGTCACCCACGCCCAGACCTACGGGCGCAACGGCCCGCTGCGCCCCGGCTCCCCGCAGCCGGGCGACGTCTGCCTGGTGGTGCTGCCGCTCTACCACGTGCTGGGACAGTGCCGGGTGCTCTACAACGGACTGATCGCCGGGTGCTCGGTGGTGCTGCAGCCGGGCTTCAGCGCCAGCCGGTTCTGGGACGTCTGCCGGCGGTTCGGCGTCACCTACACCTGCCTGGTGGGAGTCATGGCGCAGTACCTGCTGGCCCAGCCGGAACGCGCCGACGACGGGGACAACCCGCTGCAGCGGATCACCCTGGGCACCACCATCCGGGAGATCGACGAGTTTCGCCGGCGGTTCCACCTCCCGGAGGCGTACGTGAGCTACGGCCTCACCGAGGCCGGTGGCGTGCTGGTCGGGCCGGCGCGCGGGGACGGCTGCGGGTACCTGCGGGACGACTTCGAGGCGCAGCTGGTCGACGAGCACGACCTGCCGGTGCCCGACGGCGAGATCGGGGAGCTGGTGCTGCGGCCGCGGGAACCGTGGACCACCATGCTCGGTTACCTCAACCAGCCGAAGGAGACCGCTCGCAAGTGGCGCAACCTGTGGCTCCACACCGGAGACCTGATGCATCGCTGCGAGGACGGTCGCTACGTCTTCCACGGGCGCCGCTCGGAGAGCATCCGCCACAAGGGCGAGAACATCTCTCCCACCAGCATCGAGGCGGAGCTGGTCCGGCACCCGGCGGTGGCCGAGTGCGCCGCGGTCGGGATCCGCGACGGGGACGGCGCGGACGAGGAGATCCTGGTCGCGGTGGTGCCGGCGCCGGGGATGTCGGTGGAGCCGATCGGCCTGATCGAACACCTGGCGGCTCAGCTGCCGGCGTTCGCGGTCCCCCGGTACGTGCGGGTCACCGACCAGCTGCCCCGCACCGACTCCACCCGGCGGATCCAGCGCACCCAGCTGCGCGACCTGGGGACCCGCGATGCCTGGGACCGGGTGGCGGCGGGCGTGCTGGTGGACCGCAGCGGCGCGGTCCACACCACGCAGCAATCGGAGGGCCGGGCATGAAGGCACTTATCATCGGCGGGACCGGGCCGACCGGACCGTACATCATCGACGGTCTGGTGCAGCGCGGCTACCAGCCGGTGATCCTGCACCGCGGCAGCCACGAGGTCGACTTCGTCGCGCGGTACGAGCACCTGCACGCCGATCCGCACTTCGAGGAGCCGGTCCGGGAGGCGCTGGCCGGGCGCCGGTTCGACCTGGTGGTGGCGACCTACGGCCGGCTGCGGCTGCTGGCCGGCCTGCTGGCCGGTGTCACCGAGCGGCTGGTCACGGTCGGCGGGACAGTGTACGCCCAGCAGGACCTGTCCCGGCCGGCGACCGAGCGGGCCGCCCGGGACGTGTCGCACAAGCTGGTCGCCCGGGTGCAGCAGACCGAGGACGAGCTGCTGTCCCGGCATGGCAAGGACTTCAACCTCACCCACCTGCGGTATCCCAACCTCTACGGGCCGCGGCAGCTGGCCCCGCGCGAGTGGAGCGTGATCCGGCGGATCCGGGACGGCCGGAAGACGATTCCGGTGATGGACGGCGGCCTCACGCTGGAGAGCCGGGCGTATGTCGAGAACGCGGCCCACGCCGTGCTGCTGGCGGTCGACCAGCCAGAGCGGGCGGCCGGGCGGATCTACCACGTCGCCGACGAGGTCACCCCGACCGACGCCGAGCGGGCGCTGGCGATCGCGGCCGCGATGCGGGCGGAGGTGACGCTGGCGAACTTCCCGCGCCAGGCCGGGCGGCCGGCGTACTTCTGGGGCGGCGGCCGCAACCTCGAGGCGATGGGCCGGGACGGGCCGCCGCCCACCCACCACAAGCTGCTGGACACCACGGCGATCCGGAGCGAGCTCGGCTTCCGCGACGTGGTGGGGTTCCCGGAGGCCGTCGCGCGCACGGTCGCCTGGTACCTGGAGCATCCCCTGACCCCGGGCGGGGAGGACGAAGGGCGGATCGGGGACCCGTTCGACTACCCGGCCGAAGACCAGTTCCAGCAGGCGCTCGAGGAGTTCCGCCAGCGGTGCGCGGCGATCGACTTCGCGGGCGTGACGCTGCGCCACTCCTACGACCATCCGACTAAGCATCCGACTAAGCATCCGACTAAGACGGAGACCACATGGGCACGATCGTTGCCGGGTTCGCCTCCACCCACGCGCTGACCTTCCTGGAGCCGGGCGAGTGGGACGACTTCCGGGCCCGGATCGCCGCGGCGTACGAGCGCCGGTACGGCCAGCCGCCGTCCCCGCGCCCCGAGGTGCTGGCCGCGATCGAGTCCGAGACGCTGGAGGCGAACGCGCACCGGTACAAGGCGATCCGGGACGGCGTCAAGGACCTGGGTGAGCGGATCGCGCAGGCGCGGCCGGACGTGGTGCTGCTGGTCGGGGACGACCAGAACGAGAACTTCCCGGAAGACCGGGTGCTCCCGCAGATCGCGGTCTTCACCGGGGACGCGTACACCCTCGGCGGCCGGGCCGCGAACCGGAGCCGGACCGTGCGGTCGCACGCCGCGGTCGCCTCGGCGATCCTCGCGCAAGGGGTCGGCGACGGGTTCGACGTGGCGACGGTACCGGCGTTCGCCGAGGGGGCGCTCAGCTCGCACGCGCACTACCAGATCGTCGAGCACGTGATCGGCGCGCTGGAGGTCGCCGCGGTGCCGGTGTTCGTGAACGCCCTGCACCAGCCGGCGCCCTCGCCGGCGCGGTGCGTGGCCTTCGGCGAGAGCCTCGCGCGGGCGGTCGCCGGCTGGCCGGAGCCGGCCCGGGTGGTCGTGATCGCCTCCGGTGGACTGTCCCATTTCACCAGTGGCTACCCCTGGAAGCACTACACCGGGCCGCACTCCTTCGGCTCGATCAGCGTCGACTTCGACCGGTGGGTGATCGACCGGCTCCGGGCCGGCGACCTGGCCGCCCTGCGCGGGCTCACGTCGCAGGACCTGCTCGACCACGGCGACATCGAGCTGCGCAGCTGGCTGGTGCTGCTGGGCGCGCTCGGTCCGGTGCCGACCAGAACCCTGGTGTACGAGCCGTTCTACCGTGGCCTGATGGGGATGGCCGTGGCCGGCTGGGACGGCCCGACCGAGGCAGTGGTGGCACGATGACCGCCAGCCTTCGGGAGGAGGTCGAGCTGTTCCTCATCCACGAGGCCGAGCTGCTCGACACGCTGCAGTTCCACGACTGGTACGCGCTGCTGGCCGACGACCTCCACTACGTTATCCCGGCCGCGGAGTCGGTGCAGGGCACCAACCGCCGGTTCGACGAGACCGGCCGGGACGCCGCCCCCCGGTTCCATCTGATGGACGAGACCAAGGCGACGATGTGGCTGCGGATCCGCCAGCTGGACACCGGGATGCGCCATGTCGAGGTCCCGGCCTCGAGCACGGACCGGCTGATCACCAACGTCACCGCCCGGGAGCTGCTGGACCGGGCCGTCGAGGCGAAGTCGAAGTTCCTGGTGGTCCAGATCCGGCACGGCGTCCACGAGAGCATGTTCACCGGCCGCCGCACCGACCGGCTGCGCCGCACCGAGGACGGGTTCCAGCTGGTGAGCCGGCGGGTCGAGTTCACCCAGACGGTGCTCTCCCGGGCACTGTCCATCTTCTTCTGAGAGGGGAGCAGCCGATGACCGCCACGGCATGGGAAGTCGACGCCGGGCAGGGGTTGGTGGACACCGGCATATTCACCGATCCCGAGCTCTACCAGCGCGAGCTCGACCAGATCTTCCGGCAGACCTGGCTGTACGTCGGGCACGACAGCCAGATCCCGGAGCCGGGTGACTACCTCACCAACTACCTGGCCGAGACCGAGGTGATCGTGATCCGGGGCAAGGACCAGCGGGTCCGGGTGCTCCGGAACCAGTGCGCGCACCGCGGCAACAAGGTGTGCCTGTTCGACCGCGGCAACGCCCGAGCCTTCAGCTGCACGTTCCACGGCTGGCGCTACGACGATGCGGGCCAGCTGGTCGGCGTACCGTTCCTGAGCGAGGGGTACCACGGCGAGGTCGACTTCGCCGGGTGGGGGCTGCAGCGCGCCCCCCGGGTGGAGTCGTACGGGGGCTTCATCTTCGCCTCCTGGGACCCCGACATCGTCGGTCTCGACAGCTACCTGGGCGACCTGCGCTGGTACCTGGATCGCCTGCTGGTGCAGGAGTTCCTCGGTGGGGTGGAGGTGGTCGGCGGCCGGCAGCGCTACACCATGCCGACGAACTGGAAGCTGCTGGCCGAGAACTTCCAGGGCGACGACTACCACGTGCAGATCACCCACGCCTCCTACCTGCGGGTGCTGGCCGAGGAGTCGCAGGGCCTGCGCGGGAAGGTCAACCTGAACGACCGGCTGCAGGTGGCGGTCGGGTACCCGGACGGGATCGCGCACGGCCTCGGCGCGCTCAAGGTGGGCGCCGAGCCGAAGGATGCCACCCGCGAGCTGCAGATCGCCGAGCAGCTCGGACCGGAGGCGGTGGAGTGGATCCGGGAGCGCGACCGCCGGGTGCGGGAGTTCCAGCGCGACGACCCGGTCAAGCTGCACCTGTGCTCGAACATCAACGTATTCCCCAACTTCTCGGTGGTCAGCGGGCCGAACGCGATCTTCGGCACCGGGCTGCTGCAGTGGCACCCGCGCGGGCCGATGGTGACCGATGTGTGGCAGTGGGCGATGGTGGACCGGGCGGCGCCGGAGGTGGTCAAGCGGACCGCCCTGCGCGAGCTCGTCGGGGCGCAGGCGGCCGCCGGCATGCTGGCACCGGACGACTCGGAGAACTTCGAACGCTCCTCGGACAACCTCGCGGCGCGCCGGTCGTCGGAGCGGCCGTTCCACTATGCGATGGCCATCGACCGGGACGACGATCCGGGGCTGCGGGCGCGGCTGGCCGCAGAAGGGGTGGACGTGGACGCGCTGCCCGGCCTGATCGGGCCGTACGTGTGGGAGGTGAACCAGCGACAGTTCTACCGCTACTGGGCGGAGCTGCTGAGCTGACCGCGCCGTCGGGGACGGCCGGGTCACCAATCGAGGAGGAGTCGCATGCCAGAGACAGTCCTGAACGGATGCCGGCATCACTGGGAGGAGGCCGGCTCCGGCCCGGCGCTGGTGCTGCTGCACGGCGCGGCCGGATCGGGCCGGCAGCTGAGCCGGCACATCGAGCCGTTGAGCGAGCACTTCCGGGTGATCGTTCCGGACCTGCGCGGCCTCGGTCGCAGCGAACGGGTGGGTCCGGACACCCCGGTCACCGCCTGGGTGGACGACCTGCGGGCGCTGCAGGACGAGCTCGGGCTGGGCCCGCTGAACATCTACGGGATGACCGTCGGCGGGCGGGTGGCGATGCGGTTCGCGGCCGACACCCCGGACCGCGCCGGGTGCCTGATCGTCGACATGCCGGTGATGTTCAACGAGGAGTCGGCGCAGGCCGGGGTCCGCGGCCAGGTCGACCTGGCGAAGATGCCCGAGCAGCGACGCAAGCAGCTGCAGGACTGGCACGGCGACCAGTGGGAGCAGGCGGTCCGCTTCTACCACGAGTTCCGCGACCGGCCAGAGTGGCAGGAGTACTTCGACCTGCGGGAGCACTCCCGGAAGATCACCGCCAGGACGCTCATCCTGCGCGGCGACGCCCCCGGCGACGCGTACTCGGCGGAGCACGCCTTCCTGCTCTACCGCAACCTGCCCGGGTCGTGGCTGTGGATCCGGCCCCGCACCGACGGCGGCCTGCTGCGCAACGCACCACAGGAGACCTACCGGCTGATCCAGGAGTTCGTGACCGCGGACGCCGGTGCCGGCCCCGTTGGGTCGACCTACTGACATGGCCGAGCGCGCCAGCCAGCCGGTGCTCAGGCTGGGTTTCATCGGCCTGGGCCAGGCGATGAACCTGATCCTGCAGCGCCCCTGGGAGATCGCCGATCTGCCGTTCCGGTTCGTGGCCGGGGCGGACCCGCGCACCAGCGCCCGGGAGCGGTTCGAACAGGACTTCGATGGCCGGTCGTACGCCACCGCCGAGGAGCTGTGCGACAGCGGCGAGGTGGACGTGGTCTACATCGCCACCGGGCCGGAGCTGCACCGCGAGCACGCGCTGCTCGCGGCGGGCAGCGGCAAGCACATGGTCGTCGAGAAGCCGCTCGCGCTGACCCTGGACGAGTGCGCGGAGATGGCGGCGGCCGCCGAACGGCACGGCGTGCTGCTGCTGGCCGGCCACACCCACAGCTTCGGCGCCCCGTACCGGCGGATGGCCGAGATCGTGCACGGTGGCGAGCTGGGCGAGCTGGTGATGGTGAACTCCTGGATGTACAACGAGTTCAACGTACGCCCGTGGCCGACTGCCGAGCTGGTCAGCACCCGCGGTCCGCTGCTCAACCAGGGACCGCACCAGGTGGACATCGCCCGCCAGATCGGCGGTGGCGTGGCCCGGTCGGTGCGGGCGCAGACCTTCTGGGACCCGCTGCGGGGATGTCCCGGCGGCTACAGCGCGCTGCTTCAGTTCGAGGGCGGGGCCACCGCCAGCCTGGTGCTGGACGCGCGCGGCTACTTCGACGTGGCCGAGCTGTACGACTGGATCGGCGAAGGGGGCCAGCCCCGCGATCCCGACCGCTCGGTCACGATGCACCAGAACTTCCAAGCCGTCGCGGCGCTCGGGCCGGAGGCCCGGGAGCGGCGGTTCCAGGAACAGAAGGAGCTCGGCCGGTACGGTGCCGAGGGCGCCTCGGCCGAGCAGTGGGCACTGTGGGGGTACTCGTTCGGCCAGGAGCACCACCAGCCCTTCTTCGGGCTCACCATCGCCAGCTGCGAACGCGGCGCGGTCCGGCAGTCGGCCGACGGACTGTACATCTACGACCAGCACCAGCGGCGGGAGGTGACCCTCGGGGCGGAGCCACCGGGCCGCGCCGCGGAGCTGATGGAGCTGTACGAGGGCGTCGTCAACGGCCGCCCGCTGCGGCACGACGGGCGGTGGGCGACCGGTACGGTCGAGGTCTGCCTCGCGATCGAGGAGTCGGCCCGCAGCGGCCAGGAGGTGCCGCTGACCCGGCAGCCGGCGTGGGCGCGATGAGATGTGGCGTGCTGCTTCCGCACTTCGGCAGCCGGAGCTATCCGGCGCGGATGCTGGACAGTCTCGAACCCATCGAAGGCTTCGGGTTCGACTCGATCTGGGTGCGGGACCACTTCCTCTACCCGCCCGAGCTGCCCGGCGACGACGGCACCTTTGTCGACCCGATCGTCGTGCTCGCCGCGGCCGCGGCGAGCACCCGCCGGGTGGTGCTGGGCACCGCCGTGCTGGCACCCCACCGGCATCCGGTCCACCTGGCGACGTTGCTGTCCTCACTGGCGTCGCTGGCCGGTGGCGAGCGGTTGATCGTCGGCCTCGGGACCGGGAGCCGGACCTCGGAGATGGTGGCCGCCGGCCTGCCGGCCACCCGCCGGGGCCGGCTGCTGGAGGAACAGGTGGACGTCATCCGGGCACTGTGGACCTCCCGAACGGTCGACCACCGCGGCCCGCACTACCGGCTCGACCAGGTCCGGCTGAGCGCCGACGAGTCGCTGGCCCACGCGCAGCTGTGGTACGGCGGGATCACCACCCGTGCCGTCGAGCGCACCGTCGCGCGGTTCGACGGGTTGCTGCTGAGCCGGCTACCGATCGAGGTGACCGAACAGCGGGTGGCGTTGCTCCGGCGCCGCAGCGCCGCGCAGGGCCGGGCCGCGCCGCCGGTCGGCCTGGTGGTGCAGGCCAGCCCCGGACATACCCGCCAGGAGGCGCTGCGCGCGGTCGACGTACCGCGGATCATCGACCAGAGCGCGCGGTACCTTAACGCCGAGGTCACCTCCCCGGCCGGGCTGCTGGTGGCGGGCACCCCGGCGGATCTGGTCGCCGGTCTGTCCGAGCTGGCCCGGGCGGGGGTCGACCACGTCGTGCTGGACATGCGGGCCAGGTTCGCCGACTGGGAGGACTGCCTCCAGCTGGTCGGCGAGGCGGTGCTGCCGGAGCTGCGGCGAGCCGGGGTGCTCGCGCCGGGAACCGGGAGAGAATCGTGCTGAACGCGGGAATGATTGGTCTCGGCGCGTGGGGCCGGAAGCTGGTCGAGTCGGTACAGGGCCGAAGCGCCGAGATCCGGATCGTCGCCGGCTGTACCCGGACGGCGAGCCGGGCGGCCAGCTTCGCGGCCGCGCACGGCATCACCCTGCACCCGGGGGTTGCCGAGCTGGTCGCCGACCCGGCCGTCGAGGCGGTCATCTCCACCGGGCCGGCCGGCCTGCACGCCGAGCACACCCTGGCGGCGATCGAGGCGGGAAAGCCGGTCCTGGCGGTCAAGCCGCTGGCTCTGTCCGGTTCGGACGCCGCCCGGCTGGCCGCGGCGGCGGAGCGGCGGCAGGTGCTGCTCGCGCTGGGCTACAACCGGTACTTCTACCCCAACGCGGCGGAGCTGCGCCGCCGGGTCCGGGCGGGCGAGGTCGGTGAGCTGCTGCACGCCGAGGGCGACTTCTGCACCGACCGGTTCCACACCCTGCCACCGGACCACTGGGCCCTCGAGGATGCCCACCTGCTCGCCGGCGCGCTCGCGGATCATCCGCTCTACTCGATGATCGAGCTGTTGGGCCGGGTCCGGTCGGTGGACGCCCGCGCGGGTTCTCGCGGCACCGGGCGCGCGATCATCGACACCACGGCGGTGCTGCTCCGGTTCGAGAGCGGGGTGAGCGGCCTGCTGACCGCGGCCGGCGCCACCGCACCGTACGAGCGGCTCACCTACTTCGGCTCGCTCGGGTGGGTGGAGACGCGCGGCCGCACCCTGAGCTACCGGTACCGCTCCGGTGAGGAGGAGACGGCGGCGCTGCCGGAGCTGGACGCGGAGCGCGCCCAGCTGGAGTGCTTCGCGGCCGCGGTACGGGGTCGCGCCACCTTCCCGGTCCCGGTCGAGGACGCCGTGCACGGGGTCGCGGTGCTGGAAGCGATCGACCGGTCGGCCCGTACCGACCGGCCGATCGAGCCTTCGTGAAACATCCTGGTTTAAACCGGTTTAGCACCGCGTAAACTCTTGCTGGCACGCCGATGGCCATTGCAGTATGCGACCGTATACTGTAGCCTGCAACGAGATGCCGGCGGGCACGCCAACATTTTGCCGGGTCGGAGGTGAGCGTGGATGGCGCGAGGCAGCTTTCCCCTGGGGCCAGAGTCTGGCTGGTTGCGACTTCACGTGTTCCGCGAGGGGGTCGTGTCGGCGCTCGGTCACGACCTGGTGCTGGAGGCGGAATCGTGGTCCGGCACATTGGCGGGCGACCCGGAGCACCCGGGCGAGGTCGAGGTAACGGTCAGCGTCCCGATCAGCTCGCTGTTCGTCCGGGAGGCCCAGGGCGGGCTTCGCAAGCTCACCCCGCAGGACAAGGAGTCCATCCGGGACCGGATCGCCACAACGTTGCGCGGCCACGAGCACCCCACCCTCCAGTTCTCGGCGCGCGGTGCCCAGCTGCAGGGCGTCCGGGACGGTGGCGGGTTCGGGAAGGGCACGCTGGCGGGCAGTCTCGCCGTGGCGGGCCGGAGCGAGCCGCTCGAGGTCCGGTTCACGTTCACCCGCCAGGGCGAGGACGTGCGCATCAGCGGTGGCGCCGAGGTGGTGCAGACCCGGTGGGGGGTCACGCCGTTCAAAGGGCTCCACTTCGGGCTGCGGGTACGCGACTCGGTCGAGGTCTACTTCGACCTCCTGCTCACCGGGGGCGGTGCGGTCAACTGGGAGGGCGGAGCCGATGCCGTGGGTCAAGGCTGACCGCGACCTATGCAAGGGGTACGGCAACTGCGCGATGACCGACCCCGATGTGTTCGACGTGGACGGCGACGGCACCGTGCTGGTGCTGCGGGAGTCCGTTCCGGAGGCCGACCGGTCGCGTGTGGAGGCCGCCGTCCGCAGCTGTCCGGTCTCGGCGCTGAGCGTGCAGGACGAGTGATGGCACGGTCGGCCGTCATCATCGGAGCGTCGGTGGCCGGCGTGCGGACTGCCCAGGCGTTGCGCGCCTCCGGTTACCCGGACGCGATCACGCTGGTCGACCAGGACCCGCTCGTCCCATACGACCGGCCGCCACTGTCCAAGCAGTTCCTCGCCGGCGCCTGGACCACCGACGACTTCAGCCTGCTGCCGGCCGGCCAGGCAGACCGGCTCGGGGTCGAGATCCTCCGGGGCCGGCGCGCGGTAAGCCTCGATCCCGGCCGGCGGGTGGTCGAGCTCAGCGGCGGAGCGGCGCTGGCCTATGACGTGCTCGTGGTAGCCACCGGCGCCCGCGCCCGCCCGTCCCCGTGGCCGGTCCCGGACCGCGTCTTCGTCCTGCGTACCCTGTCGGACGCCCGGGCGCTGCGGTCGGCGCTGCGGCCCGGGCGGCGGCTGATCGTGATCGGCGGCGGCTTCATCGGCGCCGAGGTCGCCACCACCGCCCGCGACCGGGGCCTGTCGGTCACCGTGGTCGACCCGCTGGTGGCACCGCTGGCCCGGCTGGTCGGCGACAAGGTGGGCCGGTACCTCGCCCGGCTGCCGGGCCGGTACGGCGTCGAGACCCGGTTCGGGGTCGCCGCCGAGGCGGTGGTCGCCGACGGTGCCGGCCTGTCGGCCCGGCTCAGTGACGGCGAGGTGATCCGCGCCGACCTCGCGGTGGTCGGAATCGGCACCGTGCCCAACGACGACTGGCTGAGCCGCTCCGGACTGGTGGTCGACGACGGGGTGGTCTGTGACGAGCGCGGGCGGGCGGACGGGACCGGCTCGGTGTACGCGGTCGGGGATGTCGCCCGCTGGTACAGCCCCGGTCACGGGTGCCACCGGCGGATCGAGCACTGGACCAGCGCGGTGGACCAGGCGGCCTGTGTCGGCCAGCAGATCGCCCAGCCGGCCGGGACCCCACCGCTGCCCGGCGCGGACTACGTCTGGAGCGACCAGTACGGCGTCACGGTCCAGCTGGCGGGATCGACGCACGCCACCCTCGAACACCACTGGGTCCGCGACCAGCTCCGGCCCGGCCGGCTCGCGATCCTCTACTCCAAGGGCGGCCTGCTCCGCGGCGGGGTGACCGTGGACTGGCCGCGGGCAATCCTGGCCTGCCGCCGGGCGCTGGCGCGGCGGGCACCGGTAGCGGAGGTGTCCCGGACGCTGGCCGGCATGCTCGGCTCGCCTTCCGGTGCCGCCCAGCCGCGAACCGCGGCCGCGGCGGGCGGCCGCGGCAACCATCGTGCGAGATCTGATGCTGGCAAAGACGCCAGCGAAACCGAGACGGCTTCGCGAAGCTTGCGAGCGAAACCGGACGTAGTTCCCGAGCCTGGCAAAGGTAGGTAGCGATGAGACACAACAAGTCCCTGCAGATAGCCGTCACCGCAGTGTTACTGGGATCGCTGGCCGCCGCCTGCGGCGGCGATGACGGGTCCTCCGTCGATACGACCGTGGACGCTTCAGACTGTCCCGACCCGGACTCCGAGCTGGTCACCGCCGCGCAGGAGGAGGGGGTGGTGGAGATGGTGGGCTCGGTGTCCAACGCCCAGATCGATCCGGTCATCCCGCCGGCGTTCGACGAGCGGTACGGCGTCGAGGTGCGGTACACCGGCTCGCCCGGCTCGGTGCTGACCGCGCGGCTGGCCAACGAGCGCGCGGCGAACGTCTACTCGGTCGACGTGTGGAGCGGCGGTGGGGACAGCGGCGTGAACCGGATGTACGAGAACGGCTGGATCGGTTCGCTCAGCTCGGTGCTGGACCCGGCCCTGGTGGAGCCGTCCAGCTACGTGCTGGACGAGGCGCCCTGGATCGACCAGGAGCAGGACAAGCTGTTCCAGATTTCGCGCTACATGAACACCTTCCTGCTGATCAACACCGACCTGGTCACGGAGGGTGAGATCACTACCTGGGAGGACCTGCTCGATCCGAAGTGGAAGGGGCAGATCGTGGTGGACGATCCGCGCTCCGCCGGCGCCGGCGCCAACGACGTGGGCATCCTGTACGAGACCTACGGCGAGGAGTTCGTGCGCCAGCTCTACGTCGACCAGGAGCCGGTGGTCATGCAGGACCAGCAGGCGGAGGTCGACGCGGTGGCCCGCGGTACCTATGCGATCGGCATCTCGATGTTCCCGACCTACGCCCGGGTGGCGGTCCAGCAGGGCCTTCCGGTGGAGCTGATCGTGCCGCAGGAGGCGCCGCTACAGATCCTGGGCGGGTCGGGCGTGATCGGCATCAGCGACCAGCCGCCGCACCCGAACGCCGCGGAGCTGCTGCTGAACTGGCTGGTGTGCGCCGAGGGCAACCAGCTGTACAACGAGGCGGCGATCACGCCCAGCAGCCGCAAGGACATCCCGGTCCCGGAGGGGGCGGAGGAGGTAGCCATCGACCCCGATGCGGAGTACTTCGACGCGTACTCCTGGGACTTCCTGACCACCGGCAAGCCGGCGGCGCAGCAGCTGGTCACCGACCTGATCGGGACCGGCGGGTAGCCGGGCCGGCCGGCCAGCGAACAGGATCAACGATGTCGATAGCTAGGAAGGCCGCCGGCGGCTCGGCCGCGGCGCCAGCGCCAGCCGCGGCGCCGGCGCCAGCGCCGGCAGCCGCGTCGGAGCTACCGGAGGTACTGCTCGAGGTGCGGAACCTGGTCCGCCACTATGGATCGGTCCGGGCTGTCGACAACGTCGACCTGACCGTGCGGCAGGGTGAGGTGTTCGCGCTGCTCGGGCCGAGCGGCTCCGGCAAGACCACCTGCCTGCGGATGGTTGCCGGGCTGGAGCCGCTGGACGGCGGCCAGATCCTGATGGGAGGCCGGGTGCTGGCCGACGCGTCGATCGGGCGGTCGCTGCCGGCCGAACGCCGCAACATCGCCATGGTGTTCCAGTCCTACGCGATCTGGCCGCACATGACGGTCGCCGGCAACGTCGCCTTCCCGCTGCGGATGCGGGGGGTACGCCGGGCGCGGCGGCGCGAGCTGGTGGCGGAGATCCTCGAGATCACCGGGATGCGGGAGCTGATCGACCGCCGGGCCAACCAGCTCTCCGGCGGGCAGCAGCAACGGGTGGCCCTCGCCCGGGCGTTGGTCTACCGGCCGCAGCTGCTGCTGCTCGACGAGCCGCTGTCCAACCTGGATGCGAAGCTACGCCTGCAGATGCGCCGGGAGCTGCGGCGGCTCAACCGCGAGCTCGAGGTGAGCATGCTGTTCGTGACCCACGACCACGACGAGGCGTTCGCGCTGGCCGACCGGATCGCGGTCCTGTGCGACGGCCAGGTCCAGCAGGTCGGCACCCCGGCCGAGCTGTACGAGCGGCCGGCCACCCCGTTCGTGCGGGACTTCCTGGGACGGCGGGTGATCCTGTCCGGCCGGGTCGACCGGTCCGGTGGTGCGGCCCGGATCCGGCTGGAGGATCCGTCGCTGGGGCAGCCCTGGATCGATACCGCACAGGACCTGTCCGGGTTCGCCGACGGGGCTACGGTGTCTGTCCACACCCGACCGGAGGACGTCGAGATGACCGCCCCCGCCGAGGGCGCCACTCCCGGCCCCAACCAGGTCCGCGCCACCATCATCTCCACCGCCTACCTGGGCAACCGGATCGAGTACGTGGCCGACGTCGGCGGGCGGGACACGGTCCTCATCGGGGGTCGGCACCACCCGCCGGCGGCCGGAGCCGAGGTGTTCCTCCGGCTGGACCCGCACGTCGTCACGGTGTGGTCCCGGTGACCGTCGTCCTGCAGGAGCCCACCCCGCAGGCGGACGACCGGGTCGGCGAGCGGCCGGGGTCGCGGCCGGGCAACCTGTGGCGGCGGGGCCGGCGCTGGCTGCGCGGCCTGCCGATGCTGGCGTTCATCACGGTGGTGGTCGCCGTCCCGCTGGGCTACCTGGTCGTCAACACCTTCAACCTGTCCGCTCCCGGCCAGCCGGCCCGCTTCGGCCTGGCCAACTGGACCGACGGGGTCAGCGACCCGGCGTTCCTGGAAGCCATGCGCACCACCCTGCAGCTTGGCCTGACCCGGATCCCGATCGCGCTGGCGATCGCCACTCTCCTGGCGTGGTTTATCGCGCGGACGGACATGCCGGGCGGCCGGGTGCTGGAGGTGCTGTTCTGGATAGCGTTCTTCATCCCCGGGATCTCGGTGACCCTCGGCTGGATCCTGCTGGCCGACCCGCTGACCGGGGTGCTCAACGAGGCGGTGCGAAGCATCCCGGGGGTCAGCCTCGAACGCGGTCCGCTCAACATTTTCAGCTTCTGGGGCATCAACCTGGCGCACCTGACCACCACCGTGCCGGTGATGACGATCCTGCTGATCCCGGTGTTCCGGCGGATGGACGCCACCCTGGAGGAGGCGGCCGGCACCGCCGGCGCCGGCCGCTACCGCACCGCGCTGCTGATCACCCTGCCGCTGATGGCCCCGGCGATCTTCAGCACCGGTCTGCTCGGTCTCGCCTACTCGTTGAACGCGTTCGAGATCGAGCTGATCCTCGGCCCGCAGGCGGGCCTGCAGGTGTTCTCGACCCAGATCTACAACTGGCTGCAGGCGACCCCGCCCCGGTACGGCATCTCGGCCGCGCTGGGCGTGATGTTCATCCCGATGCTGGTCCTGCTGGTGCTGCTGCAGCGCTACTTCGTCCGCCGGCGCAGCTTCACCACGGTGGGCGCCAAGGGCTTCTCCGACACCGTCGTCCGGCTCGGCCGGGTGGGCCGGTGGGTCGCGTTCGGCATCACGACTTGCTACCTCACTCTCACGGTGCTGCTGCCGGTGGCCGCGGTGGCCGTCGGGTCCTTCATGCGCCGCTTCGGGTTCTTCCAGATCGAGCCGCCATACACGACCGACAACTGGTCGGCGTTGCTCAACGACCGGCGCTTCCTGTCGTCGTTCACCGACAGCCTGCAGCTCGGCCTGGCCGCGGCGGCCGCCGGCGTCCTGCTGTACTTCCTGGCCGCGTACTACGTCATCCGCTCCCGGCTGCCGGGTCGCAGCTATGTGGACAGCATGGCGTGGGTGCCCGCCGGCGTACCGGGCCTGCTGCTGGGGTTCGGGTTGCTGTGGCTGTTCCTCGCCACGCCGCTCCGGTCGGTCATGTACGGTGCCCTGGCCGGCCTCGCGCTGGCGGTGGTCGTCAACCACATGTCGGTCGGGACCCAGCAGATGAAGTCCGCCCTGCTGCAGATCAGCCCGGACCACGAGGCGGCCGCCCGGATCGCCGGGGCGTCCCCGGCCCGCGCCCACCTGTTCATCACCGCTCCGCTGCTGAGCCAGACCATCCTGGCGGTCGGGTTGCTGACATTCGACTCCGCCATGCGCAATGTCAGCACGGTGGCACTGCTCAGCAGCAGCGACTTCCAGCCGCTGTCGATTCTGCTGCTCGGCTACAGCACCCAGGGCTCGCTGGAGCGCGGCGCCGCCCTCGGCACGGTCATGTGCGCCATCACGATCACGGTGGGCCTGATCGGCATCCGCCTGGCCCGGGGGCGGCGCGGGTAGCCGCTGCGTCCCGTCCGGTCAGCCGTAGTCGACGGTCACCAGGCGTTCTTCGGTCATCTCCTGGATCGCGTAGCGGGGGCCCTCCCGGCCGAAGCCGCTCTCCTTCACGCCCCCGTACGGCATCAGGTCCACCCGGCTGCTGGAGGTCTGGTTGATGTGGACGGAGCCCATCCGCAGCCGCTCCGCGGCGCGGATGCCGGCGCGCAGGTCGTTGGTGAAGATCCCGGCCGACAGCCCGTACGGGGTGTCGTTGACCTCGTCCACCGCCCGGTCCAGGTCGGTGAAGCTGCGCAGGCTCACCACCGGGCCGAACACCTCCTGGCACATCACCCGGCTGCTGGCCGAGACGCCGGCCAGCACGGTCGGCGCGACCACCCGCCCGTCCCGGCGCCCACCGGCCAGGGCGGACGCCCCCGCGGCGAGCGCCTCGTCCACCCAGGACATGACCCGGTCCGCGTCCTTGCCGCTGATCAGCGGACCGGTCAGGGTGCCGGGCTGGTGAGGGTCGCCGTAGCGCTGCCGTTCGACCGCGCTGACCAGCCGGTCGGTGACCTCGGCGCGGATGTCCTCGTGCAGGTAGAGGCGTTGCACCGAGGTGCAGACCTGCCCGGCCTTGCGGAACGCGGCGGGCATGCACCGGTCCACCACCGCCTGCGGGTCGGCGTCGGCGCACACGATGGTGCTGGAAAGCCCGCCCAGCTCCAGCTGGGTCGGGCGTACCCCGGCGCCGGCCCGGATCCGGTGACCGACCTCTGTGGAGCCGGTGAACGTGTAGAACCCCACCCGCGGGTCCGCGAGCAGCGGGGCGCCCACCGATGCGCCGGAGCCGTGCAGCAGGGCGATCAGCGAGGGCGGCAGCCCGGCGTCGAGCAGGATCTCCACCAGCGCGGCGGCGCTCAGCGGGGTGTAGGTGGCGGGCTTGAGCACCACCGCGTTGCCGGCCGCGATGGCCGGTCCGACCTTGTGGGCGGGGGTGTTCAGCGGCGAGTTGAACGGCGTGATGGCGCAGACCACGCCCACCGGGCGGCGGATCGTGAACCCGAGCCGGTCGCGTACCCCAGGCGCGCCGTCCAGCGGGACCATCTCACCGGCGATCCGGGTGGCCTCCTCGCCGCACAGACGCAGCGTCTGCGCGGTCCGGTCGATCTCGCCGGCCACGTCGTCGAGGGTGAAGCCGCTCTCGGACACCATGGTGTCGGCCAGGGCGGCCCGGCGCTCGGTCACCAGCCGGGCGGCCCGAGTGAGGATCTCGTACCGCTCGTACGGCGGCGGGACATCGCGGCGCTGCCCGGCCGCCAGCGCCGCCACCGCCTGCTGTACCTGCGCCGCGCCGGCCTGTGCCACCTCGCCCAGCACCCGCCCGGTGAACTTGTCCGCCACCGCCGCTACGCTCTCGCCGTCCATCCAGGAGCCGCTGATGAACAACTGCGTCCGCATCGCCGTCGAGCCCTCCTTTGGTTGGACCGCGCCGCGGTTGAAATGTACCGTGGCAGCGTGGTCGATGAACGGTGTGCCGTTGTGATAGAGATGTCCTGCTGCGCGCCCGGCGAGCACCAGTGTATACTAGAGCGTACACTCGCATAGGGGCCAATACCGAGGATGGTTACGATGGCGACCTCCGGTTCCGGAAAGGGGCCTAGCGCTCCCGCGGTGGCGAAGGACTCCGCCTACGACAAGCTCAAGGCGGCGATCCTGGACGGCACGCTGGCAGCCGGCGCGGCGCTGGTCGAGTCCTCGGTCGCGGAGTGGTGCGGGGTGAGCCGGACCCCGGTCCGCGAGGCGCTGACCCGGCTGGAGCACGACGGGTTGATCACGCGCAGCGACCGTGGTCTGGTGGTCCGGGAGCGCAGTCCCGAGGAGATTCTCGATATCTACGAGGTGCGGATCGTGCTGGAGGCCGCGGCCGCCCGGCTCGCCGCCGAACGGCACACCAAGTTCGACCTGATCCGGCTGGAACGGCTGATCCGCCGCGGTGAGGAGATCGACCCCGACCCCGACGCGATGGCCGACTACAACCGCGAGTTCCACCGGGCAGTGTGGCAGGCGGCCCGGAACGAGGCGTTGCTGGACGTCCTCAGCCGCCTCAACCTGCATCTGGTCCGCTACCCGGTGACGACGCTGTCGTACCCGGGCCGGTGGAAGCAGGCGTTGCTGGAGCACCGCCAGCTGGTGGATGCGATCACGGACCGGGATGCCTCGAAGGCGGCCGAGGTCGCCCGGGTGCACTTCACGGAGGCCCGGGACGTCCGCCTCCGGTTGTGGGAACAGGACCTGGCCTGACTCGTCCGCCGGACCACGCCGGCTTGACCACCTCGGTCTGCTGAGGTATACAGTAGCATACAGATAGCTGAGGGAGGGCCCGCGTGAGCGACCAGTTCGACCTCGTGGTGAGGTCCCCGCGGATCCTGGCGGACGGCGCCTGGTTCGACGGCGCCGTCGCGGTGCGCGACGGCGCGGTGGCGGCGCTGGTCGGTCCGCGCGAGGCCGCCGACCTGCCCGCCCGGCGGGTGCTCGACGCCCGCGCCGGGTGCGTGATCCCGGGGCTGGTGGACACCCACGCCCACTTCCGCGACCCCGGCTACACGCACAAAGAGGACATCACCGCCGGCACCCGCGCCGCCGCGGCCGGCGGCGTGACCACCGTCTTCGACATGCCCAACGTCGACCCGCCGACCAACAGCGCCGAGCGGCTCCGCGACCACCTCGACAACGCCGCCGCCAAGACCGTCATCGACATCGGCCACAACGCCTCCGGCGTGGTCCCGGAGCGGATTGCCGAGCTGGCCGAGCACGGCGCCACCGCGTTCAAGGTCTGGCAGATGCGCGACATCGGGCGCGACTACCCACATCCCCCCGGCACCTCGGTGACCGAAGACCAGGTGCTCTACCAGATCTTCGAGGAGGTGACCCGCACCGGGCTGCCGCTGTACGTACACCCGCACAACCAGAGCCTGTACGACCTGTTCGTCCGCCGCGCCCGGCAGCGGTGGGGGACCGACTTCCGCTCGTACGCGCGGGCTTTGCGGGACGGCGACGGGGTGGTGCTGAACACCGCGATCGCCCAGCTGCTGGAGTTCCAGCGCTCCACCGGCTGCCGGCTGCACATCCTGCACGTGGCCACCCGGGAGGGGATCGAGCTGATCCGGCGCGCCAAGCAGCAGGGCCGCCCGATCACCGCGGAGGCCAACCCGTTCGCCATGTTCCTCACCAACAGCTGGGACCTGATCGAGCAGAAGGGGCCGTACTGCCTTGGCTTCTGGGTTCCGGAGCAGGACAACCCGGCGATGTGGGACGCGATCGTGGACGGGACCATCGACGTGGTTGGCAGCGACCACGGCCCCCACACCCGGGAGGAGAAGGAGGTCGGCTGGACCGACATGTACGCGGCACCGGGCGGGCAACCGATGATCCAGCACTATCTTCAGCTCATGCTCACCAAGGTGCACGAGGGGGTGCTCACGCTCGAGCGGCTGGTGGAGCTGGCCAGCACCGCGCCGGCCAAGCTGGCCGGATACTACCCGCGCAAGGGGACGATCCGGGTCGGCGCCGACGCGGACCTGGTCGTCGTTGACCTGGACCACGAGGAGGTGCTGTCGGCCGAGCGGGCGCTGTACCGGTGTGGCTGGGCCTCCACAGAGGGCCTGAAGACTCGCGGCGCCCCGGTGGTCACGGTGCAGCGCGGCCGGGTCCTGTACGAGCGCGGTACGGTCACCGCCGAGGCGGGTTCCGGCCGGGTGCTGCGCCCGGACCGGGGGTGAGGGCGACGCCCGGCCCCGACCGACCTCTCGCGGGTCCGCTCGCCCCAGCGGCCGGCTGGGCCGCGCGGGTGGCGCGGGGTGCCCCGCTGCCCGCCGAGGTGGTCCACCACGCCAAGCGGACCATCGTGGACTGGTTCGCTGCGGTGGTCCCCGGCGGGGTGATGGATCCCGCGCGCATCCTGCGCGAGGCGCTAGTGGACGGTCACACCACCGGACCGGCCGCGCTGCTGCCGGATGGCCAGCGGGTGCCCTCGCGCACCGCGGCGCTGGTCAACGGCACGGCCGCCCATACCGCCGAAGTGGACGACATCTTCCGGGAGGGCATCTACCACCCCGGTGCACCCACCATCGCCGCCGCGCTGGCCGCCGGGCAGCAGCTGGACAGCTCCGGAGCGGACCTGCTGCGCGCGGTGGTGGTCGGGTTCGAGATCGGGACCCGGGTGGCGGCCACCATCCAGCCGGCGCACTACCGGTTCTGGCACACCACCGGCACCGTCGGGACACTCGGCGCGGCGGCGGCGGTCGCGACCCTGCTGCGGCTGGACCCGGCCGGGTTCGCGCACGCGGTGGCCACCTCGGCGACCATGGCGGCCGGGCTGCAGCAAGCCTTCCGCTCCGACGCCATGAGCAAACCGCTGCACGCCGGTCACGCCGCGGAGGCCGGCAGCCTAGCCGCGCTCGCGGCCGGTCGCGGGTTCACCGGCGCTCTGGACATGCTGGACGGTGACGCCGGACTCGGAGCCGCCATGAGCGACCGGCCGTCCTGGGACGGGATCTTCGACGACCTCGGCGAGACCTTCCACATCGCCGCCATGACCGTCAAGAACCATGCCTGCTGCGGCCACACCTTCGCCGCGGTCGACGCGGTGCTGCAGGCGCGGGAGACCGTGCCGGTCGACCCCGACCGGGTCCGGGCGGTGCGGGTCGCGACCTACCGGACCGCGCTGGAGGTGGCCGGCAACCCGGCCCCGGCGACCGCGTTCGAGGCCCAGTTCAGCATCCAGTACTGCGTGGCCGCGGCACTGCGCCTGGGATCGGTCCGGCTGGCCGCCTTCGCCGACGACCAGCTCGCCGACCCGGCGCTGCGGTCGCTGCTCGGGCGGGTCACGCTCGCCGTCGACCCGGAGCTGGACCGGGCCTTCCCCGGCCGCCGCGGCGCCCGGGTCCGCCTCACCCTCGACGACGGCAGTGAGCACGAGGTGTTCTCCCCCACCCGCCGGGGCGACCCGGACCTGCCGTTGACCGACGCCGAGCTGACGGACAAGTACACCGAGCTGGTCGTGCCGCAGCTCGGCCCTGCACTGGCGGCTCGGCTGCTAGATGTGTTGTGGGAGCTGGACAAGGTGGACCAGGTCCGGTCCCTGCCGGGCGGGTCGGTACGGTGACGACCCGGGTCGGGATCGTCGGGTTCGGCGAGGCCGGCGCCGCCATCGGGGCCGGACTGGCCGAGCAGGGCGTGCCGGTCACCGCGTACGACCTGCGGTTCGACGGTCCGGACGGTCGCGCGCTGCGGGCGGCCGCGGACCGGTCCGGGGTGGCGGTGGCCGCCGACATCGGATCGCTCGCGAGCCGGGCGGAGGTGGTGCTCTGCCTGGTCACGTCCGCGGCCGCGGTGGCGGTGGCCGAGGCGCTGGCGCCCCAGCTGCGCCCCGACCATCTGGTGGCCGACCTCAACTCCACCTCGCCGGAGCTGGTCCGCCGGGTGTTCGACGTGATCCGGCCGACCGGCGCGGCGTTCGTGGACGTGGCCGTGATGGCCGCGGTCCCGCCGCACCGCCACCGGGTCCCGATGCTGGCCAGCGGCCCCGGCGCGGCTCGACTGGCCACCCTGGACATCGGGCTGCAGGTCGAGGTCTTGGACGGCGACCCCGGCGCGGCCTCCGCCGTCAAGCTGCTGCGCAGCCTCCTGATCAAAGGGCTGGAGGCGCTGCTGCTGGAGTTCGCGGTCGCCGCGGTCCCGCTCGGTGGCGCCGACCGGGTGCTGCAGTCGATCAAAGGCACGCTGCCCACCGACTGGAAAGAGCTCGCCGACTACCTGCTCGGCCGGACCGCCCGGCATGGCCGCCGGCGCAGCGCGGAGCTGGCCCAGGTCGCGGAGATGCTCCGCGACGTGGGGGTCGAGCCGTGGCTGGCCGACGCCGGCGCGCGCCGCTTGCGGTGGGCGGCCGAGCACGGGCTGGAGACCCGCTTCCGGGACCGGGATCCGGGTAGCTACCAGGAGGTCGTCGCCGCGCTGCGAGCGGCGGCCGCTGGGGCGGATCGCTCCACGCCGGGTGCTCAGTGAACCGGATCTGCCGACGGGACCCGGCGCGGTTCACCCCGCCAGTCAGGCACCGGTCGGCACGTCCACCTGGCGGACTTGGAGCCCGCGAAGGGCGAGTGTCGCCATCTCCTCGCACACCTGGTGCGCCTGGTCGATGTCGCCGCGGAACCATTGATAGGACCAGTTGCACATGCCGAAGATGCTAAGCGCAACGGTCCTCGGGTCGTGGGCGACGAAGCTGCCGTCGCGCACCCCGTCCTCCAACGCGGCCTCCAGCACTGACTGAAAGACCAGCCGCCGAGCGCGTATGCTCGTCTTGCGAGACTCGTAGAGTTCTCGGTGGTGTTCGAAGAACACGCGCACGTACTCACGATGAGTCGCCATCAGCTCCATGACGCTGGCTATGATCGCGTACACGCGTTCTGCTGGCTGAGACAGCCCGGTCACCTTCAACGCGTGCAACCGCTCCAGCTCGTCCATGAAGACCCCGTGGAGGACGGCGAGGATCTCATCTTTGCTGGCGAAGTGATGGTAGATGGCTCCTTTGCTGAGGCCCAGATGCACGGCGATATCATCCATCCGTACGTTGTGGTAGCCCTTGCGGTCGAACAGCGTGGCTGCTGCGCTGACGATGGCCTGTCTGGTCGCGGCGGCCGTGTTCCGGCGGGCCACCTCAACCACCCACCCGGGCCGGCTGCGACCGGATGGCGGCTTGGCGGAGCTCCTCTGCCTTGCTCGGTGGCAGGTCCCGTAACGGCGGCCTGGCCGCGCCGATGTCGAAGCCGGCTTCCCGGAAGAGCTCCCGAGCTGCTGCCAGGCTGTGACCACCACGCGCCAGGAACGGGTTGTGGACCGCCTCGGCTAGATCCAGGATCTCCTTCGCCGCCGTCCAAGCCCCGTCCCAATCCGCTTCCCGGATCGCCGCCACGTACCGCTCGCACGGGTGGTCACAGTAGACGTCGGCGTAGAGGACACGAGAGCTCCCGAGGAGCACACCGGGCGCGATGTCCGGCTCCAGCAGTTTGCCGACGAGATGGTACTCCTCGAGTGGCGAACTAACGGCGACCTGGTCGCCGCAGGTCCGCAGCATGGCTAGGTAGCCTCCCAGGGTGAGTGACGCCTCCTTGACGGCCACGACGTTCGCGCAGCGCTCCAGGATCTCCTGTAGCTGCGGCGGCTTGATGTGGAAGCCCACCTCGTCGAGCCCACTGCTGTAGATGCACACAGGCTGTTCGGGTCTTGTCTCACAGACGGCTTCGACGAAGTCAGTGACCGCGTCGGGGGTGCGCTCACCGAACAGCGGCGGCCAGACCATTGTCGCCGTGGCGCCGATGTCGCTGGCATGCTCGGCAAGTGCGCGCGCCTCGGGCAGTGCGTTCGCGCTCGCTGCCACGACCGTCTCGCAGCCGTGCTCCTCCGCCCAGGCCACGGCCGCCTCAGCGAGCCAGAACCGCTCGGCAAGCGTGAGCGCGGTGAACTGCTGGTAGACGGATCCGACGTAGACACCTCGGACGACGCTTAGGCGCTCGAGCCGGCTCAGGTTTGCCCGAACAGCATCCCTGTCGATCTCGCCACTCGACGAGAACGGCGTCATCAGCACCGCGATGTAGCCGGGTTCGGACCACGCCGCTGTCAACGACGCGCATTTACTGTTCACTTCTCTCCTCTGCTTCCGCTGCCACCGACTCCTCGACCACAGCCCGCAGCACCCCGAGCGCGTGCGAGGCGATCGGGAACCCGACGTATGGGAGCTGGTGGAGCAGAATGCGGCCGATGTGGTCCGCGTCAAGGATCCCGTTCCGGATCGCACCGCAGATGTGGAGACGGAGCTCGTGGGCATGGCCGAGCGCTGCCAGCGTCGCTATCGTGATCGTCGACTGTTCCGCTCGCTCCAGGCCCTCCCGCCCCCAGGTGCGCGACCAGACGAGCTCCTCGGCGAGCGCGACGAACTCGGCGGTCGCCGAGAGCGGGCTGGCACTTGTGTGGATGACATGCTCTGTGCCAAGGACCTGCTCACGCAGGTGGGCGCCATCCTCAGTCATCGCTGTTCAGGCCCCCTCTGCGGCACGAGAGACGTGGCGGTGAAACGGTCGTGTCGGTTCTGGACCGTCCAGTAGGGTCCTGGCATGAGGTGCGGAGATGCCGCGGCCCACCCCGTGGATGCCAGGAGCGAGAGGTGCTCCCATCGCCGGCTCTCGGCTAGCTCCGGGTCCTCGTCCGCGTTTGGCGACAGCTCAGGGGTGGTGATCTGCGTCGGGTGGTGAAGCAGGTCTCCGATGAAGACGCAGCTGCCGGAGCTGCCCGTGCAGCGAACCGTCAGGTGGCCCGGAGTGTGGCCGTCCGCGATCGAGACAATCAGCCCTTCCCGCAGCTCGACGGTCTCGTCCACGAATCGGACCGCCCCAGCCTCTACGAAGGGGTCGACCAGTTCGGCTACCGCCTCCCCGTGCGGCCCGGGCCGTCCTCTCCAGTGAACGAACTCTCGACGCGACATGTAGTGCTCCGCCAGGGGGAAGGTCGGTTGCTCGGGCGTGCCGATACTCCCGAAGTGGTCGAAGTGGAGATGAGTGTAGACGACCAGGTCGACATCTGTCGACGCTACGCCCAACTGGCGCAGGCGCTCCGGCAGAGTCTCACCGCTCCCGTCGAGCGCCGCGAGACGATGGGCCTGAGTCCCCAGACCGCTGTCGATCAACGCCGTGTAGGCCGGTGCGCGGACGAGGAATGCCCGAACGGCGAGCTGGAGCGTGGTGACCTCGGATGGGTGGTCCTCGGCGTTTCGAAAGAATGTTCTGCGCTCACGTTCGAAGTGTCCGTCGCACAGCGACTCGACGGTCCGATCCCCGAGCGGGAGGCGAGCAAGCGCAGCGTCACACATTTTTCAACCATCCCTGTTCGCGTCGCCGGTACGGGCGAGGGCGTCGACAGCCACGGCTCCTGAGCCCGCTGGTTGGACAATCACGGGGTTGAGCTCGATCTCCTCAAGTGCCGGCCCTGCTTCGATGGCGAGTGCGCCGACGGTGGCTAGGAGACGCGCGAGCGCGGCCCGATCGCCGGGTGGATCCGACCGGTAGCCGGCGAAGACCGGCTCGAGCCGCGTCGCTTCGAGCAGGCCGGAGACGTCGTCCGTGGTGAGGGGCGCCAGGCGTCGCGCCGTCCGGTCGAGCAGCTCGACGTACTTGCCGCCCCACCCAAGGGTCACGACTACCCGGCCAGCATCCAGGCGGGAGGCGGACACGACGACTTCGCACAGCCCCGTGACCTGCTCCTGCAGGATGACCTCGTAGGGAGGGCGGGCCTGCGGGAACGTCGACATCCGCTGCTGGAGGTCGAGCGTCGCTTGCTGGATGGCCGCCGGCCCCTGAACATTGAGGCGTACCAGCCCCAGCTCCGACTTGTGTGCCACGCCGTCCACCGGGCCCTTCAGGACGACGGGTCCGAGGCCTTCGTCGGCCGCGAACCGGACCAGCGAGCCGGGCTCTGAGCTCATCAGCTGACGCGGCCGCCTGATCCCGAGCGCGTCCAGCACCGGGCCCAGGTCGGCTTCGCCGACGACACCGGCGCGCTTGGCCACCCGGCGCAGGCGCTCGAGCGCGACCGGAGGAACGGGAGTCCGCGCCACGCCGGCGCGCGTCCGGGCTGCCCGGACGCGGCGCCGGACTGCGCAGAAGGTCGCCATCGAGGACATGCCGTCGACCGCCGCGCGGAGGCCGAGCACGACCGGGACCGGTTGCCCCGCGACCTCCGCCAGCTCCGCTCGTCCACCGTCGAGCCACAGCCGCAGCCCGTCGCCGATCGACGCGCAGACGATGCGAGAGCCGCTCGACTCGACAAGCTCCTCAAGATGCGCCCGGTCGCCGTCCTCGAACGGGCTCGCCTCCACCACGAGCACCCAACCTCCGGCCGCGGCCTCGGCGAGCGCCGAGACCACCGCTCGCCAGGCGTGCGGCGACCTGCGGCGGGCTTCGGTCGACACATCCATGGGATTCTGCAGCGCGACGTTCGCGGGCACGATCGAACGCAGCTCGCCAGCGGCCAGTGGGGGTAGCTCCATACCCTGGTCGTCCAGAAGGTCCGCTACCGCGCTCGCGCTCCCCCCCGCGACCGACACCACGAAGACGCGCCGGCTGCCGGATCCCATGCGACAGGCTTCACTCGTGGCGAGCGGAGCGATATCAAGAAGTTGATCGATGGTGTTCGCCCGGATGACACCGTAGTGCTCGAACAACGCCTTGAAGACCGCGTCGCTGCCCGGTGACGCGCCGGTGTGCGCCGACGCGGCCATTGACGACGCCAAGGTTCGTCCGACCTTCATGAGCACGAGCGGCTTCCCCAGCTCGAGGCACCTCGATGCCACCTCCTCGAAGGCGTCCAGGTCCTGGACCTGCTCCAGGAAGGCCGCGATGGCAGTCGTCGCGGGATCGTCGACGAGGTGCGCCATCAGATCGGTGGCGCGGATGTCTACCTCGTTGCCCGTTGACGCGACGTAGGACAGCCCGACGGCTCGGCGCCAGGCGCCGTAGATGAACGAGTGGCAGTTCGCCCCGCTCTGGGAGACCACTGCGAGCTTTCCCGGAATCACCGGAGGGCCCTGGTGGCCGGCGAACGCCTCGATGCCCGCATGCACGTTGATCATCCCGAGGCAGGATGGTCCCAGCACCCGCATGTCGGTCTCGGCCACGAACTCCGCGAGGGCGTTCTGAAGATCCCGTCCACTCGGGTCGGCGCTCTCCGCGAACCCACCTGAGATAACTACCGCTGCCGGCACGCCGGCCTCCGCAGCCTGCGCCAGGGCGGGGAGGACCTGGTCGGCTTTCACTCCGATGATCGCGAGGTCAAGCATCGACCCGGCATCGGTGATCGAGGGCACCGTCGGCTCGCCGTACACTGTGTCTCGATGCGGGTTCACGGGAACTACGCGGATCTCGGGGTTCTTGGCCAGCCGCCGGAGCAGGTTGCTGGTATAGAAGTTTCTGTCGCTGGCACCCACCACGGCGATCTGGCGCGCCTCCAGGAGGTGGCCAAGGCCATCGACCCGTGGAGCTGACCAGTGCGTGCCGCCCGGCACGGTGCCGCCGCCCGCGTTCAAGCGCTGAAGCCTTGGTCTCGTGCCGCGATGGCGCCCTTCACGCCGTCCTTGCGCACCTTCCGGTAGAAGTCGTAGTCGAAGTTCCTGCTTTCGATCAGCCAGGACTCGTCCACGCCGTAGAAGGTGTCGTCATAGAGCGACCGGCTGACGTCGCGCCACGCCCAACCGATCCGCCGCTTGTTCGACGACACCGTGCCCGCGGGCATACCGTCGAGGTCGCCCACGAGTGCCTGGATCGTCGGCTCGAAGTCCGACTCGTCGACCAGGTCGTTCACGAGGCCTACCGCTTGGAGGGCGGATGGCTCCAACACCCGTCCCGTGGCGAGGTACAGCTTCGCCACCTTCGAACCGACCAACCAGGGCCAGACCGTGGGAAGTACGAGGCCGTCCCGGAACTCGGGGTGCCCCATGCGGGCATCAGCTCGCGCTATCGTCACATCGGCCAGCGCCGCCACCTCGCAGGCGAAACCGAGCGCGTCACCGGCCACCGCGGCGACTACGAACTTGTCGCTGTGCCAGATGGCCGGGATGAGCTGCCGCTGGAGCATGGCCAGCCTGGACCGCAGGCGCTCGACTCCGATACTCGCGAGGCTGGCATCGGACCACCCCTGCGAGAAATGGCGTTCACCGCCCCGAATCACGACCGTCACGATCCCATCGTCACGGTTCGCCTCCTCGAGGTCCCCGAGGAAGTCGAGCACGGCCTTCTCGTCAAGCAGGTTGCCAGGACCAGTACCCCGCAACCTGACTTCCCGCATATGGCTCTGTGTCATCGAGTTGCCCCCTTCTCCACCGGCACCGGTGCCCACTTCCCCGCAACCAGCTCGCGCATGGCGATGAGCCAGGGTGACGGTTCGACGCCGGCGGCGTCCCAGGACGCGGTCTCGTAGTCGAACATCCGGTCATGCCAGACAACCCGGGCCGTGTCGCGGGCTGCCCAGTTCACCATCCGTTTCACGGTCTGGGGGACGCCGACCGGCATGGCGGCCAGTTCAGTGGCGACCGACAGCGCCTGTTCGATCAGCTCGTCGTCCGGGACGAGCATGCTCACCAACCGGAGCCTGCTCGCCTCCGCAGCAGCGATCAGGCGACCGGTCGCCACGACCTCCTTGGCGACCTTCGGTCCGAGGTGCCAGGCCCAGAGCATGCTCTTGCTGGCGATACCGTGGCGCGTCTCCGGATAACCGAACCTGGCCGTGGGCGTCGCGATCGTGATGTCCGCGCCGAGCGCCAGGCTGGCGCCACCTCCCAGGGCGTAGCCTTGGACGGCAGACACGATCGGGGTCGTGAGCGTCGACGTGTAAGGAAAGAACGTCCGATAGCGCCGGCGCCAGGCCGACGGATCGCCCCCTTCCTCCTGCAGATCTGAGCTGTACCGGAAGTCGCGCCCCGCACAGAACGCGCGACCGTTACCGGTGACGAGGATCGAACGCACCGCATCGTCCTGCTCGAACGAGGTCATCGCGGCAGCGATCTCCTCGTACATCGGCAGGTGGAACGCGTTCAGCACCTCCGGCCGGTTCAGCCGCAGCCAGCCAACCCCGTCGGAGACCCCAGTCTGGATGAAGTCGAACTGGTCCACATGTGTCGATGCCTCACCCATGGCCGCTCCGCTTCGGGAGCACGCCTTCGTCCTCCAGCGCAGCGAGTACCCGCCAGCCCACCTTTCCCCAGGTGGCTGCGAACCCGGCGACGAGCCAGGTCTGGACGAAGGCGGCCACCACCTCGTCCGGCGTGCAGCCGGCTTCGAGCGCGGCACGCGTGTGGTTGGTCGCCCCCACCACGTTGCCCGTCGCGACGTCAAGCACGGCGAAGATCAGGTTGGCATACCGCTTCGGGAGAGCCGCCCCGTCCTGCCGAATCACGGCCGTCCGCGAGGCGAAGTAACCGTCGAACGCCTCCGGCGCGTAGTCGATCGCGTAGCGGATCGCGTCGGGAACCCGACCGATGTCGTTCTGGTAGTAGTCCTCGTAGCTTTCGGCACCCTTCGGGTTCACTGTCCACCTCCGGCACGCTCTGCGAACGTGTTGTCGACTATGTCGTCGAAGCCGATCGTGATCGGCTCTGCTCCCTCCAGACTCTTCTCCATCTCGATAGCACGCTCGACCTTGTCCTGCTGTAACACGGGACTGGCCGGGAAAGAGGCAAGGTAGTCGTTCGCGATCTCCTCGTAGAGGGCGTCGTCCTCGACGTTGTCCATGAACGACCGAGCGGCCTCAAGCGCGGCCTCGGGCTCGTCCTGCATCATCTCCAGCGCCTTGGCGTGAGCGTCCACGAAGCACTGCAGCACGTCGGCGCGCCCGTCGATCGCTCGCTCGCCGGAGAAGTAGGTCATGTACTGCAGGTCGCCGAACTGGGGAAGGTCCCCCCTGGGGAAGTTGAACAGGAAAGCACCCTCTGCCTGCTCGATCGCCACGTAGGACACCGGCGCCGAGACGGCGAGGGCGTTGAGCTCGTCCTGCTGGAACGCCGCCAGCATGGCGGCGCTGTCGCCGAGAGCGACGATCTGCGCATCGCGATCTGGATCGAAGCCGCCCAGCTGAAGCAGCAGGCGGCTGAGGGCGTCGGAACCGCTGCCGGGCGACGAAATACCGATCCGCAGGCCCTCAAGCACTCCAAGATCCTCGATGCCCGCCGCTTCGCTCGTGATCCCCGCCTCGTCCAGGACCGACTGCTTGACGACGAAGTGCAGCCCGTGGAGGTCCTCCGTCGATGCGACCGACTTGATCGGAGCCCCGGCCTGGACGGCGCGAAGCTGCGACCCGAACGTCGCCGATGCGACATCGACACTCCCGCTCACGGCAGCCGAGACCACCTCAGCACCGCCACCCACGTCGGTCACCTCAGAGGACAGACCGGCACTCTCCAACATTTCCGCACCGAGCATCACGTAGAGCGGGAAGTGGATGAAGCTCGGAGCCGACTGGGCGATGGTGACCGTCTCACCCTCGCACCCATCGCCGGGTGAACCGGCATCCCCTCCGCCCTCCTCCGACGAGCAGGCCGCCAGTACGAGGCTGAGCGCAACAAAACAGACGGCCGTCCTCGCAGCAGAGAGCCGACCTGTACGTACTGCTGTATCCATTCGTTCCTCCCAAAGGATGCCCGACAATGTGCCGGGCGCGCGGACACACAGTCTCGGGCCTGTGCTAAATTGCGTTTCCGACAGCGGGTTGGACCCGCATCCACGACGCAGTCCATTTCTGGCTAAGGCGGACAAGTGCCATGAACGCCAGGCCGATGGCCGCGAGGACGATGAGCGCCGATATCGTCCCAGGGGTGTCGAAGGTGCCGGAGGATCGGCGGAGCAGGTAGCCGAGGCCACGATCCGACGCGATTATCTCCCCCACGATGGCACCAATCAGCGAGTAGGGCACGGCCAACTGGAGCCCGGTGTAGATCCAGGCGGTACACGACGGGAGGATGACGTGCCGCAGCCGGTCCGACCGCCCACCTCCCATGATCGCCACCACGTCGAGCAACCCACGGTCGACGGCGTGGACGCCCGCGTACGTGTTGTAGAAAACCAGAAAGAACACGATCACCGCGGCCAGGATGACCTTTGACTCGATGCCAATCCCGAACCAGAGGATGAACAGCGGCGCGAGCGCGATCTTCGGCAGCCCGTATACGACCAGGATGAAGGGCTCGAATATATCACTCAGGAAGCGGCTCATTCCGAGAATGAAGCCGACCGTGATTCCGCTCACCGTACCGATGAGCAGGCCGAACACCATCGCCCGTATCGTGAAAGCAAAGTGGTGAAGGATCGTCCCGTCGATCAGCCACTCGGATAGTCGTTCCCAGACCGCACCAGGTGAGCTGACCCAGAACTCGTCGACGAGGCGGCCGGAGGAGTAGTTCCACAGCGCGAGCATCCCGACGACGATGGCCAGGCGACCCAGGTAGCGAGCTGCGCGCTGACGGCGCCGGCTGCGGTCCACGTCCGCCTGAAGCTGACGCGACATCTCGGCCCGACGAGCCGCACCGTCATGCTCGACCGCTTCAGCTGGCACCTCGGCCACGTCTTGTCTGGAGCTGCGCGTCTTCATACCGCTTCTCCCGCCTCAATGTCATCCGCGAGCGCCAGCCAGAGCTTCTCGTATAGTTCGCCGTAGCGTCGCTCGCTCCGGATCGAGAAGAGGTCCCGAGGCCTGGGCAGGTCCACCGGGCAGTCGAGCTTCACGGTCGCCGGACGACGGGAGAACACGATGACCCGATCGGCCAGGGCGATCGCCTCGCTGATGTCGTGGGTAACGAAGACCATCGTCTGGCGCGTTCGCTCCCAGATCGTGAGCAGCTCCCGGGCCAGCAGGAGCTTCAGCTGTGCGTCGAGCGCGCCGAACGGCTCATCCGCCAGGAGGACGTCGGGCTCGTACACGAGCGTCCGGGCGAGCGTGACCCGCTTGCGCATCCCGCCCGAGAGCTCGCTGGGGTATGCATCCTCGAAGCCCGACAGGCCGACGAGATCGATGATGTCCTGTGCCCGCCGACGCCGCTGGGCCTTCGGCATCTTCTTGATCCGCAGCGCCAGCTCGACATTTCTCGCCGTGGTTCGCCAGGGCAGCAAGTTGTCCTGCTGCGTGATGTAGCCCACCTTGGTGTTCGGTAGCGCAACCGGCGAACCCTGGAACCGGACGGACCCAGCGGTCGGCTCGAACAAGCCAGCGGTCATGTTCAGCAATGTCGACTTGCCGCAGCCGCTCGGACCGATCAGACAGACGAACTGACCCCTCGGTACGGCGAGGTTCAGGTCACGCAGCGTCTCCACCAGGCGACCGTCTCGCAAGAAGTACTTCTCGACGTTGACGAACTCGATCTCCGCATCCGGCGACTGCGACGACGAACCGCCAGCGCCGCTTGAGACGAGGGTGGTGGCCTCCCCTGGCGGGTTGAGAGCCTTCCTGTTCATCCGTCCTCCCACAGACCGACTGGTCGGTCGCACTTTACGGCCACGTAACCTCGCCGTCAAGGGCTCGTCGGGGGCGCGGCCCGCCGACCTCGGCCCCCGCGCCTCCCGACGACCGTCCTCGCA
Source organism: Micromonosporaceae bacterium (assembly GCA_009377645.1). GTDB lineage: Bacteria > Actinomycetota > Actinomycetes > Mycobacteriales > Micromonosporaceae > Natronosporangium. The sequence goes on along the minus strand of WHTQ01000001.1, from coordinate 94,984 downwards.
GGTCACGGCCGCCTGCGCCGACCGGATCCCGCGATGGTTGGCGAGGCGGGTGCCCGGGTTGGCCGCGTTCCAACGGGTGGTCACGTACTGGCTGACCGACCGACCCGTCGGTACCTTCGTTCCTCCGGCGGGAGCGGAGGCTCAGGCGGACAGGCCGTCCAGTCCGGCTCCGTCGGCCACTCGCAGGCCCATCTCGAGCAGGGCTGGCGCGGCGTCGGCAAGGTTCGCTGACAGTCCGTCGGTGGCCTGCCCGGCCAGGTAGCGGAAGTGGACGCTCTCCATGATGACGGCCAGCTTGAGGCAGGCCAGCGCGAGCCGGGCATCGAGGTGCGCGGTGGGCACCGCGCCGGTGCGGGTGTACTCCTCGACCAGGCGGGCGCGGGACCAGAAGCCGTCGCCGGTCGTGACTCCCTGGGACACGTTGACCCGGGCACGGGCAGCGTCTCCGGCCTGCTCCCAGTAGACGAGCAGCACCGCCAGGTCGAGGAGCGGGTCGCCGGCGGTCGACATCTCCCAGTCGAGCACGGCCCGGATGTCCATCGTAGACGGATCGAGGATCAGGTTGTCCATACGGTAGTCGCCGTGCACCAGCGTGATGGGGTGGTCGCTAGGCAGGTTGTCGATCGCGGTGCGCAGCCAGCTCGCCAGCGTGGCTACAGCCGGCAGCTGCCGGGTACGCGTCCGTTCCCACTGCTGGGTCCAGCGGGCCAGCTGGCGGCGCAGGTGGTGGGCGGAGCTGGCCGAGTCGCCGGGCCGAAGCGGGGGTGCCGGGACGTGGTGCAGCTGCCCGAGGGTGTGGACCATTGAGCGGCACAGGTCGTCCGCCTGGCTTTTCACCAGCGACCGCGCCGAGGTCTGGTCTGCGATGACGCTGCCGGCCACGTACTCCATGAGCAGGAAGCTCACGCCGAGCACCGCGTGGTCCTCGCAGAGCGCGAGCGGCCGCGGCGCCGGGAAGCCGTGCTGGGCGAGCCACGACAGCGAGCGGTACTCGCGCGCGACGTCGTGCGCGCTGGGCATGACGTGGCCCAGCGGCGGCCGACGGAGCACCCAGCTACGGCCGGGCTGGGCGATCAGGCAGGTGATGTTCGACCGGCCGCCGGCGAGCGGGGCGGCGGTCAGCGGCGCGGTCGGGTCGTAGTCGTCCAGCACCGCGGGCAGGTACGCGGCGAGCCGGGCGAGGTCGATGCCCGGTGGCGCCCCCCCGACCGATGTCATTGCGCCGGCGCCGGCGCCGGCGAGCGCGAGTCCGGCCCGGCGAGCAGGCCGCGCAGGACGAGGTCCCACATCTTCTGGGCGGTGTGGGCGCTGCCGGCTCCGCTGTTCGGGCGCCACCACTGGTACGCCCAGTTGCACATCCCGAACACGGCCAGCGTCGCGGTGTCGGGGTCAACCGCACGGAACTGACCGGAGTCGATGCCCTCGGCCAGCGCCTCCCGCACCAGGAGCTGGTAGCGGTTGCGCTTGGTGCGGATCTGCTCCCGTACCGCCGGTGGCAGCTCCCGGTGGTGCTCGAAGAACACCCGGACATGGCCCCGCCGGGTCTCCATCAGCCCGAAGATGTCGGTCATCGCGCCGAGCAGCAGGTCGGCCGGGGCGAGCCCGAGGCGGCGGCGCTCCTCCTGCTGCTCGAGGAGCACGTCGATGAACGACTCGTGAATGCCGCGCAGGATCTGGTCCTTGCCGCGGAAGTAGTGGTAGAGCGTGGGTTTGGCGACACCGGCAGCGACCGCGATCTGCTCCATCGAGACTTTCGCGTACCCGTGCTGGTCGAACAGCTCCGCGGCGAGGTCGATGATCCTGGTACGCCGTGCGTCCGCCGCGCTCACCGCCGGCGGCTCGCTCCGGAGCGTGTCTGGACTGGGCACGTCGCCTCTCTCAGGTCTCGGGCGCGGCATCCGGGCGGCCGGAGCGGGCCAGCTCGCGCAGCGCGTGCTTGCGTACCTTCCCGGTCGACGTCTTCGGCAACGCTTGAAAGTACACCCGGTCCGGGGCCTTGAAGTGGGCGAGCCGGGCGCGTACGAAGTCGATCAGCTCGGCCTCGGTGAGGGCTTCCCGGGCGGTGGCCACGAACGCGACCGGCCGCTCGCCCCAGCGCTGGTCGGGGACCGCCACCACAGCCGCCTCGATGACGTCGGGGTGTGCCGCGAGGACCTTCTCCACCTCGACCGAGGCGATGTTCTCGCCCCCGCTGATGATCACGTCTTTGCTCCGGTCGGTCAGCTCGATGTACCCGTCGGGGTGGGTCACGCCCAGGTCGCCGGTGTCGAACCAGCCGCCGCGGAGCGCCTCCGCGGTCGCCTCCTCGTCGCCCAGATAGCCGGCCATCACCGTGTTGGAGCGCACCAGGATCCTGCCCACGGTTCGCCCGTCGGCGGGCACCGGCCGGGCATTCCCGTCCCCGACCCGCACCTCGGCGACGGAGACCGTCGGCACGCCCTGCCGGCTGATTCGCTGCGCCAGCTCGGCGGCGGGCAGCTCCGTCCAGCCCGGCTGGTATTCGCACACAAGGGACGGCCCGTACGTCTCCGTCAGGCCGTAGAGGTGCGTCACGTGCAGCCCCATGGCCTGCACGGCGGCGATCGTCTCCTTCGTCGGCGGCGCCCCGCCCACCGCCGCGCGGACGGTCCGGCGGGCCACGAAGCCGCTGCGGATGCCGGCCCGGGCCAGCTCGCTGAGGACCACCGGTGCGCCGCACAGGTGGGTCACCGGGTGGCGGTCGACCAGGTCCAGCGCCCGCCCGGCGTCGAACGCGGCGAGGCAGACGTGCGTGGCGCCCACCACCGTCGCGCCCCAGGTCAGCGACCATCCGTTGCAGTGGAACATCGGCAGCGTCCACAGATAGGTGCTGGCGGGCGTGAGCTCGAGCTCCAGGGCGATGCTGACCGCGTTCAGGTACGCGCCCCGGTGGGTATAGACGACGCCCTTGGGCCGGCCCGTGGTCCCGCTCGTGTAGTTGACGGCGATCATGTCGTTCTCGTCGCTCGGGTGCTCCATCGGGGCCCCGTCGGCGCGCGCCAGCCACTGCCCGAACGGCTCCGCCCCGGGCAGGGTCACGTCGGCGTCACCCGGCAGCAGAACCACCGAGTCGACGGGCAGGTCGGCGGCCTCCGCCACGCCCAGAGCGGGTACGAGTGCCGGCGAGACCAGCAGCACCCGCGCCTGCGAGTGCGCCAGGATGTCGCGGTACTCCGACGCGGCCAGGCGCGTGTTCAGCGCCACCAGGACGGCCCGTGCCCCCGGCACGCCGAAGTGCGCGGCGAGCAGCCAGCGGCTGTTGAGGTCCAGCACGGCGACCCGTTCGCCAGGGCGTACGCCCGCGGCCCGCAGGGCTCCGGCCAGCGCGTCGCAGTCGGCGGCCAGCGCTTCGTACGTGACCTCGGTGCCGTCGGCGTCGAGCACGGCGGTTTTGGTGGGGAAGGCCCGTCGGGCCCGGGTGAGGAAGGTGAGCGGGCTCAACGGGACGTGGTTCGCATCGCTGATCACAGCGCCTCCCGCGGTGGCGACCCGTCCGACCGTCCAGTCGGTCGACCGATCATAGGAAGTGGCCGGCCAGCCTGTCAACCAGCCTTGACAGGCTGCAAGATAGGATGCGAGCGTTTTCGTCGAACGAGGATCGACCGACTAGTCGGTAGGTCGGGGAGGAGGATCCGGTGCCGATCGACTTCTCGATACCGGCCGACGCGGACGCGTACCGCCGGAAGGTGCGCCGCTTCGTCGCGGAGGCGGTGGTGCCCGCGGAGAAGGCGGCTCTCGCGGGTGGAGTCGACGACGCCTTGCGACTTAGGTTGCAGGACCTCGCGCGTGCCGCGGGGGTGTTCGCGCCGCAGGCGCCGGCTGCGTTCGGTGGGGGCGGGACCGACTTCCTGACCACCGCACTGCTGCTGGAGGAGGCCGGCTACAGCCCGCTCGGCCCGCTGGCGATGAACTGTGCCGCGCCCGACGAGGGCAACATGCACCTGCTTTCACTCGTCGGCTCGCCGGCGCAGCAGCAGCGCCACCTGCGCCCGCTCGTGGCGGGCCGGGCCCGGTCGTGCTTCGCCATGACCGAGCCGCCGCCCGGTGCCGGGTCGGACCCGTCCGCGCTGGCCACCATCGCGCGTCGGCGACCGGACGGCTGGCTCATCGAGGGTGAGAAGATCTTCATCTCGGGCGCGGACGGTGCGGCGTTCGCCATTGTCATGGCCCGTGCCGAGGGCGGCGACGCACCGGGCGCCACGATGTTCCTCGTCGATGCCGACAACCCGGGCTGGCGGGTCACCGAGCGGATCCGGACGATCGACACGATGACGGTCGGCGGGCACTGCCGGGTCGAGCTGCGGGACCTGTTCGTCGGTGACGACGCGGTGCTCGGCGAGCCCGGCCGCGGCCTCGCCCACGCGCAGGCGCGGCTCGTGCCGGCCCGGCTGACCCACTGCATGCGGTGGCTGGGGCTCGCGCGCCGCGCGCACGACCTGGCGCTGCGGCGAGCCGGCGAGCGGTCGCTGTTCGGCGCGACCCTCGGCACGCTCGGCATGGCCCAGCAGCTCATCGCCGACAACGAGATCGACATCGCGGCGAGCCGGGCGCTGCTGTGGCAGACGGTGTGGCAGGTCGCCCAGGGCGGGAAGAGCACGGAGGAGTCGTCGCGGGCCAAGGTGTTCATCAGCGAGGCCACCGGCCGAGTCGTGGACCGGGCGGTGCAGCTGGCTGGCGGCTGGGGCATCACCGAGGACTCGGTCATCGGCCGCATCTACGCCGAGATCCGTGCCTTCCGCATCTACGACGGCCCGTCCGAGGCGCACCGCGCCGCCATCGCGCGGCGCGCCCTGGCCCGCGCGCAGCGGCCTGCGTCATGAGCGGCTCTCCGGCGTGTCCGGGCAATGCGCTGGTCACCGGGGCGACCCGGGGCATCGGGAAAGCGATCGCCCAGCGCCTCGCCGACAGTGGCTACCACCTCACCCTCAGTGCCCGCAATGACGATGCCCTGCGCGCGGTCGCGCGGGAGCTGGGTGGTACCGGTGTGGAGGTGCGCGTCGCCGCCGCCGACATGGCGGTGGAGAGCGACGTGCGGGCTCTAGCCCGCGGCCACGTCGACCGATTCGGGACGGTCGGACTGCTGCTCCTCTGCGCGGGGGTCGGCACCGCGGGGCTACTCGCGGACTACCCGCTGCACCGCTTCGACCGGCAGGTCGCGGTGAACCTGCGCGGCTCGCTCGCCCTGCTTCAGGAGTGCCTGCCGGGCCTGCGGGCGGCCGCCTCGAAGCACCCGGACCGCGGGGCACGGGTGGTGGCTATCTCGTCCATGGCCGGGGTTGCATCGGAGCCGGGGCTGGCTGCGTACGCGGCGACCAAGGCGGCGCTGATCTCGCTCTGCCAGTCCGTCAACGTGGAGGAGTCGCACGGTGGGGTAAGCGCCACCGCCATCTCGCCCGGCTACGTCGACACGGACATGAGCGCCTGGAAGCACGACGAGGTCGCTCCGAACGAGATGATCCAGGCCGCGGACGTCGCGGAGCTCGTAGCGGGCCTGACCCGGCTGTCGTCCCGGGCCGTGGTGCCGCACGTGATGGTGGCGCGGCGTGGCAGCACGCAGTGGCGTGCCTAGTGTCGCGGCCCGCCACGGCGGGCGCTGGTCACCGGGTGAGCGCCCGCTGTCCGGGTAAGCGCCCGCTGTCCGGGTAAGCGCCTGCTGTCCGGGTAAGCGCCTGCTGTCCGGCGGTTCGGACGGCCTGGGGTCGGCCATAGCGGTGACGCCGCGGTCGTACGTCCGGGTACCCGTCCGGCGCCGGATGGACCCTCCTGCGCGATTGAGCAGCCACTTCCGCTTGCGTCATCGATCACCGCGTGCTTACGATGTCGCCTGTCGACGGACGACCGTCGACGAACGGAGTGTCACGAGCGGCTGGTGGTGAGTGACAGTCATGGACCCCGGAGGGCTCTCTCCGCTGGAGCGGGAGTCACTTGGCGCAGTGACGTACGCGGCGCTGCGCCGCGCTGCCCTGGAAGGTCGGCTCGGCGACGGGCCGCTGGTGCAGGCCAAGGTCGCCGCCATGCTCGGCACCAGCCGGGCACCGGTCCGGGACGCGCTGCGGCGGCTGGAGGCAGAGTGCCTGGTCACCTGCGACCGTCGTGGTCGCTACTACGTCAAGCGGATCGACAGCCAGGAGCTCTCCGAGGTCTACAGTTTGCGCGCACTGGTCGAACCGCAGGCCGCGGCGATGGCGATCGACCATGTGAGCGACGCTGACGTCGACCGGATCAAGACCTATGAGCGGGAGGCCGCCGAGGCGGCCGGCGACGCCAATCTCTACATCGAGCTGAATCGCAGGTTCCATTTCGAGATCTACCGGTTGAGTGGGTCCCTGCGGCTGAACAAGTTTATCGAGAGCCTGTGGTCCGGGATACCCCCAGTCACCCCACTGGCTGTTCCTTCCCAGCTCGAACGGTCCGTACGGCAGCACAAGGAAATTGCCGACGCCCTTGCCGGGCGCGACAAAGAAGCCGTCCGGAAGGTTCTCAACACGCACGTCGTCGACGCCGCCGTGGCGCTTTTCGAGAATCTAAAGATAAAGATGGACCCACGGAGCATGTTATTTCATTGACTCCGTGTCCTGCGCTGGGGCTAATAGCACCGGCTCGTTTCACCCGAGAGGGGAAGTCCATGGGACAGCTGCCGCGCCGCGAACTGTTGCGGCTGATGGGTCTGGCTGGGGGAGGCATTGCAATCGGTTCGGTCGCCGCCGCGTGTGGGTCGGGAGGCGGGTCCGGCGGCCGGGACATCGTTCTCGGGGTCTACGGCGGTCCACAGGAGCCGGTCTACCGGACGCACGTGGCGGACCGGCTGGAGGCGGAGGACGACGCGAACGTCACCCTCGCGCTGGGCACCGGCGGCGAACGGGTCAGCAAGGTGTACGCGGAGCGGAACCAGCCGTCGCTGGACGTCGCGATGCTGGCGATCTGGGACGCCGTGAAGGGCGTCGAGGACGGGGTGCTGGAGGAGCCGGACCCGTCCGTGCCGAACGTCGACCAGATCCACGACTTCGCCGTGAACGGCGGCTACGTGGCGTCGGCCTTCAACCTGGGGCTGCGGTACAACCCGGCGAAGATCGACCGCCCGACCTCCTTCGAGGACCTCTGGAACCCGGAGTACGCCGGCCACGTCGCGGTTCCGGATCCGGGGAAGAACGCGAACGGGATCGCGTTCATCGCGATGCTGGCCCAGATGTACGCCAACGACGACCTCGACAACGTAGACCCGGTCTGGGACCGGCTCACCGCGCTCCGGGACGGGCTGGTCCTGCAGTACTCGTCGGAGAACGACACCAACAGCCTGTGGGACGCGCAGGACATCTGGATCGCGGTGTCCTCGTCGTCGTTCGCGTGGCAGTTCAAGTTCGAGGGTTCGGCCGATGTCGACTTCGTCACCCCCACCGAGGGCGGGGCGCTGATGGGCAACGTGGCCTGCATTCCGGTCGGGGCGAACAACCCGGAGCTGGCCCGCAAGGCGGTCGGCTACATGCTCGACGAGCCGTTCCAGAAGGAGTTCGCCGAGACCCACTACTTCGTGCCGAGCCGGGAAGGCGTCACGGTCGACGCCGAGACCCAGGAGCTGCTGCCCGACCCGTCGGAGCTGGTCGTGCTCGACTACTCCACGCTGGCCCGGGTCCGCCCCGACTGGTCCGACCGGTGGACCCGCGAGATGGCCGGATGAGCACCCGCACCGGGAACGCCTGAGGAGCCGGCAGCATGAGTCGTGAGACGCCTCCCGGTGGGCGGCCGGCGCTGGCCGAACCAGCGCCGGCCGCGCCGGCCGCTCCGGCGCTGACTCCGGTGGGGCTCGGCCACGGCCCGGCTGGGGGCCGGCCGGGCGGGGGGGCGCCCCGCCCGGTCCAGCGCGGTGGCGGGTGGTGGCTGCTGTTCGGGCTGTCGCCGCAGCTGGCGCTCTACCTGGTGGTGTTTCTCGTCCCGCTGGTCGGGATCGTGGTGACCAGCCTCGGCACGACCGACGCCGGGCAGGTCACGGTGGACTGGTCGCCCACCCAGTATGTGGAGCTGTTCACCGACCCGTTCTACGCCGAGGTCCTGGTCACCACGCTCGTGATCGGGATCGCGACGACCCTGCTGTGCGTCGTGCTCGCGTACCCGGTGGCACTGCGGATGACCCGGGTCCGGCCGTGGGTGCAGGGGCTGATCCTGGTCCTGCTGGTGGCGCCGCTGTTCACCGACCCGAACGTGCGGACCCTGGGGCAGCTCACCTGGCTGTCCGACGGCGGGCTGCTCAACTCGATCCTGACCGGCAGCGGGCTGGTCGACTCCCCGGTGCGGCTGCTCGGGACGCAGCCGGGCGTGATCCTGGCGCTGGCCCAGATCTACCTGCCGTTCATGGTCCTGCCGATCTACGCCAGCCTGGAGTCGATCGACAAGAACCTCTCCGAGGCGGCGAGCTCGCTGGGGGTGGGTCCGGCCCGGCGGTTCGCGACGGTGACCCTGCCCAACTCGGCGCCGGGGATCGTGGCCGGCAGCTTCGCGGTGTTCCTGCTGTCCATCACGGCGTTCGTCACGCCGAGCGTGATCGGCTCGCCCGGCGTGGTGGTGGTGAGCACGCTCATCTACCAGAAGATCAACGTCGCTATCGACTGGTCGTTCGCGTCCGCGAGCGCGGTGGTGCTGATGGTGCTGGTGCTGGTGGTCACGCTGGTGATGAGCCGGCAGGGCACCCGCAGCCTCGGTCGCGGGTCCCGCTCCGGCTCCCGGAAGCGCCGGCGCGGCAGCGGTCCGGTCCGGTCCGGCCTGGTGCACACCCTCTCGCTGCGCTTCCTGCCCGACCTGCGGCTGCCCCGGCTGGTCGGGACGGTCTACGCCGGCGCGGTCGTGCTGTTCATCATCCTGCCGCTGCTGCTGGTCGGCGTCACCGCGTTCACCCGCAACCCGTCGGCCGCCTGGCCACCGGACGGGTTCACGCTCGAGTGGATGCGGGGCATCTTCGGGTTCACCGAGTACTGGCGCTCGTTCTCGCGCAGCGTGCTGATCGCGGTCACGGTCACCGCCATCTCGGTCGTCCTCGCGCTCGCGTCCGGCCTGCTGATCGCCTCCCAGCGCCGGTTCAACCGGGAGACGCTGACCTCGTTGCTGCTGGTCCCGTTGCTGGTCCCGCAGATCGTGCTGAGCATCGCGCTGCTGCGGTACGCGGTCATCGTCGAGGTGCCGCGCGGCCTGCTGGTGCTGATGCTCGGCCACCTGCTGATCACGGTGCCGTTCGCGACCCGCTCGATCGCCTCCGGCATCTACGGGCTGGACTGGAGCGTGGTGGAGGCGTCCGGCTCGCTGGGCGCCGGCCGGCTGCGGACCCTGGTCAAGGTGATCCTCCCGCTGCTCCGGCCGACCATCGTGGTGGCGGCGCTCTACGCCACGGTCATGTCGTTCATCAACGTGGCCGTGTCCCTGTTCCTGTCCTCGCCGGGCGCCGAGCCGTTGCCGATCTTCCTGTTCTCGCAGGTTTCCCAGTCCTACCAGCCGGGCTACCTGGCGGCGTTCGCGACCATCCTGGCCGGGATCTCGGTGGTGCTCACGCTCCTCCTGCACCGGGTGGTCGGCCTGCAACGCTTCACGACCTCATGAGTGGCCCGGCTCATGAGTGACCCGGGCAGAAAGGTGGCACAGCCGTGGCGGAGGTAACGCTGACCGGAGTCTCCTGCGCGTTCGGCGGCAACGTCGTCGTCGACCAGGTGTCGCTCCGGGTGCCCGACGGCAAGATGCTCGCGGTGCTGGGACCGAGCGGCTGTGGCAAGACCACGACGCTGCGCCTGATCGCGGGGTTCGAGCAGCCGTCCGCGGGGGAGATCCGGGTCGGGGACCGGGACGTGACCCGGCTGCCGGCGCACAAGCGGAAGATCGGCTTCGTGTTCCAGAGCTACGCGCTGTTCCCGCACCTGACCGTCTACGACAACGTGGCGTACGGGCTGCGGGCCAGACACGCCGGCGAGCAGGAGGTCCGGCGCAGCGTCGGTGAGGCGCTGGACCTGGTGGGGCTGGCCGCGCTCGCCCCCCGGCACCCGGCCGCCCTCAGCGGCGGGCAGCAGCAGCGGGTGGCGCTAGCGCGGGCGCTCGCGTTCCGGCCGGCGGTGCTGCTGCTGGACGAGCCGCTGAGCAACCTGGACGCGAAGCTGCGCAAGGACATGCGCGAGGAGGTCCGCCGGATCCAGCTGGAGATCGGCACCAGCACGGTGTTCGTCACGCACGACCAGGAGGAGGCGCTGTCGATCAGCGACGAGATCGCGGTGATGAACGACGGGCGGATCGAGCAGGTCGGCGACCCGGTCAGTGTCTACAAGAGCCCACAGACGGCGTTCGTGGCCGACTTCGTCGGGCACGCGGTGCTGCTGCCGGGGACGGTCAGCTGGGTGCGGGACGGCCTGTGCGAGGTGGTGGTGGACGAGCTCGGCCCGGTCCGGAGCCGCGCCGCCGACCGGCTCGGAGCCGGGGAGCGGGTGCTGGTCACGGTGAAGGAGGAGAGCCTCCACATCGGGGAGCCGGACGGGCAGGCGAACGGCCTCCCGGCGGCGGTCGAGACCGCGACGTTCACCGGCGCCAGCATCCGGTACGCCTGCCGGCTGAAGGACGGCCGGGCGCTCCACCTGCTGACCGGGTCGGACGGGCAGCGCCGGCAGCCGGGCGACGAGGTCTTCGTGCGATGGGAGCCGGCCGCCGCCAGCGCGATCCCGGCCGGGCAGGGGAGGCGGGCATGAGCGTGGCGGAGCGGCCGCGATACCGGATCGGGATCGACGTGGGTGGCACCTTCACCGACCTCGTGCTGGTCAGCACGGACACCGGCGCGGTGGTCCGGCGCAAGGAGCTGACCACCCCGGAGCAGCCGGAGGTCGGGATCATGCGCGGGCTGGAGGATCTGGTCCGGGACGTGCCGGACGCGCTGACCGGTGCCGAGCACATCATTCACGGCACCACCCTGGTGATCAACGCGGTGATCGAGCGGACCGGTCCGCCGACCGCGCTGCTGACCACCCGCGGGTTCCGGGACGTGCTGGAGCTGCGCCGGCACAAGCGCAACGAGGTCTATGACATCCGCGGCGACCACCGTGAGCCGCTGATCCCGCGGGAGCTGCGGTTCGAGGTCAGTGCCCGGCTGCGCAGCGACGGGGCGGAGCTGGCCCCGGTGGACGAGGACGAGATCGCGGCGGTCGCGGCCCGGCTGGCGGAGCTGGGCGTGGCGAGCGTGGCGGTCTGCTACCTGCACTCGTACCTGCGGCCCGACCACGAGCGGGCGACCCGGGACATCCTCGCCCGGGTGGCGCCGGAGCTGTCGGTGTCGCTGTCCTCGGACGTGCTGCCGGAGCTGAAGGAGTTCGAGCGGACCAGCTCCACCGCCATCAACGCGTACTCCCGGCCGCTGGTCAGCCGGTACCTGACCTCGCTGGAGTCGCGGCTGGCCGAGCGCGGCACCCGCGGCCGGCTGCTGCTCATGCACTCGTCCGGTGGCGTGCTCTCGACCGAGACCGCGAAGGCGTTCCCGGTGCGGATCATCGAGTCCGGGCCGGTGGCCGGGGTGCTGGCCGCCGTCCACGCCGGCCGGCAGGCCGGTGAGGACGACGTGATCGCGTTCGACATGGGCGGCACCACCGCCAAGGCGTGCGTGGTCTCCGGTGGCACGGTCCCGATGACCAACGAGTTCGAGGTGGCCCGGATGCTGCGGCTACGCAAGGGCAGCGGCCTGCCGGTCGGAGTCGAGGCGGTGGACCTGGTCGAGATCGGAGCCGGCGGCGGCAGCATCGCGGCGGTCAACGAGCGCGGGCTGCTGGGGGTCGGCCCGCGCAGCGCCGGGGCGGAGCCGGGTCCGGCCGGCTACGGCCGCGGTGGCACCGAGCCCACCGTCACCGACGCCGACCTGGTGCTCGGCTTCGTCTCGGCGGACAGCTTCCGGCGGCCCGGGCTGCACCCGGACGCCGGCCTGGCCGAGCGGGCGATCCTCGCGCGGGTCGGGGAGCCGCTGGGGCTGAGCCTGCACCGGGCGGCGTTCGGCATCCACGACATCGTCAACGAGAACATGGCCGCGGCGATCAGCAGCTACCTGGCCGAGCGGGGGGTCGACAGGACCAAGCGGACGCTGGTCGCCTCCGGTGGCGCCGGGCCGGTCCACGCCTACGGCCTGGCCCGCAAGCTGGGCATCGGGCGGGTGATCGTCCCGTACGCGGCCGGGCTGGCCTCCGCCCTGGGGTTCATGGTGGCGCCGGTGTCCTATCTGGCCAGCCGGGCGCTGCGGGTGCGGTTCGACGCGGTGTCCCCGGCCGAGGTGTTCGCGACCCGCCAGGAACTGGCCGACGAGGTGAGCGACGCGCTGGAGCTGGCCGCTCCCGGTCGGGAGGTGCGGCTGCACGCCGAGATCGACGCCTGCTACAGCGGGCAGGACTACGCCGTGCCGCTGGACCTGTGCGAGCGGCCGGAGGAGCTCACCGCGCAGTGGGTCCGGCAGGCGTTCGACGCGGCCTACTCCCGGCAGTACGGCTACACGTACGACGACGTGCCGCTGGACCTGGTCCGGGTGCGGGTACGGGGGGAGGCGGTCGACCGCGGGGTGCCCTGGTCGGGCACTGCCGCGGCGACCGTCGCCGGGACCGCCACCACCGGCACCCGGCCGGCGTACGACCTGGCGACCAACGAGTGGGCGGAGTTCGCCGTGGTGGTCGGCGACCTGCTGCCGGAGGGCACCACGGTGCCTGGCCCCTGCATCATCGAGCAGGCGGAGACAAGTGTGGTGGCCGGTTCGGACGCGACCGTGGTCCGGCTGGCCGGCGGGCACTTCCTGATCGAGATCTCGTGAGACGGGGGCGGCATGACTGACGAACACGACGCGGGGGGCGTGGCCGGGATCGACCAGATCCGGCTGGAGGCACTGTGGACCCGGTTCCTGTCGATCGCCGACGAGGTGGGGTACAGCATCGCCCGGACCGGCTTCTCGACGGTGCTGCGCGAGAACCACGACTACTCGGTCGGCATCTTCGACCACCACGGCAACATGCTGGCGCAGTCGTCCGAGTCCGCGACCGGACACATCGGAGCGATGCCGTACCTGGGACGCGAGATCCTCCGGCGGTTCGGCCCGGCGGACCTGTCGGCCGGGGACGTCGTGATCACCAACGACCCGTGGATCGGCTGCGGCCACAACAACGACCTGTACGCCGCCTCGCCGATCTACCGGGGCAGCAGCTTCGTCGGGATGGTGGTTACCTCCGCCCACCAGATGGACATCGGCGGGCGGATGGCCTCCCCGGAGAGCCGGACCGTCTACGAGGAGGGGCTGCTGCTGCCGCCGCTGAAGATGTACGTGGCGGGCCGGCCGCGCAAGGACATCGTGGACACGATCGCGCTCAACGTGCGGTTCGCGGAGAAGGTGCTGGGCGACATCCGGGCGCAGGTGGCCGCCACCCACGTCGGGATCGAGCGGGTGCTGGAGTCGATGGACATGTTCGGCCTCCAGACCCTGGACGGGGCGGCGGAGGCGATCATCCGGACCACCGAACGGCAGATGCGGGACGCGATCCGCACCCTGCCCGACGGGGAGTACGCCGGGGAGGCGGACCTGGAGCAGCGCGACGACGCCGGCCAGCCGCTCCGGCTGGTGTCCCGGATCGTGGTCCGGGACGGCACCGTGGCCATCGACTTCGCCGGCACCTCGCCGCAGGTCTCCAAGCCGATCAACTGCGTGCTCAACTACACCCGCGCGTACACGGTCCTGGGGGTGAAGCTGGCGGTCGCGCCGTTCCTGCCCAACAACGACGGCTCGTACCGGCCGGTGGAGATCTCCGCGCCGGTCGGGTCGATCCTCAACGCCCGCTACCCGGCGGCCTGCCACTGGCGGCACTTCGTCGGCCTGCGGATCCCGGACATGCTGTTCTCGGCGTTCGCGGACGCGGTCCCGGAGAAGGTGCTGGCCGAGTCGGGCGCCTGCCCGGTGTGGCTGTTCACGGTCGCCGGCACCCGCCGGGACGGGCGGCCGTTCCTGCTCAACGCGCACGCGATGGGCGGGCTGGGCGCCCGCCCGGACCGGGACGGGGTCTCGGCGGTGGCGTTCCCGCCCAACGTGCGGGACATCCCGACCGAGGTGATCGAGACCGAGACCCCGCTGATCGTCGAGGAGCGGGCGCTGCGGGCCGGCTCCGGCGGGGCCGGCACCACCCGGGGCGGCCTGGGCGAGGAGTTCCGGATCCGGGTGCCGGCCGACGGGGACATCGACCCGGACCGGCCGGTCACCTTCTGCGTCTACCCGGGCCGGCTGCACCGCGCGCCGGCCGGGGTGAAGGGCGGCGAGCCGGGCGCCCGCGGCGAGGTCCTGATCAACGGGGTGCTGGTGGACGGGCACCAGGAGGCCGTGCTCTCGCCCGGCGACGTGCTCACCTACCGGACCCCCGGGGGCGGCGGGTACGGCGCCCCGGCCGGCCGCCGGCCCGAGCTGCGGGAGCGGGACGTGGTGCGGGGCTACCTGACCGCGGCCACCGAGGGCGGGCCGGGATGACCGGTACGCTGACCGCCAGCTTCGAGCGGTTCGGGGGGCCGGCCGTGCTGGACCTGGTGGACCGGCCGGCGCCCGTGCCCGTCGCGGACCAGGTGCTGGTGCGGGTCCGGGCGTGCGGCGTGAACCACCTGGACCTCGACATCCGGCGCGGCCGGTCCCGCTACGACATCCCGCTGCCCCACACCCTGGGCCGGGAGATCGCCGGTGACGTGGTGGAGCTGGGCGACCGGGTGGCGCACACCCGGGTGGGCGACCGGGTGCTGGTGCGCGCCCACATCTCGTGCGGCAGGTGCGACTACTGCGTCCGCGGGGAGGACAACAACTGCCCGGCCGCCCTGCTGCCCGGGGTCAACATCGGCGGCGGCTACACCGAGCTGGTGGCGGTGCCGGAGCGGGGGCTGGTGCCGCTGCCGGAGGTGGTCAGCCACGTCGACGCGGCGGCGACCCAGATCGCCTTCGGCACCGCCTGGCACGCGCTGGTCCGGCTGGCCCGGGTGCCGCCCGGCAGCACCGTGCTGGTGACCGGGGCGGCCGGCGGGGTGGGCACGGCGGCGCTCCAGGTCGCCGCCGGGTGCGGCGCCACCGTGATCGCGGCGGCCGGCTCGGCCGCGCGGGTCGCGCGGTGCCTGGCCGCCGGGGCCGACGCCGGGATCGACTACCGGGCCGAGAGCCTGGTCGACGGGGTACGCCGGATCGGCCGGCCGGTCGACTACGTGTGCGAGACCGCGGGCGGGGAGATCTTCCAGGACGCGCTCGCGGCGCTCGCGGTCGGCGGAACGATGATCGTGGTGGGTGCGCACGCCGGCGAGGTGGTGCCGCTGGACCTGGTGGAGCTGTTCCGCCGGGAGATCCGGGTGGTGGGCGCCCGGCGGGCCACCACCGCGGACGTGCGTTCGGTGCTGCGGCTGGTGGGCGAGGGCGTGCTCACCCCCACCATCTGCGAGGTCCGCCCGCTGCCGGAGGTGCGGGAGGTCCACCAGCGGCTGGAGTCCCGCGACGGCTTCGGGAAGTGGGTCCTCACACCATGACCGGCGGCGGCCGTACCCGGACGGGAGGAGCGCAGTGACCATGCTCGGCGATGTGCAGGTCCTCGAGGTGTCGGGGCAGGTCAGCGCGGCGTTCGCCGGCAAGCTGCTGGCCGGGTTCGGGGCGGAGGTGGTGAAGCTCGAGCGGTACCCGGCCGGGGACCCCACCCGGGACCCGGATGGCCCGGATCCGGCGCTGTTCCTGTTCCTGAATACCGGCAAGCGGGCGGTCACCGCCAACCTGGCCCACCCGGACGGCCGGGAGCTGCTCTACCGGCTGCTCCCGTGCTTCGACGTGCTGCTGGTCGACACCACCGGGCTGGCCGAGGAGCACGGCGTGGAGCACAGCCCGGAGCTGCCTGTGGAGCGGCTGCCGGAACAGTTCCCGCGGCTGGTGGTGGTGGCCACCAGCCCGTTCGGCGCGACCGGCCCGTACCACGGCTTCGCCGGCAGCGAGCACACCATCTTCCACGCCGGCGGCGAGGGCTACCTGCTGGGCGCGGGCCTGCTCCACGAGCAGTTCCCGGACCGGCCGCCGGTCGGCGCCGGCGGCCACCTCGCCGGCTACCAGACCGGGCTGACCGCGGCGACCGGGGCGCTGGCCGCCCTGCTCGACCGCGACCACACCGGGCGGGGCCAGTTCGTCGACGTCTCCGCCCAGGACGCCCAGCTCTCGCTCAACCACCTGCCGGTGATGCGGTTCTTCGACGGGGTGCTGGAGACCACCGCCAGCCGCGGGTTCACCTTCGGCGGCGTGATGCCCTGCGCCGACGGCTACGTCGAGGTGCTGCCGCTGGAGGAGCACCAGTGGCAAGACCTGGTGGGGCTGATGGGAAACCCGCAGTGGGCCGCCGACGAGCGGTTCGCCACCGGCCGGGACCGAGCCCGCCACGGCCGGGAGGTCAACCAGCACCTCCGGGAGTGGATGCGCACCCGCAAACGGGACCAGCTCGCCGCGATCGGGCAGACCTCTGCCTGCCCGATCGCGCCGTACTACGACGTGGACGAGGCGATGGCGACCCCGCACGCGCGGGAGCGCGGGTCGTTCCAGCGCATCGACCACCCGCGGGCCGGGCCGGGCAGCTACCCCCGGATGCCGTTCCGGCTCGGCACCGGCGGGGAGCCGATCGACGAGCGGCCGGCGCCCGGGCTGGGGGAGCACACCACCGAGATCTACGGCAGCTACCTCGGCATGTCGGCGGCCGAGATCGACGGGCTGCGGTCGCGGGGTGCGCTGTGAGCCGCACCCAGCAAGCCGGAACGGAGGCGGGAATGGCGCGCAGGCCACTCCAGGGGGTACGGGTCGCGGACTTCTCGTGGTACGCGGCCGGCCCGTTCGCGACCCTGATGCTCGGGATGCTCGGTGCCGAGGTGATCCGGATCGAGAGCCGCACCAAGCGGGACACTCACCGCAAGGAGCACCCCATCTACGGTCGGGACTACGTCCCGGCGTTCGACCAGCTGCTGTCCCACCGGCTGTCGGCCTCGCTGAACCTGCGTACCCCGCGCGGGCAGGAGCTGGCCCGGGAGCTGGCCGCCCGGTCCGATGTGGTGGTGGAGAACTTCCGCCCCGGGGTGATGGCCCGGCTGGGGCTGGACTACCCGGTGCTGAGCGCCCGCCGGTCGGACCTGGTGATGGTGTCGCTGTCCGCCAACGGGCAGCAGGGTCCGGACGCCGCCCGGCCGGGGTACGCCCCGCTGTTCAGCGCGCTGTCCGGGTTGAGCAGCCTCGGCGGCTACCCGGACGGACCGCCGGTCGAGATGCGCAACCCGATGGACCACGTCTGCGGGCTGTTCGGCACCTTCGCGGTGCTGGCCGCGCTGCGGCAGCGGCAGGTGACCGGCCGCGGCCAGTACGTCGACCTGGCGAACCGGGACGCCGCCACGCTGCTGGCCGGGCACGCGTTCGTCGAGCGGACGGTCTCCGGCCGGGCACCGGAGCGCACCGGCGACCGGGAGGCCGGAGCCGAGCCCAGCGGGGTCTACCGGTGCGCGGGAACCGACCGGTGGGTGGCGGTCTCGGTCCGCACGGAGGAGTCCTGGCAGCGCCTGTGCGGGCTGCTGGAACGGCCGGAGTGGACGGTCGACCCGGCACTGGGGACGGTCGCCGGCCGGGCCGGCCGGCGGGCCGACATCGACCCTGCGCTGTCCGGGTGGACCAGCCGCCGGGGGCCGTACGGGGCGGCGTTCGCGCTGCAGCAGCGGGGGATCCCCGCCGTGCCGGTGATGAGCGGGGAGGACCTGGCGCGCGACCCGCACCTGTGGGAGCGGGGGACGGTCAGGATGGCCCGGGACCCGGAGCGGGGGGAGCACCTCAGCGTCGGGCCGCCGTGGCGGTTCAGCCGGTCCGCGCTGCCGCCGGTGCAGTGGTCGCCGAGCATCGGGCAGGACAACCGGTACGTGTACGGGCAGGTCCTCGGTCTGTCCGACGAGGAGATCGACGAGCTGGAGACCAGCGAGGTGTTGCACTGATGGACCGTGACCAGCAGCCGGCCGAGCCGCGGGGCCGGATCACCGACGAGGCGCTGGAGAAGCTGTACGCCCTGGTCGGGCGGGAGCTGCGCACCGAGCGGTTCGTCCGGTTCGCCACGCCCGACACGCTGCGCAACTTCGTCAACGGGATCGGGGACCTCAACCCGCTGTTCCGCGACCCCGAGTACGCGACCTGGACCAGGTGGGGCGGGATCGTCGCGCACCCGTGCTTCCCGTACGCCCGGCACTACCCGGGACGGACCCGGTTCGGCCTGCCCGGGGTGCACGGGTTCTTCGGGGGCAACGACTGGCGGTGGTTCCGGCAGGTGAAGCCGGGCGACCAGATCGCCTGCACCGAGCGGGTCACCGGGGTGGAGGAGAAGTCCAGCCGGCTGTCCTCCCGGCTGGTGCTGACCCGGACCGAGACCAGCTACTTCAACCAGCGCGACGAGCTGGTCGCGGTGGCCGAGGGGTGGAGCACCCGGCACGAGCGCGACCGGCTGAAGTCCACTGCGGACAAGAAGGAGGACAAGCAGGAGCAGCCGGCGGACCGGCCGTCCCGGCACGACTACCCCGAGGCGCAGCTGGACGAGATCGAGCACCTCAGTGGGGCGGAGGAGTCGGGCATCCGGGGCGGCGAGCCGCGGTACGTGGAGGACGTGACCGCCGGCGAAGCGCTGCCCGCCATCGTCCGCGGCCCGCTGAGCCACATGGACATCACCGCCTACCTGATCGGGGTCGGCCGGTCCCGCGGCTCGCACGGCGTACTGCTCCGGGAGGCGAAGCGGCACCCGGCGCACTACTTCCGGCAGGCTCGCGGCGCCGGGGTGGAGTACACCGGGCTGGGCCACATGCAGGCGAGCACCGCCAAGGGGCTGGGGGCGCCCGGCGCGTACGACTATGGGCCGCAGCGGATCTCCTGGCTGGCCACGCTGCTGACCAACTGGATGGGCGACCTGGGCCGGCTGGTCCGGCTGCGGGCCGAGCTGCGCGGGTTCAACGTGATCGGCGACACCACCTGGCTGAAGGGCACCGTCACCTCGACCTACCAGGACGGCGACCGGTGGCTGGTCGACTGCGAGGTGTGGGGCGAGAACCAGCTCGGCGAGCGCACCATGCCGGGGCTGGCGACGGTGGCGCTGCCCAGCCGAACCGCCCCGCGCCGGGACGGCGGTGGGTCATGACCGGGCCGGTCCACCCGCTGGCCGGGCTGCGCTGCGTCGAGCTCAGCGAGCGCGGGGCCGGCGGCTACGCCGGCAAGCTGCTGCGCCGGCTGGGCGCCGAGGTGGTGAAGCTGGAGGCGGGCGAGGGTGACCCGCTGCGCCACCGCGGCTCGTTCCCGCACCGGGCGGACGGGCGCCACACCACCGCCGCGTTCGACTACTTCAACGAGGGGAAGCCGGTGGCCGGCATCGCCACCGGGGCCGACCTGGTGCGGCTGTGCGAGGGCGCGGACGCGTGCATTGTGGACCTGGAGCCGGCCCGCCGGGCCGCGCTCGGCATCGACCACGAGCTGGTCCGCCGGCTCCCGGTGCGGGTGGTGGCGCTGATCAGCCCGTTCGGCGAGTCCGGCCAGTACGCCGGCTACCGCGGCCCGGAGATCGTGACCTCGGCGTTCGGCGGGGTGAACGTCGCGATCGGGCAGCCGGACCGGCCGCCGCTGAAGATCCCGCTGATGCAGGGCGCGGTGCAGGGCGGGCTGATCGCCGGGATCGCGGTGCTCGGCCACCTGTGCGGCCCGGCGGGCGAGTCCGCGCCGGACCGGCCGGCCGGAGAGCCGGCGGTGGCGGAGGTGTCGGTCACCGACGTGTGGGCCACCGTCCACACCGGCACCACCCTGGTCGCGTACCTGTTCGGCAACCGGGTCCGGGGGCGCTACGGCCACCGGGTACTCGGCGCGCCGTACCCGCACCAGCTGTTCCGGTGCCAGGACGGCTGGATCGCCATCCAGGCCTCGGAGAAGCACCAGTACCGCGAGTTCCTGGAGATGGTCGGAAAGGCCGACTGGTACGCCGAGCGGCCGTTCGGCTCCCGGCGGGCGATGAACGACGAGCACGGCGACGCGGTGGACGCGGCGCTGGCGCCGTGGTTCATGGCCCGCACCCGGGCCGAGATCGCCGCCGAGTGCCGGCGGCGGAAGATCCCGGCCGCCCAGGTGCAGACGGTCAGCGAGGTGCGCGACGATCCGGCGCTGCGGGAGCGGGGGTGCCTGGAGACCTTCGAGGGCGGGACCGGGGTGCCGGTCACTGCCCCCCGGCCACCGTTCCGGTTCCGCACCGCGTCGCTCACCCCGCCGGGTCCGGTGCCGGTCCGGGAGGAGGGGCGATGAGGCTGGACGGGGTGCGGGTGCTCGACTTCGGCTGGGTCTGGGCCGGGGCGGTGCCCGGGCAGATGCTCGGCTTCCTCGGGGCCGAGGTGATCAAGGTCGAGACGCGGAAGCGGCTGGACTACATGCGGGTCGGCCGGCCGATCGTGGGCACCGAGCCGGACCCGGAGCAGCAGCCGATGTTCCACAACGTCAACCGCGGCAAGCGCAGCCTCACAGTGGACTTCCGCAGCGACGCCGGCCGGGAGCTGATCCTGGAGCTGGTCCGGCACTGCGACGTGGCGATCGAGAACTTCGCGCCGGGAGTGCTGGACCGGGCCGGGCTCGGCTACGAGCGGCTGGCCGAGCAGCGGCCGGACCTGGTGATGCTGTCGCTGTCCGGCGGCGGGCAGCAGGGACCGCTGCGGGAGCTGCGCAGCTACGCGTCCACCATCGCCGCGTACTCCGGGCTGGACTCGCTGGCCGGCTACCCGGGCGAGGAGCCGATCGGCATCCAGCAGGCGTACCCGGACCCGAACGCCAGCCTGCACGGCGCGTTCGCGCTGCTCGCCGCGATCTACCGGCGCAACCAGACCGGCCTCGGCGAGCACATCGACGTGTCCCAGCTGGAGGCCGGCCTGGCCACGGTCGGCGAGGCGGTGGTGGCGGTCGACCTGCTCGGCGGCGACCCGCCGGTGGTGGGCAACGGCGGCTACGGGGGCGAGGCGTTCCAGGCCTGCCTGCGCTGCCGGGGCGAGGACAGCTGGGTGACCGTCCAGGCCGAGGGGCCGGAGGACCTCCGGCGAATCGCCGAGCTGCTGGGGGTCGATCCGGCCGGGACGCCGGAGGCGATCGAGCAGGCGCTGTCCGGCTGGTGCCTGGACCGGGACCACGTCGAGGCGATGGAGGTGCTGCAGGCGGCCGGCGTCGCCGCCGGCGCGGTGACCGACGCCGGGGACCGGTTCCACCACCCACACTACCGCAGCCGCGGCACCTACCTGGAGACCGAGCACCCGGTGATCGGCTGGGAGATGGTCTACCGGGAACCGTGGCTGTGGTGGGGGGAGACCGGCCAGGTCGGCCGGGCGCCGCTGATGGGGGAGGACAACGAGTACGTGGTGCGGGAGCTGCTCGGCCGGTCCGCGGCCGACTACGCGCACCTGGTCGAGACCGGAGTCCTGCAGTGACGGGGAGTGGAGGGAGTGGACGATGCCGGAGCGCCCAGGCGAGGGCAACATGTCGGTGATGGGGGTCAAGCTGCAATGCCCGGCCTGCGGCGCGGAGGCGGTGGTGACCCGGCGCGGTACGGGCACCGCCCGGTGCCACGGCGAGGACCTGGTGCCGGTCAGCGGGGCCGGCCGGCGGGCCCACCCGCCGGCCACCGGAGACGCCGCAGACGGCGCCTACCTGGACGAGGAGGGGCACTCATGACCGGCGGGCAGCCGGGTGCCGGGCCCGGGGCGAAGCTCGGCAAGCGCTACGAGTGCGCCAGCTGCGGGGGGACGCTGCTGTGCGTGAAGGAGTCGGAGGGGGGTGCGTTCATATGCTGCCGGCAACCGATGCGGCCGCTCGACATGCGCCGGATTCCGTCGAGCGACTGACGATCGGCCCGGCCGCGCTGGCCGCGCCGGTGGCGCCGTGGGACCTGGCTGACCCGCGGGCGGCGGACCGCGCCGGGGTGGCGGTGGTCGCCGGCGACCTGGCCGGCTGGCTGGCCGCCGCCGCGGCCGGCCCGGGCGTCGCCGCCGGGCACCTGGCCGGCAGCCCGCTGGTCACGGTCGGGGTGGTCCGGGCAGACCACGTGCCGCCGGCGGTCCGGCCGGTGATCGCCGGCTGCGACCTGCGGGTGCGGGTCGGGTCCCGGACCGGCGCCGGTGACCGGCTGTTCAACCTGGAGTCCGACCCGGCCGGGCTGGCCGGGGTGCTGGCGGGCTGGGTCGACCGGATCCGGGCGGCGCCCGACGCGTGCCTGCTGGCCGCGCAGCTGCTGCGCGCTCCCCGGCCCTCGCTGACCGGCGAGTCGCTGGCCTACTCGACCCTGCAGGGCGGCCCGGAGCACCTGGCCTGGCTGGTGGGCCGGGCCGGCCGCGCCCGGGACGCCGAGCCCGGATCCCGGGTGGCGGTGCGGGACGGCGCGGACCGGGTGGAGCTGGTGCTGTCCCGACCGCACCGGCGCAACGCGTTCGACGCGCGGATGCGCGAGGAGCTGTGCGACGCCCTCGACGCCGTCGCCGCCGGCCCGGCGGGGCGCCCGGTGGTGCTGCGCGGCGCCGGCCGGTCGTTCTGCGCCGGCGGTGACCTGGACGAGTTCGGCACCGTCGCCGGCGGGGTGGACGGCCACCGGCTCCGGCTTGCCCGGTCGGTGCCGCGCCGGCTGCGCCGGCTCTCCGGGCGCCTGGTGGCCGGCGCGCACGGGGCCTGCGTCGGCGCGGGGGTCGAGCTGCCCGCGTTCGCGCGGGTGCTGCTGGCCACCCCGGAGACCACCTTCCGGCTGCCCGAGGCCGGGATGGGCCTGGTGCCGGGCGCCGGCGGGACGGTCAGCCTCCCGGCCCGGATCGGCCGGCACCGCACCCTGCAGATGGTGGTCACCAGGCAGCCGGTGGACGCCGCCACCGCCCGCGCCTGGGGCCTGGTGGACGGCGTGGTGCCCGCCGACGCGCTGGTGCCTGAGCTGCGCCGGGCCGCCCGGCAGCTTGCCCGGGACGGCGGACCGGCATGAACCTCGCCACCCTGCTGGACATCGCGGTCAGCGTGGCCGGGGACCGGCCCGCGCTGGCGGCCGCCGGCCGGCGGTGGGACGTGGCCGGGTTCGCGGCGCGGGCGCAGCGCCGGGCCGGGGAGCTGTCCGGCCGGGCGGCCCGGTCCGGCGCCGGCACCGTGGCCTACCTCGGGGAGGCCGGGCCGCAGTTCGTGGAGGCGCTGTACGCGAGCGGCCTGGCGGGGCTGACCTTCGCGCCGCTCAACTACCGGCTGCGGGACGACGCGCTCGGGCCGCTGCTGGCGGGGCTGGGTCCGGCGCTGCTTGGCCACGGTCCCGGCATGCGCGACCGGGCGCGGGCGCTGGCCGCCGGCCGGGAGGTCGTGTCGTTCGACCCCGACCCGCCGGACCTGGACACCGAGCTGCCCGACGTGGACCCGGAGCAGGTCGCGGTCAGCCTCTACACCAGCGGGACCACCGCCCGCCCGAAGGCGGTGCTGCTCCGGCACCGGCACCTCACCTCCTATGTGGTCGGCTCGGCCGAGCCGGGTGCCGCGGCCGACGGCGAGACCGCGCTGGTGGCCGTACCGCCGTACCACATCGCCGGGGTGATGGGGGTGGTCACCGCCCTGTACGCCGGGCGCCGGATGGTCTTCCTGCCCCGGTTCTCGGCCGCGGACTGGCTGGCGCTCGCCCGCCAGGAGCGGGTCACCCACGCCTTCGTGGTGCCCACCATGCTGGCCCGGATCGTCGACGAGCTGGAGCGGGACCCGCACGGGGCACCCGGCCAGCTGCGCCACCTCGCGTACGGCGGGGGGCCGTGCGGCGAGCCGCTGATCCGGCGGGCGCTGGCCGGGTTCGGGCCCCGGGTCGGCTTCGTGAACGCGTACGGCCTGACCGAGACCAGCTCCACCATCGCCGTGCTGGGGCCGGACGACCACCGGGCCGCGCTGGACAGCGCCGACCCGCGGGTCCAGGCGCGGCTGGGATCGGTGGGCCGGGCCCTGCCCGGCGTGTCGCTGGCGGTGCTCGACGAGGACCGGCGGCCGCTGCCGGCCGGCGCCGCGGGCCAGGTGGCGGTGCGCGGCGCGCAGGTCAGCGGCGAGTACCGGTCGCGCCGGGACGCCGGGCCGGACGTCTACTTCGTCACTGGGGACCGGGGATACCTGGACGACGAGGGCTTCCTGTTCCTGCTCGGGCGGGCCGACGACATGATCATCCGGGGTGGCGAGAACATCGCGCCGGCCGATGTGGAGGCCGTGCTGCGCCAGCACCCGGCGGTGCGGGACGTGGCCGCGGTCGGCATCCCCGACCCGGAGTGGGGCGCGGTGGTCGGGGCGGTGGTGGTGCTGGCCACGCCGGTCGACGACGCCACCCTGACCGGGTGGGCGCGGGAGCGGTTGAGCTCGTTCAAGGTCCCGGCCCGGTTCCTGCGCGCCGACCAGCTTCCCTACTCGGACACCGGCAAGCTGCTCCGGCGCCAGCTGGTGGAGCTGTTCCGGTGAGCGCCGCCCGCCCGGTCCGGCCCGGCGAGCCGGTGCCCGCACCCTTCGCGGTGGTCAACGCGGTGGTGTGGGCCGGCGCCGGGACCGGCGTGGCGGGCAGTGCGCTGGGGGTCGACGCTGCCGGCCGGGTCAGCGCGGTGGGCGGCCGATCGGAGGTCGAGTCGAGCCTGCCGGCCGGGGCGCCCCGGGTCGACGCGGCCGGCCGCTGGCTGGTGCCGGGCTTCGTGGACGCGCACGTGCACGTCCGGGCCAGCGCGGCCCGGTCCGCGTACCGGGACGTGAGCCGGTGCCGGTCGATCGGCGAGCTGCTGGCCGAGGTGGCGGCCGGCTGCCGGGCCGGCGCCGGCTGGCGGTCGTTCTGGGGGCTGCAGCCCGAGCACCTGGCCGAGCGCCGGCCGCCCCGCCGGAGCGAGCTGGACGCCGCCAGCGGCGGCGTTCCGGTCCGGATCCGCCACCGGTCGCTGCACGCCTGGTCGGTCAACACCGCCGCGCTGGCGGCGCTAGGGGTGGCCGGCCGGGACGGCGGCGCCGGTCCGGAGGTCGAGCGGGACCCCACCGGCGCCCCGACCGGGCAGATCGTGGACCACACCGGCTGGTTCCGGCGGGCCGCCGGGCGGCTCACCGGCGAGGCCGACTTCGCCCGAGCACTGGCCGGCTGGTCGGCGGAGCTGCGGCGGCACGGGGTGCTCGGGATGGCCGACGCGACCTGCACCAACGGCGGCGCCGAGCTGGCCGCGCTGGCGCGGTGGCGGGCGGACGGGCTGGTCCGCCAGCGGGTCACCGCGCTGGCCGCCCCCTCGGCCGCGCTGGCCGCCCCGCCGGTGCCGGTGACCGGGCACAAGCTCATGCCCGGCTCGGCGCAGGAGCTCGCCGAGACCCTGCCCGCCAGCTGGCGGCGCGGCTTCGACGTCGCGGTCCACTGCACCGAGGTGGAGACCCTCGCGGCGGTGATCGGGACCGCCGAGGCGGTGCCGCCGCGGCACCGGCGGGGGCTGCGGATCGAGCACGCCGCGGTGTGCCCGCCGGAGTGGCTGGACCGGCTGGCCCGGCTCGGCGCGGTGGTGGTGACCCACCCGTCGTTCGTGTCCGCGCACGGCGACCGCCACCTCGCCGAGGAGGTGGCGCCGGGCGGGGACGGGCTCTACCGGCTGGCCTCCTGGCTGCGCGCCGGGGTACGGCTGGCGGTCGGCTCGGACGCCCCGGCCGGCCCGGTGGAGCCGGTGCGGGCGTTCCACGCGGCCCGGTCCCGGGTCACCGCGGCGGGCCGGACCATCGGCCCGGACGAGGCGCTGAGCTGGTCCCAGGCGCTCAGCGCGCTGACCACCTGGGCGGCCGACCACTCGGGGCTGGGCCGGGCCGGGTACGGGCGGCTGGCGCCCGGCGGTCCGGGGGCGGCGGTGCTGCTGGACGGCGACCCGCGGGCCGGCGCCGAGCTGGCAGTGTCCGGAGTCGTCGACGGAGGTGAGCTTGCGCCGATCGCCTGAGCCGCTGCTGCCCGGCCGCCTGCTGTCCGGCTGGTCGGTCGTGACTTCCGGCCACCCGGCCGGCCCGGCCGCCCGCGCCGGGTCGCTGCTGGGCGGGCTGGGAGCGGCGGCCACCGGTTCCGACGGCGGTGCGGAGACGCTCCGGCTCGACGGCGGTGCGGAGACGCTCCGGCTCCGGGCCGAGGACGGCCGGGAGCACCTGGTCGTGCTCCCGGGTTGGCGCGGCGAGGCGGCGGTCCGGCGGCAGGCGGGGGTCACCGCGGCCACCGTCCGGGCCGGGGACCGGCGCGGCCCGGGGTGGCCGGTGGCCACCACCTACCTGGCGCTGCGGGTGGCCGGGGCGGCGCTGCGCGGGATCGGCTCCGGTGGGCCGGCCTCCCTGCTGGAGCCGGCCGGCACCGCCGCCGGGCTGGTCGCCGGCCTGCCGGAGCAACCACCATCCGATGTCGAGACTCTCCGGTGCGGCGACGGCTGGGTGGTCGCCCGGTGGCGGGACGGCGACGACCGGCGGCTGCTCCACGCGGTGCTTCGGCAGGGCGGCGGCCGGATCGCCGACCTGCCGGTCGACCACGTCACCCGGGTGGCGCGGGAGTGCCGTCTGCTGGTCGGCGCCGTCCGCCCCGGCCCGGCGCGTCCCCCGGCGGTCCGGCTCCAGTCGCCGCTGCGGGCGGCCGGCGCGCGGCCGGGCCGCCGCGGCCCGCGGACCATCGTGGACTGGACCCCGCTGTGGGCCGGGCCGTGGCTGTGCCAGCAGCTGGCGCACGGCGGCGAGCGGGTGGTCCGGGTCGAGCGACCGGGTGGACCCGGTGCGGCGGCCCGGTTCGGCCAGGGCAAGCAGAGCCGGACGCTGGACGCGCGGACCCCGCACGGCCGGACCGCGCTGGCGGCCCTGCTGCGGGACGCGGACGTGCTCGTCTACGCCTACACGCCCCGGGCGCTGGCCCAGCTCGGGTTCACCAAGCGGTGGTTCGAGACCCGCGCGCCGCAGCTGCTGCGCCTGTCCCTGACCGCGTTCGACCCGCCCGACGACGGCGCCCCCGGGCTGGGCGAGCAGGCGGCCGCGGCGGCCGGGCTGCTGTGGGCCGGCGGCCGGCGGCCACTGGCCGCGCTGCCCTGGGCCGACCCGCTGCTGGGGGCGTGGGGGTTGTTGGTCCTGCAGGCGTGCCTGCTCACTGGCGTCTCCGGCGGCCACCTCCAGCTCAGCCTGGAGGGGGCGGCCGCGCTCGCCAGTCCGCACATCCCCGCCGCGGACGGTACCCGTCCGGCCGCGGCCGACACCGGAAAGAGGGTGGTTCTATGACCGACCGACACCGCTGGGAAGGGCGCTTCCTCGAGGACTTCGTGGTGGGCGACATCTACGAGCACCCCATCGGCAGGACCATCACGACCGCCGACAACATGTGGTTCACGCTGCTGACCCAGAACACCGCCCGGCTCCATATCGACCACCACTACTCCAGCCAGACCGCCCACGGGCAGCCGCTGGTCAACTCGGCGCTGACCCTCGCGGTGGCGACCGGCCAGAGCGTGATGGACGTGTCCCAGAACGTGTTCGCGAACCTGGGCTGGGACGACGTGCGGCTGGTCCATCCGGTCTTCGAGGGCGACACCATCTACTCCGAGTCGGAGGTGCTGTCGGTGCGCGAGTCGAAGAGCCGCCCGAGCACCGGGATCGTCCGGGTGCGGACCCGGGCCCTCAACCAGAAGGGCGAGATCGTGCTGACCTTCCATCGCACGGTGATGGTCTACCAGCGGGGGGAGGGCCCGGTCCGGCCGGTCCCGGCCGACCGTCCCCCCGATGACGAGCTGACAGAGGAGGCGGGAGATGAGTGAGCAGGAGCGGGTCCCGGGAGGCGGTCTCGGGCTGTTGTTGATCGACTTCCAGAACGACATCGCCGGCGATGGCAGCGGCGGGCTGCACCCGTGGGCGGACGGGCCCGTCCGTACCGCGGCGGTGGCGGCCACCTGGGCCCGGTCGAACCGGGTGCCGGTGATCTGGGTCAGGGTCGAGCGGCTGCCCGGCAACCGGGACGCGCCGCGTGCCGACACCGACGCGGGCCGCCGCCGCACCCAGCCGGACCGGCCCCGGCTGGTCGCCGGCACACCCGGCGCCGAGCTGGTCGCGCCGCTGTCCCGGCAGGACGGTGACATCGACATCGTGAAGCGCCGGGTCAGCGCCTTCTACGCCACCCCGCTGGAGGTCTACCTGCGGGCGCTGGGGGTACGCCTGCTGCTGGTCGGCGGGATCTTCACCAACGTCGGGGTGGAGACCACCGTGCGGGACGCGTACGACCGGGACGTGGACGTCATCGTCGTCAGCGACGCCTGCGCATCGTACTCGGAGGAGGCGCACCGGTACGCGGTGGAGAGCGTCCTCCCGCGGTTCAGCCGGGTCCTGCCCTGGGCGGAGGTCCCGGTGGACGGAGGTGTCCGGGATGGCCTACTTCGATGAGCTGGCCGAGGTAGTGACCGCGACCCGGGCCGAGGACCTGCCACCGGAGGCGGTCGCCGCCGCACAGGAGTCCTATCTGGACACGGTGGCGGTGATGGTCGCCGGCCGGCGGGCACCGGCCGGGGCGGTGGTGGCCGGAGCGGCGGCCGAGCTGGGCGGCCGGGGCCGGTCGAGCGTGGTCGGCGGGGACGGCACCAGCGCCGCCACGGCGGCGCTGGTGAACGCGACCTGCGCCCACGCCGAGGACTTCGACGACGCCACCCTGCTCGGGTTCGGCGGGCACACCAGCGCGATCCTGGTCCCCACCACGCTGGCGGTGGCCGAGGAGGTCGGGGCCCCGGGGGTGGAGGCGCTGGCCGCCTACGTGGTGGGGTACGAGTGCATCCTGGCAATCGCGGAGGCCATGAACCCGTCCCACTACGAGAAGGGGTTCCATCCCACGTCCACGATCGGGGTGTTCGGGGCGGCCGCCGCGGCGGCCCGGCTGTACGGGCTGACCCGGGCGCAGACCGCGACCGCGTTCGCGATCGCGGCCTCGTCCGCCTCCGGCATCAAGGCCAACTTCGGCACCGGCACGAAGCCGCTGCACTGCGGCCGGGCGGGCGAGGGCGGGATCACCGCGGCGGTGCTGGCCGGTCGTGGGCTCACCGCCAACCCGGGCGCGTTCGAGGCGCGGCAGGGGTTCCGGACCGTCTTCGACGGCCGGGCCGCGGACCCGGCCGGGGACGGTGACCGCGGCCACCGGAAACCGGGCACCTGGCAGGTGGTCACGCCGGGGATCGGGCTGCGCAAGGCGTGGCCCTGCTGCGGCTCCATCCACACCACCATCGAGGCGGTGCTCCAGCTCCGGGAGGAGGCGGGGTTCACCGCGGCGGAGGTCGCGTCGGTCGAGTGTGCCCTGCACGCGCGCCGGCTGCCGCACACCAACCGGCCGGACCCGGACACCGGGGACCAGGCCCGATTCTCGGTCCAGGCCTGCGCGGCGTTCGCGCTGCTGGACGGCCGGGTCGACGTCGGCAGCTTCGGCGACCAGCAGCTGGCCCGGCCCGACCTGCGGGAGCTGATGGCCCGGGTGAGCGTGGTGGCCGACCCCGAGGCCACCGCCGGCTCACCGGAGATGGACGGCCGGGACTTCGGGGCGCGGGTGACGGTCCGGCTGCGGGACGGGCGCACGCTGCGCCGCGGCATCGCGCAGCCGGTCGGGTCGCCCGACCGGCAGCTGCCCCGGTCCTGGTTGGACAGCAAGGTCCAGGACTGCGTGCGCGGGCCGGCCGGCGAGCTGCGGGCGGTGGTGGACCGGCTGCCCCGGCTGGCCGATCTCGGCGAGCTCGGCGGCCAGCTGCGGTCGGCCGGAACGGAGGCACGATGAGCACCGGCACCGGCACCGGCACCGGCGCCGGCGATGGCAACGGCGTGAAGGTGATCGCGGTGCAGAACCCGGGGACCACTGCGGCGCCGGCCGACTGCATCGCCGAGCTGCGGTCGCTCGCCGCCGAGGCGCTCGCCGCCGGCGGCCCGACCGACTTCCTGGCGTTCTCGGAGATGGCCACCACTCCGTACTTCTGCGGGACCAACGACGCGCGCTACTTCGACTACGCGTTGACCGCCGGCGAGGTGGTCGACGCGTTCGCGCCGCTGGCCCGGGAGCATCGCACCCATCTGTGGGTGCCGTTCTTCGAGCGCGGCGGGCCCGGCCGGACGTTCTACAACAGCGCGGTGCTGATCGACCGCGACGGGGAGCTGGTGCCGGGTCGGCTGCCGTCGGGCCGGTCCGTGCCGTGCTATCGAAAGAACCACATCTCCGACAACTACGGCGCCAACCCGGGCACGAACGAGAAGTTCTTCTTCCGGCCCGGCCCGGGCTTCCCGGTGTTCCCCACCGACGTGGGCACGGTCGGGGCGCTGATCTGCTACGACCGCTCGTTCCCGGAGAGCTGGCGGATGCTCGCGTTGCAGGGAGCCGAGATCGTGTTCGTCTTCGTGGCGATCTTCCTGCGGCACCGGGCCGCGACCTGGGACACCGAGCTGCGGACCGCGGCGGTCCAGAACGGAGTGTACGTGGTCGCGGTCAACAAGGGCGGCGAGGAGACGCTGGAGGGCGAGCGGACCTTCTCCGGCCGCAGCCTGGTGATCTCGCCGGCCGGCGAGCTGCGCTCCGAGGGACCGCTGGACCGGGGTGGGGTGCACGTCCGCACCGAGCTGGACCTGGCCGAGGTGGCCGCCTACCCGCACCGCTACCACTACATGCGGGACCGGCGTCCGGAGATCTACGGCCTGCTGACCGAGACCGACCTGGCCTGATGGGGGACGCGAGATGAAGCTGGACCTGTTGGTGGTGGACGCACTGGTCGTCAACCCGTTCCAACCGCCGGTCCGGGCGGACGTGGGCATCCACGAGGGACGGATCGTGAGCGTGAGCACCACGGTGGACCGGCCACCGGCCCGGCGCACGGTCGACGCGCAGGGCCGGCCGCTGCTGCCGGGGGTGATCGACCCGCACGTGCACACCGGGTACGTCACCCCCGACCAGCCGGAGCGGGAGCTGGCCACCGAGACGGCGCACGGGGTGCTCGGCGGGGTGACGTCGTTCGTCAAGATGGAGCGCTCGTTCGACGACTACGACTACCTGGACGAGCTGATCCCGAAGTACCAGGAGAACTCGCTGGTCGACTTCGCGATCCACCTCACCCTGATGACTGAGGAGCAGCTCTCCTCGGTCGCCCGGTACGCCGATCACTTCGGAGTCTCCAGCTTCAAGTTCTTCATGGGCCGCCGGGACCCGGAGCCGGGCTCGATGGTGAAGCGGGGAGTCGACGACGGCTACCTGCTGGAGGGGTTCGACCGGGTGGCCGAGCTCGGCGGCACCGCGCTGGTCCACGCCGAGAACCAGGACATCATCTGGCGGATGCGGCGCCAGTGGCGCGAGCAGGGGCGCGGTGACGACCAGCTGGCGAGCTGGTCGCTCACCTCCCCGTCGATCGCGGAGGCGGAGAACATCCAGCGTGCCGGGATGTTCGCGCGGCAGACCGGATGCCCGCTGTACGTGGTCCACCTCAGCTCGGCGGCCGGGTTGGCGGCGGTGCGGGACGCCGCCGCCCGCGGGACCACGATCCACGCCGAGACCTGCGCCCACTACCTGACCCACACCCAGGACAGCGAGGCCGGCTACCTGGCCAAGGTGAACCCACCGGTGCGGACCAGTGTGGACAACGATGGGCTCTGGCAGGGGCTGGCCGACGCCGGAGTCACCTGCATGGGCAGTGACCACGGTGCCAAGCCACTGGAGCTGAAGGGCTTGGACGGGTCGATCTGGGACGCCGCGGCCGGCTTCCCGAACATGATGCACACCCTCCCGGTCCTGCTGTCCGAGGGGGTCGGCAAGGGCCGGCTCGACCTGCGCCGGGTGGCCGAGCTGACCGCCGGCTGGCCGGCCCGGATCTTCGGCCTGACCGACCGGGGCGCGATCGCGCCGGGGATGTGCGCCGACCTGATGCTGCTCGACCTGGAGCTGGAGAAGACCGTCTCCGCGCAGTGGCACCGGTCGGGCGCGCCGTACAGCATCTACGAGGGAGTCACGTTCCGGGGCTGGCCGGTGCTGACGGTGGCGCGGGGCGAGCTGGTGATGGAGGACGGCGAGATCCTCCCCCGCTCCGGCCCGGCGCGCTACCTGCGGCGGGCGGTCGGGACCCGCGGCAGGTAGCGCGGGGCCGGTCAGCCGGCGGCCAGGGACGGCAGGACGTCCCGGGCGACCGCGGCGGCCAGGCCGGACGGGTACGCGTACGAGGCGTAGTCCATCAGCATGACGTGCGACACCCCGTGCCGGTGGAGCCGGTGCAGGGTGCGGCGGATCGCGCCGGTGTCCGGGCCGACGATGAACGCCGCGCAGAACTGCTCCAGCACCTCGTGGGGGACCCACCGGCAGGCCCGCACCGCGGCCTCCCAGTCTTCACTGTGGACCAGGTCGGGGTAGGTCTCGGCCAGCTCGCGGTAGTCGCGCGGGACCTGCTGGA
The DNA here is from genome assembly GCA_009377645.1 of Micromonosporaceae bacterium. Classification (GTDB taxonomy): domain Bacteria; phylum Actinomycetota; class Actinomycetes; order Mycobacteriales; family Micromonosporaceae; genus Natronosporangium. The sequence goes on along the minus strand of WHTQ01000001.1, from coordinate 62,527 downwards.
CCCCGGCGGCGGCCACCGCGTCGGGCGAGCGCAGCAGGTATTTCGCGGCGAACGGGCGGGCCTGCTCCCGCATCTGCTCCGGGTCGCCCAGGAAGCAGCGGAGCCCGACCACCACGTCGAGCTCCTCCGGCCGGCGGCCGGCCCGCGCCAGCCCCTCCCGCAGGTGCGACAGCGCGTACCGGATGCTCTCGTCGCCGGCCCCGGACATGAGGATGGCGCCGTCCGCCAGCTCGCCGGCCAGCCGCAGCATCCGCGGGCCGGTCACCCCCAGGTAGACCGGGACCGGCGCCGGCCGGCCCTGCGCGGTCCGGATCCGGTAGGGGGGCGGTCCGGGCTGGCGGTGGCCGCCGGTGAGGGTGCGGATGGTCTCCACCGCGGCCCGCATCTGGTCCACCCGGGCCGGGGTCCCGCTGAGGATCCGGACCGCGCTGTCCCCGGCTCCCACGCCGAGCACGGTCCGGCCGCCGGACAGTGCGTCGACGCTGGCGGCGGCGGAGGCCAGCACCGTGGGGTGCCGGGTCACCGGGTTGGCGACCGCCGTGCCCAGCGTCACCCGCGAGGTGTTCGCCGCCAGCACCGCCATCGAGGTCCAGACGTCGTGCCAGAGCAGGTGGGAGTCGGGCAGCCAGAGCGAATCGAAGCCCCACCGCTCTGCCTGCTGCGCCTGCTCGACCAGCTCCGGGAACGGCCCGTGCGGCGGCAGCCGGAGACCGCACCGCAGCGCAAGCCCAGTCGTCCCACCGGGATCCGGCCCCGGCTGGGTCATCGCCCCTGGGTCCCATACCGCTCGGCCAGTGCGACCGCCGCCCGGGCGCTGCGGAGCACCGCCTCGTCAACGAACCGGCCGTCGGGTAGCGCGGCGGCCCCCGACCCGGAACCCAGCGCCGCCAACGCTTCGCGGGCGCGTGCCAGCTCGTCCACAGAGGGCCGGTAGGAGTCCACGATGACCGGCAGCTGGCGGGGATGGATCGCATACCGGCCGAAGAAGCCGGTGGCCCGGCCGGCAGCGCACGACTGCGCGAGACCGGCCAGGTCGTGAACGTCGGGATAGACCCCCTGGGGCGGCGGCGGCAGGCCGGCAGCCCGGGCCGCGACCACGATCCGCCCACGCGCCCAGACCAGCCCGGCGTCGTCGGTGACACCCAGGTCGGCCATGAGATCGATCTCACCGAGCCCGATCCCGGCGACCCGCGGGTCGGCGGTTGCGATCGCCATCGCGTTCTCGATGCCCTGGGCGCATTCCAGCAGGCAATGCAGCGGCGGGCCGCCACCTGCTGACCCGGTCGCCGCGTCCGACCACCGCAGCGCCGTGCGCACCGTGCCGCCCGAGCTGGTCTTCGGCAGCATGATGCCGGCCAGGCCGGGCAACGGGGCGAGTGCGTCGATGTCCTCCCGCGAGTGCGGGTTGTCGATGCCATTGACCCGCACATAGACCGGGACCTCCGGCGGGGTGCCAAGCAGCTCCCGGATCGCCGACCGAGCGGCCGCCTTGCCGGCTGGCGCGACCGCGTCTTCAAGGTCGACGATCACCACGTCGGCACCGGCCCGGAGTGCTCCGGAGAGCGCCCGCGGCCGGTCTCCGGGTACGAACAGCCAGGTGAGCGGCGTCACAGGGGTCAGGCGTTCGCTCGTCATCCGGTCCTTCCGACGTACCGATCCTACCGCCGGTGCGTGGCTCGCCGTCCCCGACCGAGGAGCTCTCAGCGCTGGACCCGGGCGCCGCCACCGGCGGCGAGCCGTTCCACCTCGCGCAGGGTCGCCATCGAGGTGTCGCCCGGGGTGGTCATGGCCAGCGCGCCGTGCGCCGCGCCGTACTCCACCGCGGTCGGCAGGTCGCCGTTCTCCAGCAGCCCGTAGATCAGCCCGGAGGCGAAGCCGTCGCCGCCGCCGACCCGGTCCACAATCTCCAGGCCGGGCCGGTCGGTGGCCTGGACGAACCCGGTCGGCTGCGACCAGGCGATCGCGCCCCAGTCGTTGACGGTGGCGGTGCGGACCGCGCGCAGGGTGGTCGCCACCACCGAGATGTGCGGGTACGCCCGGGTGAGCTCGCCAATCATCCGTTGGAAACCCGCCACTGGCAGGGCGGTCAGCTCCGGGTCGGTGTCCGGCACCGTGAACCCGAGCGCGGCGGTGAAGTCCTCTTCGTTGCCGATCAGCACGTCGACATACTGGGCCAGCCGCTGGTTGACCTGCTGGGCGCGGGCGTGGCCGCCGATCGCCTGCCACAGGCTGGGCCGGTAGTTGAGGTCGTACGAGACCACCGTGCCGTGCCGCTTGGCGGCGGCCATCGCCTCCTCCAGCACGTCCGGGGTGGTCTCGGACAGTCCGGCGAAGATCCCGCCGGTGTGGAACCAGCGGGCGCCCAGCCCGCCGAACACGTGCTCCCAGTCGACGTCGCCGGCCCGCAGCTGGCTGGCGGCGGTGTGGCCCCGGTCGGAGACGCCGACCGCGCCCCGCACCCCGAAGCCGCGTTCGGTGAAGTTCAGGCCATTGCGGACGGTGCGCCCGATTCCGTCGTAGGGCACCCACCGGATCAGCGCGGTGTCCACCCCGCCGGTCAGGATGAAGTCCTCGACCAGCCGGCCCACCTCGTTGTCGGCGAACGCGCTGACCACCGCGGTGCGCAGCCCGAAGCAGCGCCGCAGGCCGCGGACCACATTGTACTCACCGCCGCCCTCCCAAACCTGGAACTGGCGGGTGGTGCGCACCCGCCCCTCGCCCGGGTCCAGCCGCAGCATCACCTCCCCGAGCGCGACCGCGTCGTACCGGCACTCGGCCCGGTCCCGTAGCTGCATGCCGGGATCCTCCTGTCCTGTGGCTACTGTGGTCACGACTCGGCGGCGAGCGCGACCGCCTCGGCGGTGAGCCGGGTGATCTCGTCCCATGCGCCGGCCGCGACCAGCCTGGGCGCGACCATCCAGGTGCCGCCGACCGCGAGCACGTGGCGATGCGCCAGGTAGTCGCGCAGGTTGGCGGGGCTGATGCCGCCGGTGGGCACGAACCGGACGCCGGGGAACGGTGCGGCCAGCGCGGTGAGCATCGCCAGCCCGCCCAGCGGCTCGGCCGGGAAGAACTTGAGCACGTCCAGGCCCTCCTCGCCGGCGGCCTGGATCTCGGTGGCGGTCGCCACGCCCGGCACCACCGGGACCCCGGCCTGCTGGCATTGCCACACCACGGTGGTGTTGAAACCGGGCGAGACGATGAACCGGGCGCCGGCCGCCACCGCCCGGTCCACCTGCTCAGGCCGTACCACGGTGCCCGCCCCGACCAGCAGCCGCGGGTCCTCGGACAGGGCGGCCAGGGCGGCTTCCGCGGCGGCGGTACGGAACGTCACCTCGGCGCACCGCAGGCCGCCGGCGACCAGCGCGTCGGCCAGCGGACCGGCGGCGTCTGCGTCCTCGAGCACGATCGCGGGGAGCACTCGGGCGGACCCGATCGTCCCGATTACGTCGACGAGGGGCTTCGGTGGGTCGGACATGATCGGATCATACCCGTGCGGCCGGTACGGGATATGCAGCCCCGGAACCCCGGGCGTCATCGTCGCAAATGGCCTGTCGGGGTGGTAGCGGGTCCGGTGCTGGCGGCTATGGGACGACGACGCACTTGAGAACGCTGCGCGCGCTGGCCGCGGCGAATCCGTCCGCGACCCGTTCGAGGGAGACGACCGCATCGATTAGGGGAGCAAGTCGCACGCCTCCGCTCGCCGCCAGAGCGAACGCCTCCATCCATGCATCGAGCTGGTGCCCGGTCGAGGTCAGCAGGTCGATACCGCGGTGCTTCAGCATGCTGTTGAACGCGATCGGCACGGGCACGTCCGAGCCCGACGCGTACACCACCCGGCCGCCGCGGCGGACGAGCTGCACCGCCTGTAGCAACGCCGTCGGCCCGCCGACGTCGAAGACGACCTCGAAGCGGTCGCCGTTGGCCCGCGTCCACTCGGCATCGGCGACCACGGTCTCGGCTGCGCCGAGGGTGCTCGCGAGGCGCAACCGCTCGCGGCTACGCTCCGTACCCAGCACGGTGGTGGTGGCTCCGGCCGTGACCAGTGCCTGGGTGAGGAGCAGGCCCAGCGGGCCCGGCCCGACCACCGCACAGCTCACCCCGGCCACCGGACCAACCTTCGCCATGGCCTGCACAGCGGTGGCGAGCGGCTCGAGCAAGGTCGCCTCGGTCGGTGGCAGGGCCACCGGTAGGGGCAGGACCGACGACGCCGGCAGCACGGCGAGATCCGCCATGCCGCCGTCGACGTCGAGCCCGAGCACCCTGCGCTCGTAGCACAGGTTGGTGCGCCCGTCGACGCAGGTGCGGCACCGTCCGCACGCGACGATCGGCTCGGCGATGATCCGCGCGCCGACCGCGAGGCCGCTGACGCCTGGCCGGGTCCGCGCGGCCGGGCCGATCTCCACAACCTCCCCCACGATCTCGTGGCCCATCACGACCGGCAGCGACACTCGCATCCGGTTGGCCCGATCGGTGCCCCACCGGTAGGTGGACACGTCCGAGCCACAGATGCCGATCGCCAGCGGCCGCACAACCACGTCGGTCGCGCGCGGACGCAGCGTAACCTCGGCGACCCGAACGCCCGGCTGGGGTCGGTCCTTTACCACCGCGCGGGTGGTGAATGCCGGTGCGCTCATCTACCCGACCCGCAGGCCCGCATCACCTGCCCGGCGTCGTCCAGCTGGTCGAGGTCCATCGCGAGCGAGACGATCTCGTCGGTCTGGCTCGCGGAGGTGCGCGGCTCGACCAGGTAGCGGAACTTCGAGATGTACGCCTCCGGTGGCGCCGGCATCATCGGCAGCCCCATGGCGCCGGTCACCATGTGCTCGAGGGTCGCGCCGTCGTTCATGGCGATGACGATCCGCGAGGGGCGACGCCGGGGCGGTACGCTCTCGAAGTCCCGGTCGAACTCCTCGTCGAGGTGCATCCGCACCTTTCCGGCGATCGGCTCCCAGTTGCTGTTCTCGATGATGGGGGCGGTGAATGCCTCCACCATCATCTCGTTGCGGGACCGGCCGAGCAGCACCTGGGCCAGGCAGTAGGGGCCGCTGAACTTGGCCGCCGTCGGCGTCTGCGGCCGAGGGTCGTTGAGCAGCAACGCGCGCCGGTTGGTGTGCACGTCGATCTGCGTGATGCGGTCGATGTCGACGGGCCCGAGCCGGTCGATCAGCTGGAACATGCACTCGATGTCGGCCAGGACCGGGCCCGCGCCGGCGAACTTCACGTCCAGCGACAGCGTCTCGTAGCGCTCGCCGAGGCCGTCCGTTAGCCGCGTGTAGTCGACCTCGTCGACCAGCAGCGGGAACAGCTTACGTGCCGCGTCGCGTACCCCCGTGAAGCCGGACCCCGCGAGCTCCGTGCACATCATGCCGCTGGCCGAGGCGACACCGCATCCGAGGCCCTTGGCCATGACACCTTGCCTGAACGAGGCGAGCAGCGTGGTCGGAGCGATGTTCGCGAACGTGCCCATCGCGTCGAGGATCTGCTCACCGGTCTGCCCGCGCAGGTTGCCCAGGGCCGCGACCACCCCGAACCCGCCGAGCACGGCCGGCGGATACCAGCCCCGGTGCAGCGACTGGGCCTGTACGGTGTCGTCGGGCGTGCCTGGCACGTGCGCGAGTGCCCAGCCGACGCGGATCAGCACCTCATAGCCCGCGACGATCGCTGCCACCACGTCTTTCCCCTGGCTGCCGGCCTGCTCGGCGGCGGCCATCACCGCCGGGATGATGACGGTTCCCGTGTGGACGACGGCCTTGGACACCCCCTCGGACAGCTCGGTGGCGTTGATGTAGGCGGCATGCGTGAACGCCGCCGTCATCGGCTGGGTACCGGCCGGCCGCCCCAGCACGATCGTGGCGCCCTGACCGGTGCCGAACCACTCAGGAGCGGAGCGCAGCTGCTCGCTGCCGGGCGAAGAGCTGCCGAGGAAGGCGCACGCGAGGTTGTTCAGGACGTTGAGCCGGGTCGCTTCGACGACCTCCTTCGGCAGCTCGTCGAAGCGCAGCGCGGAGGCGTACTCGGCCAGCGGAGCGAGGTCGTCTGCGGTCATGGGTTCTCCTTACTCTGTGGGCGATGGACGGGGGGTCACCAGGCGGCGCGCAGCACGGTCTCCACCTCCGCGGCCGATCGGATGTCGCGCGGGTTGTAGAAACGCGCGGGGTCGTCGAGCACTGCCTCCGCCGCACGCCCCAGCTCTGACTCCGCGATCCCGGCTTCGCGCAGACGGGTGGGCACGCCCAGCAGCGACTGGAGGGTCGCGACCGCGTCGGGCGCCGTCGCGCCGGCGGACAGGGGTACGGAGACCGCGACCGCTCGCAGGAACCGCTCCTGCTGCGGCAGCGTGGCCGGGAGGTTGAAGCGCAGGGCGTGCGGCAGCACGATGCTGTTGGCGTCCCCGTGCGGGATCTTGAACATTCCACCGAGGACGTGGCAGATCGCGTGGTGGAGGCCGGTCCGCGCGTTGCAGATGGCCAGTGCCGCGAGGCTCGAGCCCGCGCCGAGACTGCTCAGCGCCTCCGGTGGGCCGTCCCGGAAGCCCAGCAGCCCGCTTGCCAGATACTCCGCGCCCATGGCCGCGAACGCCGACGCGAGGTGGCCGGAAGTCTTGGAATACATGGCCTCGGCGCAGTGCGCGAGCGCGTTCATCCCCGAGGTCGTGAGAACCTCCGCCGGCACAGTGCCGAGCACCTCGGGCGCGTGGCAGATGACCCGGGCGCTGATCTTGCGGTCCCAGAAGATCCGCTTCCGGCCCTGGTCGGTGGTGAGCCCGCAGCCCGGCGTGACCTCGGCCCCCGACAGCGTGGTGGGTACGGCGACGATCGGGAGCTTCGGCCGGGACAGCGGCGGGTAGACCATCGTGCCGGTTTCATTGCGGTGGGCGCGGTGCCGCTCGAGCGGAGCGCCCTCCGCGAGCACGATGGCGACGCCCTTGGCCGTGTCGACGACCTTGCCGCCCCCGATGCTCAGCAACGCGTCGATCTCGCCCCCGTCGTCCTGGAGGGTCGCTGCTATCTGCTCGATCTGCGCGATCGGCGCGTGCGCAAGGATGGTGCCGGACCACATCCGGACCTCGCAGTCGGACAGGGCGCTCGCGACAACCTCGTCCACCACGCCGCTGGCGCGTGCCGAAGCACTGGCGAACACGACCACCCGCCGCAACCCCCGCAGGCGGAGCTCTTCGCGCAGTCGCTGCCCTGCTGCCTGCTCGCCGATCAGGAACGTCTGGTCGCCGAAGGCCGTCCGACCCGGAAAGCCGCTATCCATGGGCCACGACCTCTGGCAGGCCGGCGAAGTGGGTGACGTCCGTGCCCACCCCCGCGCGCCGGGCCTTCTCATAGGTCGCGTGCGCGACAGCGACGTCGGTGACGCTGACCCCGAGCGACTCGAACAGCACCGGCGCCGGTGCGGGGTCGCCCCTGCCGGACCGCAGCAGCGGGTGGAGCTCGCTCACCTGGGACCAGGTAAGCCAGCCACCGTCGATGCCCTGGATGAGATCGCCGCAGTTGCTCGACGCCTCGGTCAGATCGCCCACGACGATGGTGTCCATCCTCCGTACGACCGCCGCGTCGAGCTCGCGCTCGTAGCGCTTGTTCGCGCCCATCGCGACGATCAGCTCCGGCTCGTCCAGCCACTCGCCGAGCAGGACCGGTTCCTTCGAGGAGGTGGCTGTGACGATGACGTCCGCTCCGGCGGCAACGTCCCGTGGCCGGTCGACCGCCTCGCAGGCCAACCCGAGCCGCTCGGTGACGTCCGTGACGAACCGGTTCCGGCGCTCGGCGTCGCGGCCGTAGCAGCGCACCCGCGCGATGTCGATCACGCCTGACAGCGCCTCGACCTGGGCGGTCGCCTGCCGGCCCGTACCGTAGATCCCGAGCCGCCGGGGCCGGCTCTCCCGGCCGCTCAGCAGCACCTCGGCGGCGACGGCGGAGTAGGCGCCGGTGCGGCACCGGCTGATGTGGTGGCCGTCGATGATCGCCAGCGGCTCCGCGCCGGTGAGGCTGTGCAGGTGGATCCACACGCCCTCGAGCGGCGAACCGGTGTTGGCCCACACCTTGTACCCCATGACTCCCTGGGCGTCCCAGCGCGCCGGTCCCCACTGGAGGAACCCGGTGGGGATCGGCATGCGGTAGCGCGGAAAGTTCGTGGCCCGTCCGTATGCCTGGTCGGTCAGCACCTCGCGCATGACCGGCTTGGCCTCCTCGACGGTCATCAGCGACGTCGCTTCGTCGTTGCGGATAAGGAGTGTCAAGCCTCGCCTCCGGAGCGGTCGACGCCTGGTGTCAGGCGTAGTCGGTGTCGAACAGGACCGAGACCAGCGCTCCCGTGCCGCCGAGCACGGTCACCTGATGCGGCACGCCGGGCAAGGCGCAGATCGACGCCGGCGAGGCGATCTCCGTCTCCGTCTCACCCACCGTTGCGCGTACCCGGAGCGCACCGGGCTGCCCCAGCACCAGGAACAGCTGCAACGCGTCGTGGGTGTGCGGCTCGGCCGCCGCGTCCGGGGCCTCGCCGGCGTCCTGGAAGTGGCGGGTGGTGACGAAGACCCCGGCCTCGCCGCTCGTCGCCTCGCTGAGAAGCACGAACCGCTGCCCCACGCCGGGTGCGGTGGTCTCCGCATGGAACTTCAGCTGGTCGAGCGGCTGTCCGGGGAAGACAGCGTCTTTCACGTCCACAGGAACCCTCCGAGGCATCTCATGGCAACAGCAGCAGGTCGCCGAGCTCGCCGCAGTCGCCCAGCGCTTCGAGCCCAGCGACGGTCCGCTGGATCTCGTCGACCCGGGACGGCGGCAGGGAACGGCCCGCGAGAAGGCGGAACTTCTCGGCGAAGTCGTCGTCGGTGGCCGGCGACATGCGCAGGCCCTTCATCCCCTCGACCCGGTGCGTGAACACCTGCCCGTCGTGCAGGGTCACGGTGAGCCGGGACGGGCGCCGGGCGCCGTGCTCGTTGTACGCGGCGTTGATCTCCGGTTCGACCACCACGTCGATCCGGTCGGCGAGCCGCGCCACGTCCGCCCGGTCCAGCTCGTCCGCGGTGAACGCGTCACCCGTGGTCATCGCCGCGCGGTCGCCGGTGCACAGCGCATGGGCGACGCAGTAGCGGAGGCTGAACCGCGCGGCGCCGGGGTTGCGCGGCCCGGTCAAGTGCAGCAACGCCGCGCGCTCGTTGGTCTCGACCAGCACGTGGCGCACGTCGGCCGGCTGGAAGGCGTGGCGGGCGCGCAGCTGGTAGGCGCATTCGAGGTCGGTGCGCATCGGTCCGGCGACCGCGAAGAACTTCACGTCCAGTTCCTCGATCTGGTAGCCGGGGCTCACCCGCTCGAGCACGCCTTCCGCGTCGCATCCGGGCACCAGCAACGGAAGCAGGTGACCGGTCGGATCGTCGAGCCCGGTGAACCCCCGTACCGCCAGTGTGGCGCCGTACCCGCCCCACGCCGCGGCGAGGCCCGCGCTCAACGGTTTCGCCATGGATCCCTGCTGCGACGCGGCCAGCATCGAGGTCGGCGCCAGGTTGGCGTACGTGCCGAGGCTGGCGTCGATCTGCGGCTCGGTCGCGCCGAGCAGGTGGGCCACCGCGGCCGCGGTCCCGAAGCCGCCCAGCAGCGCCGGCGGGTACCACCCGCGGTGCAGCGACAGCCCGCGGCTGTCGTCCCACGCGGCGCCGGCCGGCCGGGCGGCCGCCCACCCGATGGTGATGAGCGCCTCGTACCCGGCGACCGTCGCCGCGATCGCCGTCCGTCCGTCGGCTTTCGTCCACTCGGCCGCTGCCAACACCGCGGGGACCACCACCGTGCCCGGGTGGACTACCGCCTTGCCGACGCCCTCGGCGAGCTCGGTCAGGCAGATCGCCGTGGCGTTGGCGACCGTCGCCGCGAAGGGCCCGGTACGCGCGCCGAGGACCCGGGCGCTGACCGGGGAGTCGTCGGCGAGGGCCCGGTTGATCCGGGCTGGTTCGCCGGACTCCGCCCCCAGCAGGGCGCAACCGAGGTTGTCCAGGATCATGTTCTTAGCGGCTGCCACCACCCGGTCCGGCAGGGCGTCATACCTGATGCCGCCCAGCTTCGCGGCCAGCACGCTCATTGACGCGTCACCGAGCTTCGCCCTGCTCCGGCGCCGGTGACAGCGCCAGCCCGGCCTCGTTGAGCGTGCGCCAGATCTTCTCGCGAACCGCTGGGGGGGCCTGCTCCTGCGGGCGCCGGACGGCCGGGTTGTCGAGCAGGCCGACGACGTGCGCCCAGTACTTGGTCTCCGCGTAGGGATGGCGGTGCTCGGTGCGGTAGACGTCGTACAGCTCCGTCCACAGGTCACGCAGCGGCTGGACGTCGAGCGACTTGCGGTAGGCCTCGGTCCAGTTTCCCTGCTCCGCGTCCTTTGTGTAGTCGGCGATGGGAGACCTCCCGTCGGCCGACGCGAAGAGGTTCACGGCGGTCGTCGAGTAGAGCGCGGGGTTGCCGAACATCTGCTTGCTCATCAGCCACCGGTCCTCCATCGGATAGCTGATGACCGCGTTCTGCCCCACCTCGTCCTTGGCCGCGAGGTAGCTGCGGAAGTCCCACGTGACGTACTTGATCACGCAGACGCTCTCCAGCTTGGCGACCGCGCCGGCCAGCTCGGGGCTCATCAGCCGCCCCGAGTGCGGCGTGCTGTAGGCCGATATGGCGATCGGCGAATGCCGGTCGAGGTAGGCGTAGAACTCGTACAGGATCTTGTCGCTGCGCGCGTGCTCCGGTGAAGGCCACACCATCGCCATGTCGTAGCCGAGGTCGTGGGCGTGGTGGACGAGGTCGAGTGTGTCCCGGATCGAGTCCGTCGTCGCCGAGCAGTACGCGGGGAGCCGGCCGCCGACGACCTCCGCGACCACTTCCGCTATCCGCTTGCGCTCCGGGATCGAGACGTAGAAGAGCTCATCGAGCATCCCCGCCACCGAAAGGCCCTCCATCGGCTGCCGCAGGACCCGCTCGACGTGATCGCGCAGCTGCGCCTCGTCGAGGTTGTCGTCCCCGTCGAAGGGGACCCAGTGGACGCCCCAGAGGCCCGTGATGTTCTGGCGTCCCCACTCCTTGGCTTCTGCCTTGGCTACCATGCACGACTCCTATCTACTGTTGGGCAACCTCTGACTGGAACTTCCTGAGCCATTCGTCGACCGGAGCCGTTGCCATGTCGGCTTCCATGAGGTTGAGCGTGTCGAGCTGGTCGGCGGTCGTGACGGCGGCCGCGATTCCGGTGGTCACCGGCTCCACATCGGTGTTCATAGGCGTGAACGCCTGCGTCTCGTAGAGCTCCTGCTGGGTCGGCGTGTCCAGCAGCCAGTTGATGAGCAGCTGGCCCGCGACCGGGCTGTTGGCACCGGTGACCAGCTGGAGCGGGTTTTCGATGTAGCTGGTGCCCTCCTCCGGCAAGATGAACTCGACGGGCGCGCCGCCATCGATCGCGGCGAGCGCGCGGCCCTGGTTGCTGACGCTCAGGCAGCCCCTGCCCGCGGAGACATCGTTGATGACCTGCTCGGAGGCGCCCTCGATACCGACGATGTGGGAACCCATCGCCTTCAGCTTCTCGATGGTGGCGTCGATGTCGTAGAGGTCGCCGCCGGACGCGACGAAGTTCATGGCCACGAAGCCCTTCAGGCCGTTGCCGCCGGAGGGGTCGGCGATGATGACGCAGTCGTACATCGGGTTCCAGAGGTCGGTCCACGAGGTCGGCGCCGGAAGGTTGCGCGCGGCCAGCTCCGCCTCGTTGTAGATGAGCCCGACCAGCGTGAACATGACCAGCACGCCGACACCGTCGGCGCGGCGGGCTTTCTCCGCGAGTTTCTCGATGTTCGGAACGAGCTGTGGGTCGAGCGGCTGGAACAGACCTTGGCCGCGGCCGATCGGGTCGACCGAGTCGTTTGACAGCAGCACGTCGATCTCCTGATTGCCAGACTGGTTTCCGGCCTGTACCTTGGCGAAGTTGTCGCCGACGCGACCCTCGACGTACGTGACTTGGACACCGGTCGCCGCGGTGAAGTCGGCAATGCTCGCCTTGAAGACGTCGCCGAGCTCGCCACCGGGTCCCGCGAAGGTCATGCTGGCTTCCGGCTCTCCGGTCCCGCCGGACCGCTCGCCCCCGTCGTCACCGCCCCCGCACGCGGACAGGACGAGGCCAAGGGCGACCATTGCACAAACCGTTCTCGATGCCTTTACCTGCATGGCGCTACTCCTGAGATATGTGCTCCCGGCCCGCGGCCGATCAGCCTTTGCCAGAGGAAACTCCGAATGCCCTGCCGAGCCCCACGGTCTTGACGATGACGGCGCAAACGACCACACCGACGACCATGAGGATCGTTCCGCCGGCCGCGATGAGGGGACCGGGCTGGGTCTCCTGGTAGAGAAGCAGCCGCACCGGCACAGTTATCGTGTCCGGATTGTTGATGAACAGCGCGACCGCGGCGTCGTCCAGCGAATGCACGAACGTGATGAGCGCGGCAGTCAATGTCGCTCCCTTGATGAGCGGGAGCACCACTTTGACGACCGCCATCCCCGGTGGCGCGCCCAGGTTTTGGGCGGCCCGCTCGAGGTTCGGGTTGATGCCGGTGAGGCCCACCATCAGCAGTCGGATGGTGAACGGGAGGACGAGGATCAGCTGCGCAAGCGCCAGCGTGACGATGCCGATCGGCACGCCGAGGTTGGCGTAGAGCATGAAGATGGCGACACCGATCGCCACGTTGGGGAACAGCACTGGTAGCAGGGTTCCCAGCGCCAACCGCTGCGAGGTGCCGCGCGGCCCGCGGACGATCGCGATCGCGCCGAGCAGCCCGACGGCCGTGCCGATCAGGGTCACGATCACCGCGACCACGAAGCTGACCAGCAGCGACCTCATGAACTCGGCGTCGGTCAGCAGCTGCTCGTACCACTGGAAGGTCAGCCCCTCCGGTGGGAACTGCCAGTATCTCTGCGGCGTCAGTGACGAGCCGATGATGACCGCGAGTGGGGTCAGGACGAAAAGCGTGACGACCGCGCAGAGGACATAGCCGGCCCAACGGACGTTTCGCGGCGCCGTGACAGGTGGCGCCCCCCTGCGGGGTCTGCCGGCCGTGCGCGACGGCGGGTCGGCAACCGGGGAGCCAGGCTCACCCGCCCTGGTCGCCGAGGGCTGGACGGCTGTCATACCCAGGCACACCCCCTTCGTCGGGTGCTGAGTCGCGGGGCCGGTCACGGCGTCGCCACGCGCGCCGCCTGCTGGTCCGGCCGCGGCGGGTCAACGCCTGGTAGGTGGACATCGCGAACGCCACGACGACGATCAGGATGAGCGACAACGCGGCGGCGAGGGGCCAGTTGAACAGCCTGGTCTGCTGCTCGTAGATGGCGAGGGAGGCGGTCAGCACGCGGCGACCGCCGAGGATCGCGGGGATCGAGTAGGCGGCGCTGGCGAGCGCGAACGTGAAAAGCAGCGAGGACAGGACACCCGGGTATGTCAGGGGTAGCACGACCGCCCGGATGCGGCGCCACTCGGTGGCGCCGAGCCCCTCCGCGGCCTTCATCACCGAAGGACTGATGTTGTCGAGGCTCGTGATGAACAGGATGACCGCGAACGGCAGCAGGATGTGTACGAAGCCGATGATGACCGCCGGCTCGTTGGCGTAAATGGTGAGGGTGCCCAGGCCGATCCGCTCCGACACGTGCGGAAGCAGGCCTCCGGGACCGATCGTGCCGATCCACCCGAACGCGCGGACGACCGACGCCACGAGCAGCGGGGCCAGGATGACGCCCAACATGACCCGGCGGACGTTACCGCCGATCCTCCACATGAGATAACCAACGATGCAGCCGAGCGCGGTGCAGAGCACGGAGGCGATCAACGCCAGCTTCAGCGTCGTCAGGAACGTACGCAGGTAGAAGTCGTCGGTCAGCGCGGTGCGGAAGCTGTCCAGGGTGACCGCATCCTGCAGGCCGGTCAGTCGCGTGAACTCGTTGAGGCTCATGCGGCCCAGCGAGATCAGCGGGATGACGAAGAAAAGGACGTAGACCACCAGTGGTGCCGCGAGCACCGCGGTTCGCTGCCACCGGGTGAGCGTCATGGCGTCCCGCCCGGCGCCGGGGTCTCGGACGGGATGAAGACCGCGTCCTTCGGCGCCCAGTCGAAGGTGACCGGTGCCCCAGGCTTCAGCAGCTGGCCCTCGTAGACCACCTTCGACCCCACGCTCCGGCCACCCAGGTCGATCTGGTAGCTGGCGAACTCACCGAGGAAGCTCACGTCCCGGATGGTGCCGCGCAGTCCTGCTGTCGCACCCGCGGACTCGGCGGTCACCCGCGCGACCTCCGGGCGCACGAGCACGTGGCCCTCCTGGCCGGCGGAGGTGACGGAGGCGGCCGCCACTACCTCGCGCTCGACGACGTCCGCGCCCACCGTGACGGCCGCTCTGAGCACCGTGGAGCCTCCGGTGACGACCCGAGCCGGAAACAGGTTGGCCTCGCCGACGAACTCGGCCACCTCGACCGTCGGCGGCAGCCGGTAGATGTCGTCCGGACGGCCCACCGCCGCCGCTGTGCCGCGGAACATGACCGCGACGCGGTCGCAGAGCGAGAACGCCTCGCTCTGGTCGTGCGTCACGAGGATAACGGTGACGCCCGCGCTGCGGAACAGTCTCTTGAGCTCGAGCCGCACGTCGGCGCGCAGCCGGGAGTCAAGGTTGCTGAGCGGCTCGTCGAGCAGGACGATGCCGGGGTCGACCGCCAGCGCCCGCGCGATGGCGACCCGCTGCTGCTGCCCACCGGACAGCTGGCTCGGAAGGCGGTCGGCCGCGGCGGCCAAGTCGACGAAGTCGAGCAGCTCGGTAGTGCGCCGGTCGATGACCGGCCGCGGCTTCTTGCGCACCTTCATGCCGAACGCGACATTGTCCCTCGCGGACAGGTGCGGAAACAGCGCGTAGTCCTGGAACACCATCGCCACGTTGCGGCGGTGCGGCGGCACCGACCGCAGGTCGCGCCCGGTGACGTGGATGCTTCCCTCGGTCGGGTCGAGGAACCCCGCGATCATGTTGAGCGTGGTGGTCTTGCCGCAGCCCGACGGACCGAGCAGGCCGAAGAACTCGCCAGGTGCGATGTCCAGGCTCAGGCCGCGTACGGCCCAGTGATCGCCCTGGTCGAAGAACCTGCCCACCGACCGCAGGCTCAGTACCGCCTGGTCCGAGCCGGTGCCCGGGCCCGGGGCCGCGACACCCGGTTGGTTGGCAGTCGCAACACTTCCCACGGTCTGCTCCTCGAACCTGAACGAATCGTGCCCGGCTTGGGTCCGTGTCCGGCCCGTTACGATGATGCGTCGAGTTGGTGGTCAACTTACTAAACGCTCGATATGTTGTCAACAGCCGTCTGCCAACTCGCGACGGGACACACGGCTGAGAGTCCTCTACGCTTGGGTGATCTGCCCTCATCCTGGCTACCGTCCTCATCTAACGAGCACTTGGTAAGACCTGCATGAGGGTGCCGACGACGGCTTCAGTTGGAGGGACCATGAGCGCCAAGCGGGTGCGGGCAAACGCCACCAAGGTCGCGGCCAGCAAGGTGACGGCCAGCAAGGTGACGGCCACCAAGGTCGCGGCCAGCAAGGTGACGGAGCCACGCCGGACGGCTCACGCGACCGAGCGGGCGCTCGTCATCGCCGCCACGAGCCTGTTCGCGCGCAACGGCTATAACGGCACCTCGGTGAGCGAGGTCGCCGGCCAGCTTGGCCTCACGACCGCCAGCCTCTACTACTACGTCACCGGCAAGCAGGATCTCCTTATGCGCGTGCTGTCCACGGGGATGTCCGACTTCCTGCAACGCCTGGAGGCCCTGGCGAGACAGCCGATCAGCAACCGCGAGAAGGTGCGGATCGCCGTCGAGAACCATCTTGACTTCGTGCTGGGCAACCAGGAGGCCGTCACGGTCTTCCTCCGCGAGCGGCGCTTCCTCGAGTCGCCCTACCGCGAGCGCTACCAGACCCAAGTCGACCGCTACGACGAGCTCTTCACCGAGTTCATCGTGGCCGGCGTGCGCGACGGCGAGCTGCCTCCCGTCGACCCGCACGTCACCCGGCTGGCGATCCTCGGCATGATCAACTGGCTGGTCGAGTGGTACGAGCCAGGTGGCCGGCTGACGCCGTTCGAGATCAAGCTAACCATGAGCAACCTCATCATGCAGCGGCTGCTGGGATAGCACGCGGCTACAGCACGGCGATCGGACAGACCTGTCCCGCGGTGCTGCCGACGACGGAGACCGCGGAGGCGACGAACAGGAAGGCCCCTTCGGCGAGACCGGCGAGCTCGTCCAGGACCATGCCCTCGACGAGCGGCACCCCAAGGTCCCGGATCAGCAGCCGGTGCACCGGGAACCAGTCCTCTCCGGTGAAGGGCATAGCCTCGATCGCGTAGTTGTCGGCGCCGACCACCGCCACATCGGCCGCCGCGAGCCAGCGCGCCGCGGACAGGTCGAGTCCCGGTTCGCCGGCGAGGTAGCGGTCCGGGTCGTCGCCCGCGACGCCGAACCATCCGGTACGGATGAGCGCGGCGTCACCGGGCTCGAGTGCGACGCCCGCACGGTCCGCGGCCGCGACGAGGTGCTCACGCGTGACCACATCGCCGACGTCGAGCGGGGCGCCGGCGACCGCCGCTACGTCGAGCAGAACCCCGCGGGTGACGATCGGGCGGAGCCGTTCGGCACCGCAGCGCTGGGCGCCCGTCGTACTGCGTACGGTCGTGGACGGGTGGCCGTTGTAGAGCGCGTCGCCGTACCAGGCGTGGGACAGGGCGTCGATGTGGGTGCCGCTGTGCGACGCGTACGAGACAACGTCCTCGGCGAACTGGAAGCCGCCCTGATGCCGTGCCCCGGACGCGTAGTCGCCGCCGTCGCGCACCATGAACCGCTCGACGCGCTTGCGGTGGCGGGGCACGACGGTGTCGGGCCCGAGCGCCTGCCCCAGCATGACCACCCGCCCGTGCGTGACAAGACCCGCCGCGCGACGGGTCTCGGCCGCGGTGACGAGGTTGAGCGCACCCGCCTCGTCGTCATCGCCCCACCGGCCCCAGTTGGTGACGCGGCGCTGGGGGGCGAAGCGGTCACGACGTCGCGACCTCGTCATGGCTCGTGCTCCCCACCTGGAATCCGGGATTCATCCGTTCGACCTGCCGCACCAGAGACGCTTGGTGGTCCAGCAGGCCGCCCCGCCCTTCCGCCAGTGCGGTGAACATCGGCAGCACGGTCTCGACGAGCCCGAGCCGCAGCCCGAGCCGGTTCAGCTCGGACCGCACGCCCTCGAGATCCTTGAGGAAGAGGTGGCTCGGCCCGCCGACCCGTTCGAAGTCGCGCTGCGACATGCGCCGCCCGTGATCGCGCAGGACTGGACCGTCGGCGTACCCGCCCTGCAGGGCGGCGACGAGCTGCCGCGCCTCGACGCCGGCCGCCGCACCGAACAGCAGGCCCTCCGCCACCGCGCCGACGGTCACCGCCAGGATCAGCTGGTTGACGAGCTTCGCTACCTGACCGCTGCCGGACGGACCGAGGTAGTAAGGGTCACCGAGGCACGACAGGACCGACCGGCGGCGGTCGAACTCCTTCTCGTCGCCACCGACCATGATCCGCAACGTACCCGCGCGGGCCTCCGCTTGACCCTGGGAGACCGGCGCGTCGAGCTGGCCGACGCCGCGCGTGGCGAGCCAGTTCGCATGCTCGCGGACCAGGCCGGGGTCGCCGGAGCTCATGTCGACGATGGTGCTCCCGCCGGCCATGGCGTCGGCGAGCCCAGCCTCGAAAAGCACGCGCCGGGTGACCCGCGAGTCGGGCAGCATCATGATGACGACGTCCGACGCGACCGCGCCCGGGTCGGGCACCGCCACCGCCCCGTGTGCGACCGCCTGGTTCGCCCGCGCGGGGACCCGGTCGTGGACCCGTACGCGGTAGCCCGCGTCGAGCAGCCGCAGGGCCATCGCGCCTCCCATGGTGCCGGCCCCGACGAACCCGACCGTCTGCCGCTCCTGCATGGACGCGCCTCAGCCGTACGCCGTCGCGGACGGACCCGCGGCCGCCCCCGCCAGGCCGTCGCTGATGACCTCCTGCCACGGGGCGTCGAGGCGGACGAGCCCCTCGGCGGCGTCCAGGCTCTCGTACGGAAGGTCCTGGTCGGCCCCGATCGGTACGCCCCCGCTCTCCACGTCCCTGGCCGCCCGCAGCATCATGCGGCGGAAGCGGATGACCGCCACGTCGGTCGGCCCGAGATGCTCCTTGGCGCGGTCCACAATCGGTCCCATGCTCTCGACCGCGGCGTGGTCCTGGTTGAGGATCCCGAACAGGCCGGTGTACGTCTCGCCGAGCCGCATCCGTTCGCGGTCCTGGAGCCACCCGTTGTCCGGGTTGCGGACCTTCCGGAAGTTCTCATCCACGTCCAGCCCCGGTCGGCCGCCGTACCACTCGAGGATGCCGCGGCGGTCCTGCTCGTCGAAGGGCCTGTGCGTGGTGTAGTGCACTGAGTAGAACATCGACCGGTGGTCGTCGATCGGGATGTACGCCTCGAAGTGACCCCGTCCTTCGGGGGACGCGATGCACACGAAGTTCGGCGCGACGACGACCGTCGTCCGGACGTAGCGGTGGGTGTCCGCCCCGGTGAGCGGGCGGCGGATGGCGCCGTACCGGAAGCCATAGGCGGTGTCCTCGATCTCCAGGTGCGGCGCGCCGTCGGCGGTGTTGCGCACCTGCCCCGTGCCGGTCCACTCGGCGGTTTCCGCGCCGGCACCGGACCGGACGAGGTCGGCGTGCAGGTAGCTCACGTGGGCGGAGTCGACGAGGCTCTCCATCGCCTGCGCCCAGTTCGCATCCATGGCGACCTTGATGAGCTGGACGTGCGATGCCGGTTGGACGGCCCACTTGAACGCGCGGAACGGGCCACGCTGTTCGGGCGGACCGAGATGCGTCCACACGACGCCGCCCCGCTCGACGGCGGGGTATGCCGCGTGACGGACGACCTGGGCGATCCGCTCGGGGTTGCGGTTGGTCGGCGCGTCGACCAGCTTGCCCGCACCGTCTACCTTCCATCCGTGGTAGATGCAGCGCAGGCCGCACTCCTCGTTGCGCGCCAGCAGCAGCGACGCTCCGCGGTGCGGGCACGGCTCGGCGACGATGCCCACCTCACCGCTCGGCGAGCGGAATGCCACCATCCGCTCGCCGAGGAGCTCGACCAGCCTCGGACCTCCGCCGGCCTCGAGCTCACTGCTTAGACACGCCGGCAACCAGTAGTGCCGGAAGACCTGGCCCATCGGCGTCCCCGGTCCGACCTGGGTCAGACGCCGGTTCTCGTCGGCTTTCAACATGTCGTTCACCCACCCTCGTGGTCCGTTCGGCGCTCGAAAACGAGCTCAGGAGACGCCGAGCCGGCGACGGTTGCCGGCCCGGTCGCCCGCTCGGCGTCCACGACGCGAAGTCCCAGCAGCGACAGCGTGCCGCCGCGACGCAGCTCGGCCAGCTTGGCGCTGCGGATCGCCTCGTAGATCTTCGTCGGGACGCCCAGCTCGACGGGCTCCTGTCCCTGCTGCTCGGCCGCGAGCACGAGGACGCAGGCCTCGTCGATGAACTCGTAGAAGCTGAGCTCCGCCACCGGTTCACTGCTCCTAACCGATCGGTCAGTCAGTAAGAAGCTACCATCGCCAGCCCGGCCGATCAACGGGCTGACTCCGGTCATCGGCTGCCCGACGTTGCCGGCTCCACATCGAGGCCGTCGGGCAACAGGTCCTGCCACCGCTCGCCATGGGGCACCAGGCCCTCGGCGGCATCCAGCCGCTCGTGGGGAATGCCGTCCCATCCCAGCGGCGGCCCGCCCGCGGCGACGTCGCGCGCGTTGGCCAGCATCACCCGGCGAAACCGGACGACCGCCAGATCGGTCGGCCCGAGGTGCTCGATAGAGCGGTCGACGATCGGGCCCATCCCCTCCACGACACTCTGGTCCTCGTTAAAGACGCCGCTGATCCCCGAGTACGTCTCCTCGCGCTGCATCGCCGCGCGGTCCTGGAGCCACTGGTTGTCGGGGCGGCGGGCCTTGCGGAACGTCTCCTGGTCGATGTCGACGCCGGGCTCGACGCCCCACCAGCTGCGCTGGAACCAGGTGCGGTGCTCGTCGCTCATCGGTCCGTCGGTCGTGAAGTAGACGAAGTAGGCCGTAGCACGCCGGTCGTCGACCGGCACGAAGCACTGGAACATCCCGCGCCCGGCCGGCGCCGCCACACAGGCGAACACCGGGGCGATGAACAGCGTGGTGCGTACGTGCCGCAGCCGGTCCGCGTCGGTCATCGGGCGTCGGACAGCCGCGTAGCGGAACCCGTACGGCCGGTCCTCCACCTCCAGCACCGGCTGGCCGTCGGCCGAGTTGCGGTCCAGGCCCCTCTCCGTCCACTCACCCGTCTTGACCCCGCTCGTCGCCCGTACGCTGTCGGCGTGCAGGTAGGTCGCGTGCGCGGAGTCGATCAGGCTCTCGATCCCCTGCGCCCAGCTGGCGTCGACCCTGGCCTTGACGACCTCGAGGTGGTCGGTCGGGAGCGTGAGCCATTTGAACATCGGCGGCTCCGGCATCCCGCCATCGGGTGACAGGCAGGTCCAAACGAGACCGCCGCGCTCGACCACGGGATAGGCGCCGTGGCGCACGATCTGCGCGATCCGCTCGGGGTTGCGGCTGGTGGGCACGTCGACGACCCGGCCGGTGCGGTCCACCTGCCAGCCGTGGTAGATGCAGCGCAGGCCGCACTTCTCGTTGCGCGCCAGTAGGAGCGAGGTGCCGCGGTGCGGGCAGGCCTCGTCGATGATCCCGACCTCACCGGCGGGCGACCGGAAGGCGACCAACCGCTCTCCCAACAGCTCCACCGGCTTGACCGCCCCGCCGGCAGCCAGCTCCTTGCTGAGGCAGGCCGGCAACCAGTAGCGGCGCATGAGATCGCCGATCGGCGTTCCGGGCCCGACCGACGTCAGTCGTTGGTTCTCCTCGGTACGTAGCATCCGTCACCGTCTCTTCGTCTTGAGGACCAGGTCGAACTGGGAAGTTTCGAACGGCCGCGACAGTCCCCGGTCGGTGATCTCCCGGGGGTCGTCGTGCAGCTCGACGTCGAGCTGCAGGAGCGAGGCGAGGCTGCGCTGCGCCGGCGTCGCCGGGTAGTACCGCAGGTACGGGTCGCCGCGGAAGTAGAGCTGCGTCGTGAACTCGCCGGACAGGTCCGGGTGGCGGACCTTGACGTGGATATGACGTGGGCGGTAGCGCGAGAAGCCCTGCGCCAGCAGCATGTAGTCGGCCGTCTTCGGGCGCACCGGGAAGTCGTACGGCACCGGCTTTATCGCGCGGTACTCGTACCGCCCTTTGTCGTCGGTGAGTAACCGCCCGCGCAGCACGAAGTCCGGCAGTCCGCGGACCCCGGTGTTGGAGTAGTGGCCGCTCGCCGTCGCGAGCCAGACATCGAGCTCGGCGCCGGCCAGCGGTTCCCCGGCCAGTGAGCGCACCTGCCCGCTGACGATCAACGGCACGCCCGCCTCGTCCTCGCGCATCGGGAGTACGCCAGGGTTGTCGACCAACGGTGCGTCCGGGTAGTAGACCGGGCCCTCCGAGTCGGCCGGCGTCCCCTGGGTCGCGACGTCCCAGCCGCCCGCTGGATCCCATGCCTGCGCCAGGATCGAGACGAGGTGGTGCCTGGTGAACACCGGGTCCTCGACCGACATGTCGACCAACGCGCCGACCGCGACGGTCACGTCGTCCTTGGTGACGCCGTGGTTGCGTACGAGGTCTGTGAGCGCGCCCCGCACCGCGTCGATCGCGAGGCCCACCTTGGGGTTTCGCAGGCTCTCGTCGAGCTCCGGCTCGGCGTCCGGGTCCGCCGGCGTGACCGGCTCGTCCTCTGACAGGTTCTCGAAGTTCCAGACCTTCTTCATCGTCCCCGCACTCCTCGATATACACGCGTCCGCAGCTCGACAAACTCCCTCAGTTCGCGGGTCTCCGCCTGGTCTCGCGGCCGGGCCAGCTCGACCGGAACGACCTCGCGGATCCGGGTCGGCGCCGAGCTCAAGACGATGACCCGGTCGCTCAGGTAGACCGCTTCGTCGACGTCGTGGGTCACGAAGAGCACCGTCGTCGAGAACTCGCCGTGCACCCGCAGGACGACATCCTCGAGGTCGGCGCGGGTCTGCGCGTCGACCGAGGCGAACGGCTCATCCATCAGAAGGATCTTGGGCTGGAAGGCGAGCGCTCGGGCGATCGCCACGCGCTGCTGCATCCCCCCGGAGAGCTGCCAGGGGTAGCGGTCCGCGGCGCCGGTCAGTCCCACCGCCTCCAGCGCCTGCGCGGCGAGCATGCGGCGCTCGCGCCGCGCCACCCCGTTGGCGCTCAGCGGCAGGGTGACGTTGCGCGAGACCGACATCCAGGGGAACAGCGAGCGGCTGTAGTCCTGGAAGACGACGGCCATCCCCTCCGGCGTCATGTCGATCGGGTGACCCTGGAGGGCGATCTGCCCACTGGTCGGCGGCAGCAGGCCGGCGATGCAGCGCAGCAGCGTGGTCTTGCCGCAACCGGACGGGCCCACCACGCAGACGAACTCCCGCTCGCGAACGTCCAGCGAGATCTCGTGCAGCGCCTCGACCGGCGTCTTCGTCTCGGTGCCGTAGACCTTCTTGAGCTTCGACACCTCGAGGAAGGTCCGTGCCGAGGGGGCCGGTGGGCCGGCCCCGGCGTGGGCCGCCTCGACCGGCTCGGCGGTGGCGCTTGCGTGATTGAACAGGTTCGTCATCGAGACCCCCGTGCGCCGTGGAACCAACTGAGCATCTTATGATCGATAACCATAAAAATCACGCTAATCAGGTATCCAGCGAGCCCGAGGATGATGACGCCGCTCCACATCTCGACCATTCCGTACGTTCGTTGTGCCCGTAGTAGCTGGTAGCCGATGCCGTCGAAGCTGCCGACCAGCTCGCTCACGATCGTCACGATGATGGTGATCGATGTGGCGGTGCGCATTCCGGTGAGGATTTGTGGCGAAGCTGCGGGCAGGAGAACGGACCAGATCCGACGCCAACCATTGAGCCGGTAGACCTGAGATGTGTCGAGCACCAGCGGATCGACGCTGCGGACTCCGTCGGTCGTGTTCAGCAGGATCGGCCAGATCGCGGTCGCCACGATGATGAAGATCTTGCCGCTGTTCGCGATTCCGAACAGCGTCAGCGCGAACGGGACGAGCACCGGCGGAGGCATCGCCCGGAGGAACTCGAGGACCGGGTGGACGGCCCGCGCGATCCGCGGCAGGGTCGCCAGCGCGATGCCCAGCGAGATCCCGAGAACTGTGGCGACCCCGAACCCCGCGAGCCCCCGGAGCGCGCTCGCCTCGACGTCGCCGCGGTAGGGCCCGGCCAGCCAGAGCGTCCAGACGCTCTCCAGGATGCTGGGCAGTGGCGGGAAGAAGAAGCTGGCGGTGCCCGTCGACCAGATGGCAACGACCACCACCAGGGCCGCCGGCGTGCCGATCTCCGCCACCGTGCCCAGCCACCGTTGTCGGCGTCTCATGGCGTGCCCTTCCTGGTCGACGGGTGCCACACCAGCACGGAGTGCTGGACCCGTCTGACGAGAATGTCCAGGCCCCATCCGAGGAGACCGGCGACGAAGATCAACGCGTACATCCCAGTCGTCTGTCCAGCCAGCTGGGCGCGAATGACGAGGCTGCCAATGCCGGGCGAGCCGACGACCAGACCCGCGGTGATCGTCAGGACGATCGCGATGGTCGACGCCAGCCGTACGCCGGTCATGATGCTCGGCAACGCGCTGGGCAGGATGACGGTGAAAAGCCGGTACCGGTAGGGGAAGCGGAAGACCGTCGCCGTGTCCATCGTGACGGCCTCGACGCTTCGCACGCCGTAGATGGTCTGGATCAGGATGTGCCAGGACGTCGCGAGCGCGACGAGAAAGATCGTGAGGCGCATCCCGCTGCCGAGTGCCACGACGGCCAGCGGCAGGTAGGCGATCGACGGGATGGGACGGAAGAACTCGACGACCGGGCGGAAGGCGCGGTACGTCAGCCAGTGGGATCCGATCGCGATGCCGGCGAACACCCCGACCGGTACCGAGATCAGCAACCCGAGTCCCCAGCCGGCGAGCGTGTAGAGGACCGAGGTCCAGAACGTCTGCGAGCCCAGCAGGTCCGCCAGCGCTCCGGCCAGCTCGCCGACCCGCGGGAAGTACTCCTGGGACAGCAGCGACGTCGCGAGCGCCAGCTCCCAGAGGACCCCCAGCGCGAGGACGACGATGAGCGGGTCCCGCCACCGCCGCAGCAGCGAGGGCCGGGCCGCGTCGAGGCGCCCGTACCCGGTGACGGGCTCGACCGGCCGGTCGTGGTCGTCGACTGGGAGGTCGCCCGGTGACGTGGACGCCGCCGCCGACAGGACGAGGCTTCGGCGCTCGCGCCCGAGCCTCCCCTCCCGCGGCGCACCCGCCTCGAGCTTGTCCATGTCAGCGGCTCCATCGTGGGCTCGGCCGTGCTGGAGGGACCCCTGTGCGGACACCTCCGGGGACGCCTTTACTCTACTTACTGAACGGTCGGTGTCAACCAGCTGGGCGCTGACGACCGGGAAGCGGCTGCGTACGGGGCCGTGGGCTCGCCGCGTCGCCGCCGACACTAAGCGTTCAGTAGAGTTTGCGGTGCGCAGCTCGATCGGATTGTCGACTGGTTGGGGACCCTCGTGAAGGCTTCGGAGCAGGGAAGAATCAAGCGTGAGCGTTCGGGAGAGACCTATCAGGAGATCATGAGGATCGCGCGGGACCTGTTCAACAAGCAGGGCTACAACGGTACGGGCATCGCGCAGATCGTCGCGAAAGCCGGGGTCACCAACGCCGCACTCTACTACTACGTCTCGAGCAAGCAGGAGCTGCTCTATCGCGTTCTCGAGGACGGCATGGCCGACCAGCTCGAGAAGCTGGAAGGCATCTACGACGTTCCGCGGCCAGCCGCCGAGCGACTCGAAATGGCGTTGAACAACCACTTCGACCTGATTTTTCATCGCCCCGAAGCCATCCGCGTGTTTCTGCGGGAACGGCGCTTCCTGGTGGGCGATTACGCGGAGCGGTACCAGGTGCGCGTCAAGCGGTACGACGCGTTGTTCGAGCGGATCATCGTCGACGGTGTCGCGTCCGGCGAGTTCACCGCCTCCGACCCGCGGCTGATGCGGTTGGCGATCCTCGGCATGGTCAACTGGGTCACGGAGTGGTACCACCCGGGCGGGCCGGCGACCGACCGCGAGATCCGCTCGACCTACATCAGGTGGGTCATCCAGCGGCTGGTCGCGCCAGCCCAGAAATGACTCCCTCCGCACGGCGCTGACCTGCGCAAACGCCCCGACATCCGATGATCTCCCGGGCTCGCCCCGGGAGGCGCGCCTTCGCGCAGGCTTGACACCGATCGTTCAGTAAGTACAGTGGTACCAATCCCGACGTGCGGCTCGACCGGCGGATCGGCAACGCGGCGACCCCGACGCGGGTTGGACTTTGATGATGGAGCGGCCGATATGAACAGCTGTGCGATTGGAAAGGGAACTCCGAGACATAAGGGACGGCGGATCCGCCGGACGCTGGTGCAGGCTGCCGCCTTCGCCCTGGTCGCCGGTAGCGCGGTGGCCTGCGGAGACGAAGAAGAGGCGCCAGCCTCCGGCGGTTCGGGCACGACGGAGACCATCGCGATCGCCACGGTTCCGATCGCGGAGTTCTCGCCTCTGTGGCTGGGCATGGAGAAGGGCTTCTTCGCCGAGGAGGGCATCGAGCTCGAGCCGCGTGACTACGCCAGCGGGGCCGCGATGGTGCCGGCCGCCGTCTCCGGTGAGGTCGCGATGGGAATGAGCAACGTTGCCTCCCTGATGGCCGCGCGCAACCAGGGCCTGCCGGTGAAGGTCATCGCCCCGATCACCCAAGCCGGCACCACCGCGAGCGAGGATCCGATCGGGATCGTCGCAGCGAACGGAAGCTCCGTGCAGGCGCTCGCGGACCTCGCCGGCAAGACGGTTGCCGTGCAGGGCCTCGGCACCATCAACGAGGTCGTCAATCGCGAGGCGATCGCCCGCGCCGGGGTCGACGTCAACTCGGTCCGCTTCGTCGAGATCGCGTGGCCAGACCAGGGACAGGCGCTGGCGCAGGGACAGATCGACGCGGCCGCGACCAACGAGCCTTACCTTACCGAGCACGTCAACGCGGGGCACCGGCTGCTGGCCAACCCGTTCTCCGAAATGATGCCGGGCGCGACCCTCACCGGCGTCTTCACCACCGACGACTACCTCGACGAAAACCAGGACCTCATCGACGGCTTTATCCGCGCCTGGTCCAAGTCGTTGGAGTACGCGAACGACCACCAGGACGAGGCTCGCGCAATCGTGACCACCTACTCCGAGGTGGACCCCGATGCCTTGGCGCAGGTGCGAAGTAGCGGCTGGAGCCCCCAGATCAACATGGAGTCGTTCCAGCTGCAGTCGGAGCTCTCGGTCAAGTACCAGGTCCTCGACAAGGCGATCGACATGGACGACCTCGTCTACGCGGGTGCGAACAAGACCAGCTGAGTCCGACCATCGAGGAGACTGACAGTGGCTATCTTGATTCCCAACGAGGTTGCCAAGCAGCTCGTTTCCGTCCGCGACGCCATCGAACCCATGCGTTCGGTGTTCATCGACCTGGCTCGGGGCAAGGCCGAGACCGGGCCGCGCTACCGGATGCCCACGGAGGCAGGCTTCATGCAGTGGGGGCCCGGGCGCTGGGACACCGCGGACCGCCTGGGCTACAAGGTCTGGGTAAACTCGGGCTCGCCGCTGTCGGGAGCCTGGATCCACCTGTACAAGGCGAGCACGGGCGAGCTGCTGGCCGTGCTGGAGGCCCACCACGTCAGCCTGTGCCGGACCTCGGCCGTCAGCCTGCTGGGAGCCCAGATCGCAGTGCCCGCAGACCAGGGTCCGGTGACCATCGCGGTGTTCGGTACGGGTCGGCAGGCGCGCGGTCAGATCGAGGCGATGTGCATCGGCTACGACGTGGCCTCACTGCAGATCCACGGCAGGGACCCGGGCCGGAGAGAAGCGTTCGCGCGGGACGTCGAGGAGTCCTTCCGGGTCAAGGCCGTCGCCGTGGACGAGCCTCGCGACGCCGTCGCGGGAGCCGACATCGTCGTCACCGCGACCAGCTCGTCGACGCCAGTGCTCCACGGTGCGTGGCTCGACGAGGGCACCCGGGTGGTTGTCGGCATGGGCGCGAACCGCGTCTACGAACGGGAGCTCGACGAGGAGTGCGTCCGGCAGATGAAGTCGATCGTGGTGGACGATCTGGGCGAGGCCAAGTCCTGCTGCGGTGACCTGCTCTACCTCGTCGAGAAGGGCCGGCTCAACTGGAACTCGGTCGGGGAGCTCGGTGAGGTGTTGGACGGGTCGGTCGTGCTCGAGCACCCGACGCTGTTCGAGTCGCAAGGCCTCAGCGTCACCGACGTCGCCATCGCCGACTGGGTCTACCACGCGGCGCTGGAGTCGGGCCATAGGTTCGAGACCCTGCCGTTGACCTAGGGGAGGTAAGGCGATGCGGGATATTCCCCATTGGATCGGCGGTCGCGAGGTCGCCGGGACCGGCGACGTCCGGCTGCCGGTCTTCGACCCGGCGACGGGTGAGCTGCGGGCCGAAGTCGTCGCGGCCACCCCCGAGGAGGTACGGGCGGCGGTCCTCTCCGCGCGCAAAGCCCAGCCCGCGTGGCGGGCGGCGTCGCTGTCCCGGCGGGCCGAGGTGATGTTCCACTTCCGCGACCTCGTCGACGAGCACCGCAAGGAAATCGCGACGCTGCTCTCCTCGGAGCACGGCAAGACCGTGGCCGACGCGGCCGGTGAGGTGACTCGCGGCCTGGAGAACGCGGAGTTCGCGGCCGGCGCACCCCACCTGCTCAAGGGCGACTACAGCGAGCAGGCGGCCACCGGCGTCGACGTCTACTCGATCCAGCAGCCGCTCGGCGTCGTCGCCGGCATCACGCCGTTCAACTTCCCGGCGATGGTGCCGATGTGGATGTTCTGCAACGCGCTCGTGGCCGGCAACACGTTCGTGCTCAAGCCCAGCGAGAAGGACCCGTCGGTGTCGCTGCTGCTGGCCGACCTGCTGCGACGTGCCGGCCTGCCGGACGGCGCATTCAACGTCGTACAGGGCGACAAGGTCGCCGTCGACGCGCTGCTCGCCGACCCGGACGTGCAGGCGGTCAGTTTCGTCGGGTCGACCCCGGTGGCGAAATACATCTCCGAGACGAGCACCCGCGCGGGCAAGCGGGTCCAGGCGCTCGGCGGGGCGAAGAACCACATGGTCGTGCTGCCCGACGCCGATGTGCCGACGGCCGCCGACGCGGCCGTCTCGGCCGGGTTCGGCTCGGCGGGAGAGCGGTGCATGGCTGTGTCCGTCGTCGTGGCGGTCGGCGGCGTCGGCGCCCCGCTGGTCGACGCGATCAAGGAGCGGATCGAGAACATCCGCGTCGGCCCGGCCAGCGACCCTGGCGCGGAGATGGGTCCACTCATCACTGGCGAGCACCGCGACCGCGTACGATCCTATCTGGATCACGATGGCGGCACAGTGGTCGTCGATGGACGCACCGCCCCGATAACACAAGGTCCCGGGTTCTTCCTCGCACCGTCTCTCGTGGACAATGTCGACATCGACTCGCCCTACTACCGGGACGAGATCTTCGGTCCGGTTCTGTCGGTTGTGCGTGTCGACACCTATGAGGAGGCCGTCGCGCTCGTCAACGACAACCCGTACGGCAACGGCACCGCCATCTTCACCCGCGACGGCGGCGTCGCCCGCCGCTTCCAGTACGACGTGGTGTGTGGCATGGTCGGCGTCAACGTCCCGGTCCCGGTCCCGGTCGCCTACTACAGCTTCGGCGGCTGGAAGACGTCCCTGTTCGGCGACCTGCACATGTACGGTCCCGATGGGCTGCGTTTCTATACCCGCACGAAGGTGGTCACCTCGCGCTGGCCGGACCCGGCCACGAGCGAGGTCGACCTCGGTTTCCCGAAGGTCAGGTGACAGGGACGTCCCAGTAGGTGCCCGCGCCTCCGCCTCAGCCGAGGCTGATCAGCGCTGCCTGGTCCGGTGCCTCCGGTGGCACGGTGACCAGCACCAGCCCGCCGCCGGCCAGCCCCACGCACGGATCGCGCGGGCAGACCAGGTTCGCCAGCTCGTGGCTGCCCGCCTCGGTCACCGCCCCGCCGGCGAGGTCGACGGTGACCATCGCGACCTCGCCGGACGGCCGAAGCTGGTCCCCGACCCGCTCGCCCCGGAACCAGAGTAGGTAGCCGGTCTGGCTGGAGGTGGCCGCGAGCCTCTGCTCGTGGCTGGAGCCGTTGCTGGGCAGCCGCGACCGCCACCGCGGTTCGCCGGTGGTCGGGTCTACCGCCACCGCCTCGACCGGCGCCTGGCCCTCGACGTAGATGGCCAGCTCATCGGTGGCCGCTAGCAGCTCGTCGACCTCCATCGTGGACAGTTCCGCGCCGTCCGCGCCGGCCAGCGCCACCCAGCGCGGCGGCAGCTCGATGATCGAGCCGTCCGGCGCCTGATACCCGCCGCCGAGCGGGGCCAGCACGGCGTCGCCGAGCGGCCGGAGCACCGGCTCTTCCTCCTCCGGCGGATACCCGCGCGGCCCGAGCCGGTGGTCCGCCAGCTCGGGCGGCTCGCGACGCCAGCGCTCGGTGCCGTCGTCGGCGGCGAGCCCGACGAACTGCTGGAGCGCTGGGCCGAACCACGGGTCGAAGCCACCGTCGAAGTACTCGGTCGGGCACTCGACCTGCACCACCAGCGTGTCGCCGGCCGGCGCCGCCGCTACTCCCCAGCAGGGCGCCTCGGCCGGTCCGTCGGCCTCGCCATCGCGCGGGATCGGCTCCGGTGCCCACTGCCAGCGGGTCTCGCCGGTTTGGGCGTCCACCGCCCACACCTCGCCGTGCTCTTCCTGGCATTGGTAGTCGAGGAGCTCACCGCGGATCTGGTGACGGGCGCTGATGCCGCATTGGGTGGTGAGCGCGACCACGCCCCCGGCCACCAGCGCGTCGATCCCGAACGAGTCCGCCCCCAGCACGTCCGCGGGCAGGTCGCGCTGCCAGCGCAGCTGCCCGGTCGCGGTCTCCAGGGCCAGCAGCCGCCGCTGGTCGTACGCGGTGAACAGCACCACCACCACCGCGCCGTCACCGCTGAGCGTGGCGACCTCGGCGGCCAGGTCGGTGCGGCGGTAGCGCCAGTGCTCGTCACCGGTCTCCCCGTCCACCACCCGGACACCGGTGCCAACCGGCTCTGACCCGGCAGTGGCGCTGCGCACCACCACGTACCGTCCGGTGGTCCCGACCAGCTGGCCGCCTGGTGCGGGCACCCGCCACCGCTCCCGTGCCAGGTCCGCGGGGTCGGCGGCCGGCGTCTCCGGCAGTGGGCTGGCGGTGGTGTGGTCGACCAACCGGCCGGTGCGGTACCAGCCGACCGCCGGCACGGCGGCGGCCACCAGCAGCCCCAGCACGCAGACCGCGACCAGCCACGGCACCACCCCGCCACCGGTCACCGCGGCGGCCGGCCAGCCGGTCCCGACCAGCACCCACCCCACGATCAGCGCCGCCGCGGCGAGCACCGCGACCGGGCCGCCAGGGCCGAGTTGCCGGTCGGCGACGCCGGAGAGCTGGACCCAGGCGACCCATCCAGCCACCACCGCGGCGACCGCCAGCAGCACCGCCCCGCCTCGGCCGGCCGGCGCGCGTACCCAGGCCACCGCCACCACCAGGCTGGCGGCCGGCCCGAGCACCAGCACCGCGATCGCCGCCGGCAGGCTGCGCGCCCACAGCGACGGCTCGTCGCCCGCCTGCGACCAGGCCAGCAATGGGGTCAGGGTGGCCGCCAGCGCCAGTGCCGCGGCCACCACCAGCACCCAGCCGGTACGCGTGACCGCGCGCCGTCCCCGGCCGGGCTGGTCTGGTTCGTCGGGCATGGTCGGGTCCTCCAAGGCTCTGCGGAATCGTACTCACCCGTCGCAAGCTTAGGTGGATTCCCGGACCACCAGCTCGGTGGGGAGCACCAGCGCGCGGTCGATCGCCTCGCCGGCGAGCAGGCGCAGCAACTGCCCGGGCGATGTGCTGGGTTCCGGCGAATCCGCAGCTACATGTGTCTGCTGTAGATGGCCGGCGGATGGAGCCGGTCAGGAGGTGGCGGTGAGGGCGGCGGTGCAGACGGTGGTGATCCGGGCCGCCAGCTGCTCCGGTTCCGTGTCACGTTGGCTCTGGGTGAGGATGCCGAGCCCGTACATGATGAAGACGCCGATCATGGCGCGGAACCGCAGCTCGAGCTCGTCGGCGGGCAGGTCGGGCAGGGCGCGCGCGAGTTCTGTCCGGAACCGGGCCTCGACCGGGTCGACCACCCTGCGCACCGATTCGAAGTCCTCGTACATGGACTGTCCGATGAGCCTGGCGATCTGCTGCCCGCCGCGGCGCTCGCGCTGCTCCACCATTGGGGTGACGTACGCGGCCACCAGCTCGGTAACGGTCGCTGGGGCGGACCGGGCCTGTAGCTCGTCCAGCCGGCTGGCCTGGGCGTGCAGGACCGGGGCGACGACCCGCTCGGCGACCGCGACCATCAGGTCCTGCTTGGAACGGAAGTAGTAGTTGACCGCGGCCAGGTTGGCGCGGGCGGCCTCGGTGATGTCGCGGGTCGATGTCTGCTGGAAGCCCCGTTCCAGGAAGAGCCGCTCGGCGGCGTCGAGCAGCCGCTCGCGAGTCTGCGGGTTGCGCTTCATGATGCCACCATGTTAACGTATGAAACATCGTTTCAATCGGTGCTTGATTCGGTCGGGTCCCGTGACCACAAGACATGACCACGAGAACTGCGCCGCAGGCTGCGTGAGATTCGGAGAGGACCGCATGTCAACGATCGTGATGACCGGCGGTACGTCAGGATTCGGGGCGGTTGCCGCTGAGCGGCTGAGGCAGTCGAGCGACGCTCGGCTGATCCTGGGCGCCCGCCGACCGACATCAGCCGGCGAGTCGGTCGCGCTGGACCTGCTGGAGCTCGACTCCGTGCAGGCATTCGCTGCGTCGGTCCGCGAGCGAGTGGGTGGCATCCCCATCGACGCGTTGGTGCTCAACGCCGGCGTGGTCCTTCCCGATGTCGCCGGTCGGACCGTCGACGGCTTCGAAACGACGTTCGCCGTCAATCACCTCGCGCACTACCTGCTGTTGCGCCTCCTGCTGCCCGCCCTGGCAGACGACGCAATCGTCGTGCTGACCACGAGCGGCACACACGATCCCGCCACGGGCGCCGGGTTGGCGCCGCCGCGTCACGCCGACGCGGAGCTGCTGGCGGATCCCGATCGCGACCCCGACCGTGACCCTTCGACGCGCAAGGCGGGTCAGCAGGCGTACACCGCGTCCAAGCTGTGCACCGTGCTCACCGTACGATCGTTGTCCGAGCACGCCGAGGTCCAAACGCGGCGAATCACGGTGGTCGCCTACTGTCCAGGGCAGGTGTTCGGGACCGGATTGGCCAACCACCTGTCGTTTCCCTTGAGGATCGCGTGGTCGCTGCTGGGCACACCCGTGGGGTGGCCGCTGCGCAGACTGAACCGCAATCTCAACAGCCGCACCGCGGCGGGACGCGGCTTGGCCGACTTGGCGCTGGGCGTCGCGACACCCCCAACCGGGCGCACCTACGCCGCGCTGCGAAGAGGACGGCTCACCTGGCCGGACCCGTCCGAACTGGCACGCCAAGGCGAACTAGCGCAAGCACTGTGGAACGACAGCGCCAGGCTCGTCGGCCTGCCGGACTCGGGCGTCTGACGAGCCGGCCACCGAGAGCCAAGCGCACGAGCCGCGGCACCCGGGGGCAGCCGGTGATCGTCGGCCGGTGTTCAACCAGGGGTGGCCGAGAGCACGCCTGCCTGCTCGAGCTCGTCCACGTCGTCGGCGGAGAACCCGAGCGCAAGGAGCACCTCCCGGTTGTGCTCGCCAGCCAGCGGTGCGCGGTAGGGCTCGACCGTCGCGGTCCGGCTCAGGCTCACCCCGCTGCTCACCGTGCGCTGCTCGCGCCCCCACGGATCGGGGTAGGAGCGCAGCATTCCCACGTCCTGTACGAGCGGATCGCTGAACACTTCGTCGAGTTGGTAGATCGGGGCGTTGGCCACGTCCCGCTCGGTGAGCCGCTTCATCCAGTGTGCACGGGGCGCGGTCTTGGCCTGGCCGGCCATGATCCGATGCAGCAGAGGGTAGTTGGCCGACCTGGCGGACTTCGTGGCGAACCGCTCGTCGTCCCGCACCGAGGGCAGGTCCATCGCCGCGGCGAAGTCGCGCCAGATGTGTTCGGGCGACGGGGGAACGTGCACCGCGAAGGGCAGCCCGTCGGAGCCGCGGAGGAGGTAGCCGGCGGGCCGGACCGTCCGGTACGTCGACTTGTTGGCCTGGGCGGCGAACAGGGTGAAGAAGTTGAACACTTCGAAGGCCAGCGAGGCCTCCAGCAGGGAGGTGCGGACCTCCTGCCCGACGCCGGACCGGTCCCGCTCGACCAGGGCGGCGAGCACCGCGTTGCACGCGTAGAGCCCGGCCAGCAAGTCAGACAGGTACGCGGTGATGCTGACCTCCTCGGGCAGTTGGGGCATCACCAGGTGCAGCAGGCCGGACATTGCCTGGGCGGTGGTGTCGAAGGCGGGAACGTCGCTGGTCAGCGGGGTCTCCCCGTAGCCGGTGATCGAGCAGTAGACCAGCCTCGGGTTGACTGCCTTCACCGACTGGTAGTCGAGCCCGATCTTGGTGCGGTTCTTCGGTCGGGTGCTGACCAGGAGGACGTCAGCGCTGCGCACTAGCGCGTGCAGGGCCGGGCGGCTACGTCGATCCTTCAGGTTGATCAGCACGCTGCGCTTGGTGCGGTTGACACCGCTGAAGGTGCTGCTGTAGCCGTCGTGGTCCTGCCGGCGTCGGCTCGGGTCACCGTGTGGCGGCGCTTCCAGCTTCACCACGTCGGCGCCCAAGTCCGCGAGGAGCATCCCGGCGTAGGGCCCGCCCAGGAAACTCGACGCGTCGATGACGCGTACTCCGGCGAGCGGGCCGCCGGCCTGGCGGTCCGGCTGCTGTCGCCCGGGGCTCTCCATCGATGCCGCCCTTCCCGATCGTCGGCTGACCTGGACAGTATCAGGAAACTGGTGACAGTCAACTGTTGACAGTCTACGAAACCTGCCGTTAACGTGCAACGACACCCCTTCGCCGTGGGGCGAGGTTAAACCGGAGGGCGGTCAGATGCCTGGTTTTAGGGAGAACGTTCGTATAACGGCTAGTCTCGCGTGCGTAGCCGCGCTGGGGGTGGCCCTGGGCGCCTGCGACAGTGGGTCCTCGGACGGCGACGGCGAGGCCTTCGCGGAGCTTGCCCAGTACCGCGGCGAGGACCGGCAGGAGGTGCTGCTGGACGGTGCCCTCGCCGAGGGCGAGGTGGTCTGGTACACCACCCTCACCGTCAATATCGCCGAGGCGCTCGCCACCGCGTTCGAAGCGGCATACCCCGGCATCACGGTCGACCTGTTCCGGACCGCCGACCGGGACCTCACGCAGCGGGTCATCACGGAGTACCGCGCCGGTCGGCACGAGGCGGACGTCATCACACCGTCCGGCTCCGGTCCCCAGATCCGGGCAAGCATCGGCGCGGTGCCGTGGGACTCCCCGGCGATGACCGACTACCCCACCGGCGACCTGGGGGTCGACCCGGAAGGGCGGGAGGTGGCCATCGCGCAGTTCGTTCGCAGCTTCGGCTACAACACCGACCGGGTCGACGAGAACCAGGTGCCCACGCAGTGGGAGGACCTGCTGGACCCGCGGTGGCGAGACCGGATCGTCATCTCTAACAGCCCCGGCCTTGGCCTGATGATGATCGGCGGGTTGATCGACCTGCTGGGCGAGGAGCAGGCGATCCAGTTCCTGGAGCGGTTCTCCGAGCAGAACCCGCAGATGGCGGCCACTGGTCAGGCCGGCACTGTGGACGAGGTGGTGGCGGGCTCCGCCGACGCGTGCATCTGCTCGGTGCACACCGTGAACGGTCTGGCCGCCCAGGGCGCTCCGGTTGCCTACTCGATGCTCGGGGACACCTACTTCGTCTCGCTTCAGACCACCATGTTTCCGCCGGAGCCCCAGCACCCCCACGCCGCCGTGCTGTTCAACGACTTCCTGATCGCCGCCGACGGGGGTCAGCAGGTGTTGAAGGACAACCTCTACACGCCCACCCACCCGTCGCTCGCTGAGCAGGACCCGGCGATCGAGGGCCGCACGGCGTGGGTGCTCACCGACGAGCGCGCCAACGCCGGTTACGAGCGCTGGGACGAGCTGTTCAGCCGCTACATCGGCGCCGGCTGACGATCCGATCGGCGGACCCGGCCCGGGAGCTGACACCCCATGACGACAAGGACTACGACGACGGGCACGACGACCGGCACCACGACGACCGGCACCCGGTTCTCGACCCGCCGCTGGCTGCGCTGGGCGCCGTTCCTGCTCGCCGCGCTGGCGCTGGTTTTCCTGTACGCCCCTCCGGTCGTCTCCCTGGTGGTGGGCAGCCTGCGCCGGGGGACGCTGGTCACCGGCACCGACTGGTCGTTGTCGGCCTACCCGGAGGTGATCGGGCGGCTGCTGGAGGGCGGCATCACCGGGACCGCTGGCGCCACGATCCTCTACGGCGGCGGATCGGCAGTGGTCGCCCTGCTGATCGGCGGGGCTCTTGCGTTCATCACCACCCGCACCAACGCACCGCTCCGGTCGCTCGGGTACGTCACCGCGACCGGCCTGATCGCCATCCCGGCGCTGGTCTACGCGATCTGCTGGCAACTGTTGCTGGGCCGCGGCGGCGTGCTGCAGTCGCCGCTGGAGCGGTTCCTGGAACTGTTCGGAGTGCAGGACTTCGTACTGAGCATCAACAACCTGGCCGGGATGATCTGGGTGGACGGCGCCAACTACGCCGCGCTCGCGTTCTTCCTGCTGGTCGGGCCGATGCAGTCGGTGGACCGGAACCTGGAGGAGGCGGCCCTGACCAGCGGCGCCAGTGGATGGCAGCTGCTGCGCCGGGTGCTGCTGCCGCTGATGCTGCCCAGCGTGCTGGCCGTGCTCCTGCTCACCGGGGTGCGGACGCTCGAGTCCTTCTCGGTGCCGGTGATCATCGGAGTGCCCGGCGGGGTCACCGTGATGACCACCGAGATCTGGCTGTCGACCCAGCGGCTTCCGCCGGACGAGAGCATCGCGACCGCCCACTCGGTGCTGCTGGTTCTCCTGGTGGTCGGGTTCCTGTGGCTCTACGCCAGGGCCTCCAGCAACGCCGCCCGCTACCAGACGGTACGCGGGCGAGGCCATCTGCCGCGCACGGTGCGGCTGGGCGGCGGCCGGTTCGTGCTGCTCGGTCTGCAGCTAGCGGCCTTCCTGACCCTGGTGGTGCTCCCGCTGGCGGTGGTTGTCTGGGCCTCGGTGCAGCCGTTCTACGCCGGGCTGGACTTCACCGGGTTCACCCTGAGCCACTACGGCGGCCTGCTTGAGTACGACGGTCTGCGCCGCTCGATGGTCAACAGCGTGGTCACCGCCGTGGTGGCAGCCGCCCTGATCATGCTGATCGCCAGCGCCCTGTCCTGGATCGGCCTGCGCCTGGCCACCGGCGGCCAGCGCCGCGCGCTCACGCTGCTCGGCTCCTTCGCGCTCGCGCTGCCCGGGCTGGTGATCGGCCTGGCCTTGCTGCAGCTCTACGCCCGGCTGCCGGTGCCGATCTACGGAACCCTCGCGATCCTTATCCTGGCCTACGTCACCCGGTTCCTGCCCTGGGGAATCCGGTTCAGCGAGGCCGGTTTCATGTCCATCCACAAGGAACTGGAGGAGGCGGGCCGGGTCAGCGGCGCCAGTACGTTCCAGATCGGACGCCGGATCCTCGGCCCGCTGCTGGTCGCCCCGATCGCGGCCGGTTGGACCTACGTGTTCTTCATCACCGCCCGGGAACTGGAGACCTCGGTCTTCCTGGTGACGCCGGACACGCCAGTCATCGCCACCTTGTTGCTGTCGGTGTCCGACGACGGAGGCAAGTCACAGCTCGCGACGCTGTCGATGTTCGTGGTCCTCACGTTCGGGGCGCTGGGATTCCTGGTCCACACGATCACCCGACGAAGGGGAGTGAACCATGTCCGCTAGGAGCGCCGGAACGCTGCCGGACGCGCGTCGACCGGACGGCCCTGGACCGGAACCGGTCCCGATGCTCTCCGTACACGGCCTGCGGGTCATCTACCGGGCGCACTCCGGGGAGCGGGTACCGGCCGTCGATGATGTCACGCTCCACGTCGCCGAAGGGCAGGTGCTGACGCTGCTCGGCCCGTCCGGCTGTGGCAAGACGTCGACCTTGCGGGCGATCGCCGGCCTGGAGGAGGTCGACGGCGGCAGCATCCTGATCGGCGGCCAGTGCATGTACGACCCCAGCTCCCGGGTGTCCGTGCCGACCCGCCGGCGACCGATCGGGATGGTCTTCCAGTCGTACGCCATCTGGCCGCACATGAACGTGTTCGACAACGTCGCATTTCCGCTCAAGGTCCGCCAGCGCTCCCGCCGGCTGTCCCGCCGCGAGATCGAGAACGAGGTCGACCGGGCGCTGGAACTGGTCCAGCTACCCGGGTTCGGCCACCGGGGCGCGAACGAGCTGAGCGGTGGGCAGCAGCAGCGGCTGGCGCTGGCACGAGCGCTGGTGCAGCGCCCGAAGGTGCTCCTGCTGGACGAGCCACTGTCGAACCTGGATGCGAAGCTGCGTCGGCGGATGCGGCTGGAACTCAAGGAGATCCAGTCCCGCCTCGGGCTCACCATGGTCTACGTCACGCACGACCAGAGCGAGGCGCTGGCGATGTCCGACACGCTGGTCGTCATGCACGACGGCCGGATCGTCCAGCAGGGGCACCCAGAAGCCCTGTACGACCTACCCGCCTCGCACTTCGTGGCCGACTTCCTCGGCTGGGCGGCGATCGCGGGCGGCCCCGTCGGCGCCGCTGCGGACGGGGACGAGAGCGCCACCCAGGACGGGACGGTGGTGGTCCAGGCGGCGTCCGGCCCGATCCGGTCCAGGACCGGTCACCAGCTGGCAGCCGGCGAGCGGGTGGTGGTGATGGCGCCACCGGATCGGGTCCGGCTGGCCGGCACGGCGCCCCCGGGCGGCAACCGGATCCGGGGTCGGGTCCGGGCGGGCGGCTTCCTGGGCGGTTCCCGCGAGTACCTGGTGGACTGCTCCAGCTACGAGCTGCGCATGGTGCTCGATCCGGACACCAGCCTCGACGTTGGCGCGGAGGTCGAGCTGAGCGTGCACCCGAAGGACTGCGTCGCCGTCCCGCACGACGGCGAGGACAGGTAATGAGGCGCCGGGGCCGGCGCCCTCAGGGAGGAGTGGCATGAGCGGTCATAGTGCAGCACATGGCGGCGCAACCGCGATCGTAGGCAGCGCCACCGTGGTGGCTCGGGAGGGCGACGACCGCCGGCGGACCGCCCTGGAGCTGCACGTCGAGGCGGCTCGCCGGGCGGTCGCCGACGCGGGGATCAGCCGCTCCCAGATCGGTGCGGTCCTCACCACGAGGGCACCCCGGTCCTATGACGTGCGCCAGTTCAACATGCGGGTCTTGAACGAGCTGAAGGTGGCCCCGTCGTACACCTCGGAGATCACCGCGCATGGTGCGGGTGCGCTCAGCATGCTGCAGATCGCCTCGATGATCGTGCTCAGCGGCACTGTGGACTATGTCCTGTGCACATCGGGAAACTGCGACAAGCTCTGGATCGACACCGTCAAGACCAACGCCACGATCGAGGCGGACCCGCAGTTCGAGGCCCCCTATGGACCGAGCACCCCGTCGCTGTACGCGCAGGTCGCCCAGCGGTACATGCACGAGAGCGGGGCCAGCGTCGAGCAGTTCGCCAGGGCGGCGGTGGAGAGCCGGCGCTGGGCGGTCCACCACCCGGATGCCGCGATGGCGCACAAGGGCGAGATCACCGTCGACGACGTGCTCAGCTCGCGTCTGATCGCCTCACCGCTGCATCTGCTGGACTGCGCTCCGTGGTACCCGGGCGGGAACTCCTCCGCGATGGTGGTCACCCGGTCCGAGCGTGCCGAGAGCCATCGCGATGACCCGGTGTATCTGCTCGGCTGGGGACAGAGCAACACCCACGAGTGGCTGACCGACCGGCTCGGGCTCGACGGCATCGCTCCCGCCGAGAGTGGCCCGAACCTTACCCGGACTGGCGCCATCGCCGCCGCCCGGCAGGCGTTCGCCATGGCCGGGCTGGCACCGGGCGACCTCGACCTGGCACAGACCAGCGCGCCGTTCTCGTTCCTGGTGCCGCTGATGCTGGAGCAGATCGGTTTCTGCCCGGAAGGCGAGGGCGGGCGCTTCGTCGGGGGCGGGGGCGTGGACTTCGACGGCGGCTTCCCGTTCAACACCAGCGGCGGGTACCTGTCCTACGGGCAGAGTGGCCAGGGTCTCTATCTCCTGCAGGAATGTATCGACCAGGTGCGCGGTCGAGCGCGGGGCCGGCCGGTGCCCGGCGCCCGTCGCGCGCTGGTGCACGGGCACGGCGGTCCGCTGGCGTGCCATTCGATCCTCATCGTAGGGAGTGAACGCGGGTGACGAGCAATCAGTCGGCGGGCACGACGATCGACTGGTCGGAAGGCTTCCGGGTAGTCGCCGGGCACATGGAGCTGGGACTTACCGAGGCATCGCCGGAGACCCAGGGGTTCTGGGACGGGGTGGAGCGCGACCAGTTGATGATCAAGCGGTGCGTGCGATGTGGGCGGCACCTACATCCGCGCCGGATGGGCTGCCCGGACTGCTGGCAGGGTGACCTGCGGTGGGTCGAGGCCACCGGCGGCGGCACGGTGTACTCGTTCAGCACGGTGCACCGGGCACCCGCCGCGGTCTGGCAGGCATCGGCACCGTACTGCGTGGGGATCGTCTGGCTGGACGAGGGCGTGGCCCTGTTCACCCGGCTGGTCCCGGACGGCGGCGGGGAGCCGAGCATCGGCGATCGGGTGGTGGTGTCCTTCCGCGCGCTGGAGAGTGGACAGAAGTTGCCGGTCTTCCTGGTCCGGGAAGGAAGGTCATGACGCCGCTGCGGACCCGGATCGAGCAGGCCCATGACCGCCGCCAGCCGCTGATCGTGCCGGGCGCGGTGGACACGATCACCGCGCTGCTGATCCAGCAGCTCGGCTTCGAGGCGGTCTACGTCAGCGGGGCGGGGCTGGCCAACTCGCGGCTGGGCGTACCCGATGTCGGGCTGGTGACGCTCACCGAGATGGTGCAGCAGGTGGATGCCATGGCCAACGCCATCGACGTACCGCTGGTGGTGGACGCCGACGCGGGGTACGGCAACGCGCTCAACGTCTACCGGACGGTCCGGCTGCTGGAGGGTGCCGGCGCCGCGGCGCTGCAGCTGGAGGACCAGACCTCGCCGAAGCGGTGCGGGCACTTCGACGGCAAAGAGGTCGTCCCGACCCACGAGATGGTGGCCAAGGTAAAGGCGGCGCTGGACGCGCGCCGCCAGGACACCCTGATCATCGCCCGCACGGACGCCCTGGCCGTGCTCGGGTTGCAGCAAGCCCTGGAACGAGTCGCCGCCTACGCGGCGGCCGGGGCGGACCTGCTGTTCGTGGAGGCACCGACCAATGTGGAGGACTTGCGGGCGATCCCCAGCCTGGTGCCCGGCCTGCACGTCGCGAACATGGTCGAGGGTGGCAAGAGCCCGCTGTTGAGCCAGCGCGAGCTGGGGGAGATGGGCTA
The DNA here is from genome assembly GCA_009377645.1 of Micromonosporaceae bacterium. Classification (GTDB taxonomy): domain Bacteria; phylum Actinomycetota; class Actinomycetes; order Mycobacteriales; family Micromonosporaceae; genus Natronosporangium. Next base: position 21,747 of record WHTQ01000001.1, on the reverse strand, counting down.
TGCGCTAGTTCTGTACGCGAACTCGGCGATGCGGGCCTCGCTGCAGAATGCCCGGGAGGTCCTCCAGCACCTCCGCGAGGCGGGCAGCACCCAGCAGGTGCTGGGCCGGATGATCAGCTGGGAGGAGCGGCAGCGCCTCACTCGGCGGGAGACCTTCGACGCGCTCGGGCGCCGGTATGCCACCACTGAGCCGGAGTAGCCAGAACGGAGATGGCATGGACCAGCTGAGCCCGCCGGGAGCGGACCCGACCCCGGTCGCCGCGCTGCTCGAGGCGCGCAGCATCGCCGTGGTCGGCGCCTCCGCCGACCAGCGCAAGCCGTCCGGGATGATCCTGCGCTTCCTGGAGTCCAGCGACTACCCCGGCCGGGTGTTCCCGGTCAACCCCGGCCACCAGCGGCTCGGGCGCTGGCAGTGCTACCCGTCGGTGCAGGATCTGCCGGAGGCGGCCGACCTGGCCGTCGTCGCCACCCCCGCCGCGGCCGCCCTGGGCGTGCTGACCGAGTGCGCGGAGGTGGGCATGCCCAGCGCCGTCGTGATGAGCGGCGGCTTCGGCGAAGGCGGTACCGGGCCGGAGGGCCGGCAACGGGCAGAGCAGCTGCGGAGCCTGGTGCGGCGCACCGGGGTACGGGTGCTGGGGCCGAACACGGTCGGCCTGGTCAACTTCGGCCGGCGGCTGCCCGTCACGTTCGCCGACTGGTACCAGCGGGACACCGGCCAGCGGGGGCCGGTGGCGGTCCTGACCCAGAGCGGCAGCGTCGGCGGGCTGGCGTTCTCGCTGCTGCAGCGGCACGGCGTGGGAGTGGACTACTGGGTGGGGCTGGGCAACGAGACCGATCTGGAGCTGGCCGACTTCCTCGGCTACTTCGCGCACGCCGACGACGTCCGGACGGTGGTGTGCTTCCTGGAAGGGCTGACCGACGGTCAGCGGTTCATCGAGGCAGCCTCCACCCTGCGCGCCACCGGTCGGGACCTGGTCGTGCTCACGGCCGGCCGGTCGGCCGCGGCGCAGCGCTCGGCGCTGTCGCACACCGGCAAGGTGTCCGGCTCGGCGCAGGTGTCGCACGCGGTCTTCGCCGAGCTGGGCGTCATCGAGGTGCGGTCGCTGCACGAGCTCGCGTACGTCACCAAGGTGCTCAGCCTGGCGCGACGGCCGGTCGCGGCGAGCGCCGGTGTGCTGTCGGCGTCTGGCGGAGCGTGTTCGCTCATCGCCGACCATGCCGAGGCCGCCGGGGTGACCCTGCCGGATCTGCCGGTGCACGTCCAGGAGCGGTTGCGCACCGTGATCCCGGAGTACGGCTCGCCGCAGAACCCAGTCGACCTGTCGGCCAACGTGATCGGCCGCGCGGAGATCCTCACTGGAGCGTTGGCCGCCTTGCCGGACGCGGCCGTCGACATCGGCACCTGGCTGGTCTTCGGGCGGCCGCTGCTCGACCGTTACTCCGCCGACATCGCGGAGTCGGCTCGGCGACTCGGCGGCACCCTCATCGCCTGCTCCGGCGTACCGGTCGCCCCGGAGATCGAGCGGCAGCTGGCCGAGGCCGGGGTACCGGTGCTGGAGGATCCGGAGCTGTGCCTGCGCGCGATCGGCCAGGTGGCCCGGCTGGACAGTTCCCGCCGGCCGGTGTCCGCCCTGGTCGCGAGCCCCGCCGAGCGCCGCGCCTGCTACCGCCGGCTGGGCCGCACGCTGGCCGACCCGCGCCGGGTCTATCCGGCGCTGGCCGCCCACGACGTGCCGGTCGCCCGTACTACCCTGCTCGAACCGGAAGGCGCGGCGATCGACTGGTCCCAGCTCGGTCCGCTGCGATATCCGGTCGCGGTGAAGGTGTCCGGTGCCGCACTGCCGCACCGCAGCGAGCTCGGTTGCGTGCGGCTCGGCCTGCCCGACCTGGCAGCCCTGCAAGCGGCTGCCGCGGCGGTGCTCGCCAACGCCCGCCGGCAGCTCGGTCCCGACCAGCGGCTGGTCCTCGAGGTCCAGGAGATGGTCCCACCCGGGCCGGAGCTGTTGCTGTCGATCACCCAGGACCGGGACTTCGGCCCGGTGGCCGTCGCCGGCCTCGGCGGCACCGAGGTGGAGATCCACCACGACACCGTGACGATGACCTTCCCGAACTCGGCGGACGTGCTCCTGGACCGCCTTCGCGACCTGCGGGGCTGGCCGCTGCTGGCCGGTTTCCGGGGCCGTCCGGCGGTAGACCTGGGCGCGGTCGCACACCTCTGGGACCGGCTGACCCGGTTCTACCTGGCCGAGGAGTGGGTGGCCGAGGTCGAGCTGAACCCGGTGATCCTGGCCGCCGCCGGGGCGGCGCGGGCGGTCGACGTCCTGGTCACCGAGGCGGCGTGGTGAGCCGGACGGTCGCTATCGCGGGGGTCGCCGAGCTTCCCCACGGCAAGACCGGCTGGCCTAGCACGATGGCCTTGCACGAGGCGCTGGTCCGGGCGGCGCTGGATGACGCCGGCGTCCCGCCGGACACTGTGGACGTCCTGCTCACCGTGGCACCGCGATCCGATCCGTACCTGGTCCACGCGGTCGCGGTGGCCGAGCGCCTGGGCCTGTCCCCGGCCCACTGCCACAGCTACGAGGCCGGGGGCGCGGGACCGGTTCTGATGCTCCGGGCGGCCCACGACCTGCTGCGAGCCGGAGCTGGACGGTCCGCCGTGGTGGTGGCGGCCGACCTGCCCCTCACCGGCGTGTCCCGGGAGGCGTACGTCCGTAACCTCGCGCAGGTCGGTCCGGTGCACCCGGAGTTCGAGGTGCCCTTCGGCCCCACCGTTCCGGCGATGTTCGCGCTGGTGGCCCGCGCCTACCTGGACGCCTACCGGCTCGACGACGAGGCTCTCGCCGCGGTTGCCCGGCACGACCGGGCGATGGCCGCCGGCCACCCCAACGCCCACCAGCGCGGCCCGATGTCGCTGCCGGCCTACCGCGACTCCCGCATGATCGCGGAGCCGCTGCGGCTGCTCGACTGTGCCCCGGTCTCCGACGGCGGCGGAGCGGTCGTGCTGGTCGCGGACCAGCCCGCGGCGGACCGGCGCTGGCCGGCGGTCCACCTCGCCGGCAGTGGCGCCGGAACGACCGGGTTGCACCTGTCGTTCGCTTCGTCGCTGACCGAGTTCGCCGCCGGCGTCGCGCTCGAGGGTGCCCTACAGGCCGCCGGACGACGGCGCGCCGACATCGACCTCGCGTTGATCTACGACTGCTTCTCCATCGCCATGCTGGTCAACCTGGAGGACATGGGCTTCGCCGCGCGCGGGCACGGTGCCGGGGTACTCCAGGACCGTGCCGCGGGCGCGGCCGGCCGGCTGCCGGTGAACACCCATGGTGGTCTCCTCTCGCACGGGCATCCGGCCCGCGCCGGAGGCATGTCCAACCTGGTCGAAGCCGTCATCCAGCTCCGGCACGCGGCCGGGGACCGCCAGGTCGAGGGCTGCGCCACGGCACTGGTCCACGGCATGGCAGGGGTTTTCGCCTCCCACGCGGCCGCCCTGCTGGTACGGGAGGAGGCGGCATGATCGGCACAGTGAGCCGGCTCGGGAGCGAGGCCGGATGAGACACCCGACCCCGACGACGACGGACGAGACCGCGCCGTTCTGGCAGGGCGCCGGCGAGGGTGCGCTGGTGCTGCCCCGCTGCACCGGGTGCGGACGCTGGCGATGGCCGGTGGCTAGTGCCTGTCCGGGGTGCGGCGCTCCATTGCACTGGGCGCCGGCCTCCGGGCTGGGAACAGTGTTGACCTTCACCGTCGTGCACCGGGCAGCCAGCGACGCGCTCGCCGCCGACGTTCCGTACGTGGTTGCTCTGGTGGCACTGGATGAGGGCGTGCGGCTACTATCCAACGTCGTGGGGTGCGCACCGTCCGAGGTGTCTGCTGGCCGCCGGGTTCGGGTGGCGTTCGAGCCGGCGGAGCACTCCGGGATCATGGTTCCGGTGTTCGTCGTGTGCGAGCCAGCCGGTCCGACCCGTTGCGCCGAGGACGGGGCGACGTACGTTACTTACCATCGGTTGGAGCCACATGAGCGGTAGTGACCTGGCCTGGGGCGACGTCGGGCTGCCGTACGAGCGCACCACGTTCAGCTCGCAGACAACCAAGGTGCTCCGGAATCTGATCCTGGAGGGTCATCTCGCGTCCGGGGAACGGTTGAATGAGGTGGAGCTCGCGGTCCGGCTGGGGATCAGCAGGGGTCCGTTGCGTGAGGCGTTGCACCGGTTGGCCGCCGAGGGCCTGATCACGATCGTCAGTCACCGCGGCTCGTTCGTCCGTTCGTTCACAGTCGACGACCTGCAGCAGCTCTACGAGGCCAGGGAGATCCTGGAGGTTAGCGCGGCCAGGCTCGCCGCTGTTCGCCGGTCGGACCAGGAGGTGGCGGCCCTGGAGGAGATGCTGCGACAGAGCGCACGGTCGCTGGACTCCGGGAACGCGTCCGATCCGTTCGAGAAGGACTTTCATGTCGCGTTGGTCTCCGCCACCCGCAACGAGGTCCTCACCGACCACGTGGTGGAGCTGCTCGGGCAGCTGCGGCTGGCCCGCGCCCGCAGCGGCCACCATCCGGCGCGGACCAGGGCGGCCTACGAGGAGCACGTTGACATCGCCCGCGCCGTCATCGACGGTGACGCCGAGACCGCCGCGGCGAGGATGGCCGAGCACCTTCAGCGGTCGTTCGGCAGTGCCCGCCGCGCCATGGGCGTCAACGCCACGCCCAGCCGCTGACCGTTCGCCGGAGCCAGGCGCCGGGGGCGGAACCAACGACGGCGCGGGGCGCTCTTACCGGGAGGCCTCGGCGGCCGCCGCGAGCCGGTCGTCGACCCGGCTCGCCCAGTTCACGCGGGCCAGTAGCAGTCGGGCCTGGTCCACGATCGGCGGGGTGACCTCCATCCCGTCGACGCCGCCGACCGGTGCCTCTCCGTTCGCAAGCGCCGCGCGCTCCAGCTCAACGATCCGTTCCGCGATCGCCACGTCCGCCGGCTCGGGGGCGAAACCCTGCCGGATCGCCCGGACGTGGCCCGGATGCGCTGCCAGCTTGCCGGTGTAGCCGATCCGCGCGGACAGGCTGGCGTCGCGCAGCATGTAGTCCGCATCCTGGAACGTGAACGAGGCCCCGTCGATCGAGCCGAGACCGGCCGCCTGCGCGGCGAGCACCACTTGGGAGCGGGCGTACAGCAGCTCCGGCGACCCCTCGGCGAGGCTGTCGGAGTGGCGCCGCATCAACCCGATCGACGCGCTGAAGTCCTCCCGGCCGAACAGCAGCGCCACCCCGCGCCGCGCGGAAAGCGCCAGCTCAGCCGCGCGCAGCACGCCACGGGCGGTCTCGAGCATCACCACCACCGGCACCGAGCCGGCGGGTACGCCGGTGGCTGCCTCCGCCTCGGACAGGCGGTCCTCGACCACGCGGACCTCGTCGACTGTCTCGCACTTCGGGATAACGATTCCGTCGGCCCCGGCGGCGACCAGCGCGTCGACGTCGTCGCCCCAGTACGGGGAGCTGGGGTGGTTGATCCGGGGAAAGGTGGCGATGCCCAGCTCGGTGTGCCCGCCCTCCCGGAGGAACGTGGACAGCGCTCTCCGGGCGGTGGCCTTGGCGTCCGGGTGGTAGGCGACACCGTCCTCGAGACACGGGATGATCACGTCCGGTGCGTACCGCGTCGCCTTGCGGACCATCCCCAGGTCACCACCGGGCATCATGAGCCAGATTACGCGCTGGCGGTATTTCGCCAGCGGAGTTTCAGACATTCTTGTTCCCTTTCTCGGGGCTCATGGCCACGATTAACCGGCCTTTTCGGCAGCATGGTCGAAACGGTCGTGGGCATCGCCAATCGACTGTTAGTAAGCACTAACTTACACCTCTCAAGCCTGCCCTGTCAAGCACTGCATGCGCAGCTGGAGGGCCTGGACAGGCCGCCATGTGTCGTGTAAGTTAACACTCACTAGCACGCCTGAGCGCTCCTCCGCTCGGCCGTACATCTGCGCGCCGGAAGCATTTCTAGGCGGTGAGGAGATTTCGATGTCACGGTTGTCGAATAGGCGCAGCAACAGCGCGCTCCGCCGGTCGACGGGGGTCGGCGTGGCGCTGCTGCTAGGACTGTCTGCTGGCTGTACGGCCGCGGGCGACCCCGAGCCGGCCGAGGCCGACCTGACGGTCGCCGTGTCGAGCCTCGGCAAGGAGAACATCGACCCGAGCGCCGACACGCTCGCCACCATCGGAGTGATCGGAGCTCCGATCTACGACTGGCTGGCGTGGCCAGCCAAGGACAGCACGCTCGGCCCCGGGCTGGCCACCAGCTGGACCGAGAGCGCCGACCATCTCAGCTGGACGATCGAGCTCGGTGCGGCAACCTTCTCGGACGGCACTGCGGTCACGGCCGAGGACGTGAAGTTCAGCATCGAGCTGCACCTGGACCCGGATGCGACCAGCAGCCTGAGCGGGCTGTGGCGCAGCAAGGTCACCTCGGTCACGGTCAACTCGGAGACCAGCCTGACCGTCCAGCTCAACTCGCCCTGGCCGACCTTCCCGGACGCGCTGTCCCCGTACGAGGGTGCGCAGGGGGCGGTGGTCCCGAAGGCCTACTACGAGGAGGTGGGTGCGGAGGGGTTCCGCGCCGCGCCTGTCGGCAGTGGACCGTGGAGGTTCGTGCGGCACGACCTCGGCTCCGCCTTCGTCTACCAGCGGGCGGACCCGGACTCCTACCGGCAGCCGCCCGGCTACGAGAACCTGACCGTGAAGCTGGTGGCCGAGAACAGCACCCGGCTGGCCGAGCTGCGCTCCGGCGCGGTCCAGCTCGCCGAGATCACCCCGGACCAGGTGGCGCAGGTACGGGAAGCCGGCCTGCAGGTACTGGAGATCCCGGACTTCACCGACACCGCGTTGACCTTCTTCGGGGAGGGCGACCCGCGCGCCGAGGACCTGCCGACCGGCGACGTGGACGTGCGGCGGGCGCTCGCGCTGGCGATCAACCGGCCGGAGCTGGTGGAGCGGGTGCTGGCCGGGTACGGAACGATCCCGGCCCGGTTCATCGTTGGTGAGGGCACGCTCGGGTATGACTCGTCCTGGCAGCCGGAGTCGTACGACCCGAACCAGGCCAGCCAGCTGCTCGCCGATGCGGGCTACCCGGATGGCTTCACGGTCGACGTCTATAGTGCACCGATCGCCGGGGCGCCTTGGGTGCCACGGGCGGTCGAGGCTATCGCCGGCTACTGGCAGGCGATCGGCGTGCAGACCAACATCATCCCGACCGACTACGGCACGGTCTCGTCGCTGTACCGGCAACGACCGCTGCCGGACGAGCTGATCGGCGCCGCGATGGTGAACCTGTCGCAGGTGACCAACTCGAACATCACCCTGCAGAACGCGTACTACCCGAGCAGCAGCGTGGTCTACCTGCTGCCGACCGAACAGATGGACACGCTGAGCGCGGCGGCGAGCCAGGCGCAGAGCCGGGAGGAGCTGGGCGCCGCGATCACCGAGATGGTGGACTACGCCGACTCGCAGTACGTCGCGTTCCCGCTGGCGCGTACCCCGTCGCTGTTCGGTGCGGCGGCCTCGGTGGCCGGCTGGTCGCCGTATCAATCCGGGTACCTCGGCATGCAGCTCGAAGAGCTCCGCCCGAAGTCGTGACCGGGCATGGGCCGGTATGTGGTGGCGCGGCTGCTGCAGGGCTGCCTGACCCTGCTGCTGGTCTCGTTCGTGGTGTTCGTCCTGACCCGCAGCAGCGGAAACCCGGCGGTGCTGAACCTGCCCGCCACCGCGAGCAACGCCGACATCGAGCGGATGACCCGCCAGCTGGGCCTGGACCGGCCGCTGGTGGAGCAGTACGGGCTCTACCTGGCCGGGCTGGCCCGGGGGGACTTCGGCGAGTCGATCCGCTACCAGGTGCCGGTCGACGAGCTGCTGGCGGCCCGGCTGCCGGCCTCGCTGGAGCTGGCTGGGATCGCCGCGCTGGTCGCCGTGGTGGTGGCCTGTCTGCTGGGGATGCTGGTGCCACTGACCGGCCGCCGGAGCGTCGGCGCGGCGGTGAATGCGGTCAGCTTGGCGGGCATCTCGCTGCCCGCGTTCTGGGTGGGGCTGCTCGCGATCGATCTGTTCGCGCTCCGGTGGGAGATGCTGCCGGTGTCCGGCTCGGGCACCCCTGCGCACCTCGTACTGCCGGTGCTGACCCTCACCCTGTTCATCGCCGGCGGGATGACCCGGCTGCTGGCCGCCGGGGTGTCGGAGGTGACCGCCGGCCCGTACGTGCGGGCGGCCCACGCCCGGGGGCTGTCCACCCGGCGGGTGGTGTTCGGTCACGTGCTGCGCAACGCCAGCCTGCCGGTGGTCGGCTATCTCGGCGCGTACCTGCCGCTGCTGATCTCCAGCGCGGTGGTGGTGGAGACCGTGTTTGTCTGGCCCGGGCTGGGCAGCCTGGCCTACGACGCGGTGGTGGCCCGGGACTTCCCGGTGATCCAGGGGGTGACCCTGGTTGGCAGCGCGATCGTGGTGCTGGTGAACCTCGGTGCGGACCTGGCCATCGCGTGGCTGGACCCGCGGATCCGGGACGGGGTGGCCGGCTGATGCGGCGCCCACCGGTGCTGGCCAGCGTGGTGGTGCTGGCGTTCCTCACGGCGTCGGCGGTTCCGGGGCTGCTCGGCCTGCCGGACCCGAACGCCACCGACCTGACCAACCAGCTCGCGGCGCCGTCCTGGACCGGCGACCATCCGCTAGGGACGGACGGGCTCGGGCGCGACGTGCTCTCCCGGATCGTGCATGGTGCCCGGTACTCCTGCCTGGTGGCAGCCGCGGCGGTCGGGGTCGCCGGGGCGCTGGGGGTGGCGGCTGGCCTGGCGTCCGGGTTCGCGCCCCGGCCGGTGGGCGCGGCGGTGATGCGGCTGGCCGACGCCGCGCTGGGGATACCGATCTTCCTGGTGGCGCTCGCGCTCGCGGTGGCCCGCGGGCCCGGGATCGGCAACGTGGTGGCGGTGATCGGTGCCCTCCTGTGGGCGCAGTACGCGCGGGTGGTCAGCGCCGAGGTGGCCAAGGTGCGCCGGCTGTCCTACGTGGACGCCTCCCGGGTGCTCGGTACGTCCACCTGGCTAGTGGTGCTGCGGCACGTGCTGCCGAACGTGTCGCCGACCGTGCTGACCCTGCTGGCCAGCCAGATCGGTTCGGTGATCCTGCTGGAGGCCTCGCTGAGCTTCCTCGGTGCCGGGGTGCCGCCGCCGGCGCCGGCCTGGGGCACGCTGGTGGCCGACGGGCGGGACTTCATCGGCACCGCATGGTGGATCAGCGCCCTGCCGGGAGCCGCGATCCTGCTGGTGGTGGTGGGCCTGAACAGCCTGGCCGACTGGCTGCGGGAGCGGCTCGATCCGCGTACCCGGCAGCCGGCACCGGCCGCCCCGGTGGCCGCCGCCGGGCCGGTGCCGGCCCAGGACCTCGGCCCGGCACCGGCGGCCGGCCCGGCCGGAGACCGCGACCCGCTGCTGGACGTGGCCGGCCTGCGGGTCACGACCGCCGGCGACCGGGCCATCCCGCTGGTGGACGGGGTCAGCCTGCAGGTCCACCGGGGCGAGTTCGTGGGGCTGATCGGTGAGTCCGGGTCGGGCAAATCGCTGACGGCGGCGGCGATCGTACGGCTGCTGCCGCAGTCGCTGCGGATGACGGCGGGGCGGCTCCGGCTGGGTGGCTCGGACCTCCTGGCCCTGCGCAGCGCCGGGCTGCGCCGGCTGCGGGGCGGCCTGGTCGGGTTCGTCTTCCAGGAGCACACGTCCTCACTGGACCCGACAGCGACGGTCGGCAGCCACGTGGTGGAGGTGCTCACCACCCACTGTGGTCTGTCCCGGGTGGCGGCCCGGCGCCGCGCGGTGGAGCTGCTGGACCGGGTCGGCATCCCGGACGCCCGGCGCCGGATGTCCAGCTACCCGCACCAGTTCAGCGGCGGGATGGGCCAGCGGGTGGCGCTCGCCGCGGCGCTGGCCGGCGAACCCGAGCTGCTGATCGCCGACGAGCCGACCACCGCGCTGGACGCCACCGTGCAGGCACGGATCATCGGGCTGCTGGCCGAGGTGTGCGCCACGTCCGGGCTGGCGATGCTGCTGATCACGCATGACCTCGGGATCGCCCGGCAGGCCTGCGACCGGGTGCTAGTGATGTACGCCGGCCGGATCGTCGAGTCCGGACGGACCGCCGACGTCCTGGAGCGGCCCGCCTCCCCGTACACCCGGGCGCTGCTGCAGGCGCTGCCGGACCTGTCGGCGGACCGGGACCGGCCGCTCGGGTCGATCGAGGGCACGCCACCAGCCCCCGGCACGGTGTCCACCGGCTGCCGGTTCGCGCCCCGCTGCCCACTGGTGCGGCCGGTCTGCCGCGACCGGGAGCCGCCGCTGACCGGCCGCGCCGGAGCCGGCCAGCTGGCCCGCTGCTGGGCCACCGACACCGGGGGGTGGGCGGCGTGACCCCCGGCCGCACCGGACCGGCGGCGGACGGCGCGCTGGTCGAGACCGCCGGCCTGACCGTCGAGCACCCGGCCCGCGGCGGCTCCGGCTGGCTCGGCCGGCGGGTACGGGCGGTGGACGGGCTGGACATCCGGATCGGCCGGGGGCGGGTGCTCGGGCTGATCGGCGAGTCCGGCTCCGGCAAGACCACGGTCGGCCGGGCGCTGCTGGGACTGGTCCCGCCGACCCGGGGGCGGGTCAGCTTCGACGGGGTGGACGTGACCCGGCGCAGCCGGTCCACCATGCGCCGGCTCAGCACCCGGGTACAGGCGATCTTCCAGGACACCTCCGGCACGCTGGACCCGCGGATGACCATCCGCGGCAGCCTGGGCGAGGCGCTGCGGCGCCGCCCGGACCGGGGCCGGGGACGCGGCGACCGGGCTGCCGGGCTGCTGTCGTCGGTCGGGCTGGACGCCGGGCTGCTGGACCGGTACCCGCACGAGCTGTCCGGCGGGCAGCGGCAGCGGGTCGGCATCGCCCGGGCGCTGGCGGTCGAGCCGGAGTTCGTGGTCTGCGACGAGCCGACCGCCTCGCTCGACGTCTCGGTGCAGGCGCAGGTGCTGAACCTGCTCGCGTCGCTGCGGCACGGGCTGGGGTTGGCGTACCTGTTCATCGGCCACGACATCGCGGTGGTGCGCTACCTCAGCGACGAGGTGGCGGTGATGTTCGCCGGCCGGATCGTCGAGCAGGGGCCGGCCGACGAGGTGTGCCGGCGGCCCCGGCACCCGTACACCCGAGCGCTGGTCACGGCGGTGGCCGGCCGGCCGGTGGCGGACCGAGCGGCCGGGGAGCCGGGTCCGGTCGCGACGGGTGGCTGCCGGTTCCGGCACCGGTGCGCGCTGGCGGCGGCGCTCGAACACCCGGCACTGTGCGCGGAGCAGGAGCCGCCGTTGCGCCAGGCCGGTACCGGGCACCGGGCGGCCTGCCACTTCCTGGAAGCGGCCGAGGAGGTGGGCGGAGCATGATCGAGGTGGTGCTTCCGGTTCCGCGCCGGGACGACGCGGTCCGGCCGCTGGCGCGGCGGCCGGCCACGTTGCGCGGCGGGCGGCTGGGCCTACTGGACGGCTGGGGCGATCGCCGTCCGGACGGCAGCTTCACGATGTACCCGCTGATGGCGGCGGTCGACCGCGTCGCCGCCGCCCGGTGGGCAGTGGCGGAGGTGGTCTGGCGGAAGAAGGACCGGGCCGGATCGCCCGCCTCCGCCGCCCAGCTCGCGGTGATGGCCGGGTGTACGGCGGTGGTAACCGGCATCTGCCTGTCCGGTGGCTGCACCGCCGGCGCGGTCGGCGACGCGGCCGAGCTGGAGCGGCGCGGGGTGCCGACGGTGACCCTGTGCCAGGACAACTTCGTGCGGCTCGCGGTCGCGTACGCGACCGCGCTCGGGTACCCCGACCTGCCGTTGCTGGTCTACCCGGCGCCGGTGGGCGGGAACCTGGCCGAGGGCGCCACGGCGCTGGTCGAGGACCGGGCCGAGGTGCTGGTAAGCGCACTGACCGGAGGTGGGTGACGTGGTGCCGGGAACCGCTCGTTACACCGATGTGGACACCTGGTACGCGGAGGCGGTGGCGAACGGGTGGACCGACGGGCTGCCGGTAAACCCGCCCACTACCGCGGCCGTCGCGGCCGGGGTCCGGGCGCTGGCTCGGGACGGTGCGGAGGTGCTCGGCGTGGTGCCGCCCCGTCGCGGACTGGCCACAGTAGAGCAGGTGGTGGTCAACTCGGTGATGGCCGGCTGCCCGCCGGAAGCGCTGCCGGTGGTGGTGGCCGCGCTGGACGCGGTGCTGGACCCGGTCTTCGAGCTGGCGGCGGTGCAGCTGACCACCAACGCTTGCGCGCCGCTGGTGGTGGTGAGCGGGCCGGCTGTGGCGGAGCTAGGGTTCAACCCGGCCGAGGGCGCGTTCGCCGGCGGGTCCCGGGCCACTGCGACGGTCGGCCGGGCGCTCCGGCTGATCCTGCGCAACATCGGCGGGTCGGTACCCGGGGACACGTGCAAGGTGACGCACGGCCACCCGGGCTGGTTCTCGTTCTGCGTCGCGGAGCGGGCCGACGCCAGCCCGTGGCCGCCGTTCCACACCGCGCGGGGGTTTCCGGAGTCCGCCAGCTGCGCGACCGTGTTCGCCTGCCAGGCGCCGTTCCCGCTGTACGTGCCGGGATCGCCGAACCGGGTGCTGCGGGTGCTGGGCACCAGCATGGCCACGCCCGGGGTGAACATGTTCTTCGGCGGCGGGCAGGTGTTGCTGGTGTTCGCACCCCGGGTGGCGCGGAGCCTGGCGGCGGCCGGGCTGAACCGGGCGGCGGTCGCCGCGCGGGTTTGGCAGGAGGCCCACTACTCGCTCGGGGCGCTGCGCGCGGGCCAGATATTCGAGACCGAGGGACACACCTTCTACTGGGGGGCCCGGCACCCGGCGCCGGACCTGACCGCCCTCGACGACGATGCCACGCTGCCGATGGTGGACTCACCGGGGGACATCCACATCCTGGTCAGCGGGGGGGACGGCCAGTTCTGGGTGGGTTTCTGCCCGGGCTGGGGGGAGTTCGGCGGTCTGGCGGTTACCCGGGAGATCGAGGCGGTAAGTTAATGCTCACTCAGCAGCTCACTCAGCGGGATTGGGGGCGGCCGTGGCGATCGTGACGGACTGGCTCGACTTCCGGTCAGGCGAAGCGATTCCCAGCGGCCTGGCGGTGGACGCCGACGACCGGCTGTTCGTCGGTCTGCGGGCCGGGGCCGCGGTCGACGCCCGGGAGCGGGGCGGCACCGAGGTGCTGGTGTTCGGGCCGGACCGGACCGACCCGACCACGCTACGGCTGCCCGAGGTCGCGCAGCTGCACGCGATCTCCATCCACGGCGACACCCTGCTGGTCACCGACCGGTGGTCCCACGCGGTGTTCCGGTACGACCTGGCCGGCCGGCCGCGCGGGCGGCTCGGCACGCCGGACCGCTGCAGCGACACCGGGTCCACCCAGCCGGGCGGGCCGGTGCCGCGACCGGCCGGCCCGTTCCACAGCCCCACCCAGGCGGTCCAGGACCAGGCCGGGCGGGTGTACGTGTCCGACGGCTACGGCAACGCGCGGGTGCACGTCTTCGACCACTCCGGCCGACTCCTGCGGTCCTGGGGCGGCTACGGCACCGGACCGGGAGAGTTCCGGCTCCCGCACTCGGTGGCGCTGGACACCGGTGGCCGGGTGCTGGTCTGCGACCGCGAGAACTCCCGGATCCAGTGCTTCGACCCGGACGGGGGCAGGCCCGGCGACTGGTGGCACACGCACCGGCCCACCGACGTGTACGTGCGCGGGGATGACGTGTTCGTCAGCGACCTGAGCCCGGCGGTGACCCGGCTGACGCCGGACGGCGAGGTGGTCGCCCGGTGGCCGGTGCCGCCCTCGGCCCACAACCTGTGCGTGGACCGCGGTGGCCGGATCTACCTGACCCACATTCACGGTCAGTCGACCACCACGATCACGGAGGTGAACCGGTGACCGGCGACCCCGACCTCACTCCATTTTGCAGCCCCGGCTCGGTGGCGGTGGTCGGCGCGTCGGCCAACCCGGCCAAGATGGGTGGCGCGGCGGTCCGGAACCTGGGCCACTACGGGTATCCGGGTCAGGTGTACGCGGTCAACGCCGGCCGCCCGAGCCGGCCGGAGTCCGGCGAGTTCGCCAGCCTGGCGGAGTGCCCGCAGCGTCCGGACGCGGTGGTGGTCGCGGTGCCGGCCGAGCCGGCGCTGGCGGTGGTGGCCGAGGCGGTCCGGATGGCGGTCCCAGCGGTGATCCTGGTGTCGGCCGGGTTCGCGGAGCTGGCCGCCGGCCCGGAGGGGGCGGCCCGCGGGCGGCGGCTGGCGGAGCTGCTCGCCGGCTCCGGCACCCGGCTGCTCGGCCCGAACACCGCCGGGCTGGCCGACTTCACCCACCGGTTCGTCCCGCGGGCGGTGCTGAACTCGCCGGACGACATCGCCGCCGGGTCGGTGGCGATCGTCACCCAGAGCGGGGCGCTGTCCAACACACTGCTGGCCCGGATGCACGGGCTGGGCCTCGGGGTCGGGCTATGCGTGGCCACCGGAGACGAGGCCGACCTGCGCGCCGACCACTGGTTGCGACACGTGGCCGGGCGGGACGACCTGCGTACGGTGGTGTGGGTGGTGGAGGGGGTACGCGACGGCCCGGCCACGCAGGCGGCGCTGGCGGCCCTGCACCAGGCCGGCAAGCGGCTGATCGTGCTGCACGTCGGCGGCAGCGCGGCTGGGCAGGAGGTCGCTGCCACCCACACCGGTGCGCTGGCCTGCGACGCCGACGTGCTGCGGGCGCTGAGCCTGCGGTACGGGGCGGTCTGGGCGCACGGCATCGACGACGCCTGCCGGCTGGCCGGGCTCACCGCGGCCTTTCCGCCGGACCGGCCACCGCCCGGCGATCCGCTGCGGGTGCTGCTGGTGTGCGGATCGGGTGGCGAGGCGGCGTTGCTGGCCGACTCCTACAGCGCCGCCGGCATCGCGCTGCCGGCCCCGAGCGCCGAGCTCGCCGGGTACATAAAGGAGCGGTTCGGGTTCGCCACGCCGGCCAACCCGTTCGACCTCACCGGCCAGACCCTGTCCACGCCGGGGCTGTTGGTCGACACCATCCGGCAGGCGCTGCAGGAGGAGGTCGACCTGGTCCACGTGGCGCTGCCGGTGTTCCGGGACGAGCTCGGCGACCTGCTGTACGCGGGCCTGGCTGAGGCGCTGGCCGAGCCCGGCCGGCCGCTGGTCGCCAGCCTGTGGACTTCTCCCGGCCTGACCGACCAGTCCTGGCAGACCTGGCGGCGCACCCGGGCGGCTGTGGTGGACGGCTCGGACGGCGTGCCGGAGGCGCTGCGCCGGCTCGCCGACGCCACTCGCTCCAGCCGGGATCCTTCCGCCGCCGGCACGCCGGACCCGCCGGCCGGACCGGCTCTGCCCCCCGAGGTGCTGGCGGCGCTGGCCGGCCGGCTCACCGCTGCCGGCGTGGTCACCACCGCTGACGCGGCGCCGCTGGCGGCCGCGCTCGATGCCCCGGTGCCGGACTGCCGGCCGCGGGCGGAGTTCGACGCCGCCCCCCGACCCGGCACGTACTACGTCAAGGGGTACCTGCCGGGGGTCACTCACAAACGGCAGCACGGGCTGGTCACCGGTCCGCACCAGACCCCGGAGGCGGTGTCGGCCGCGCTGGCCGAGGGGGCCGCCCGGCACCCGGACGCCGGCTGGTACGCCGAGCAGGCGGTGGACGGGGAGCTGGCGGTGCTGGTGTCGTGCCGCCGGGACCCGCTGGCGGGCTGGGCGGTGCTGCTCGGGATCGGTGGCGGGCTGACCGAGCTGTTCCCGGATGCGGTGGTCACCCTGCTCCCGGTCCATACCGGACCGGGAGCGCTGGAGCTGGTGCGCCAGTCCCGGCTGGGCCGGTATCTGCACCGGGTGGGCGGCGACCCGCTGGTGCTGGCGGCCGCGCTCGGTCGGTTGCTCGACCGGCTGCTCAGGCACGCGCCCGCGATCACCGAGCGGTTCTCGTTGCTGGAGCTCAACCCGGTGCTGGTCGACGGGCGGACCGGTGACTGCTGGTGCGTCGACGTGGTGGTGCAGCCGTGACCGGCGCGGTGGACGTGTTACTCACGGGCGGGCGGGTGATCGACCCGGCCAGCGGGACCGACCAGGTGGCGGACCTGGCCCTGTCCGGCGGCGTCCTGACCGCGCGCGGGTCGGGGCTGGCCGCGCCACCGGACGCGCGGGTGCTCGACTGCCACGGACTGTACGTCGTCCCTGGACTGATCGACCTGCACACCCACGTGTTCACCGAGCGGATGGAGGGCGCGATCGGGGCGGACATCGCCGGTGTGACCTCCGGTGTGACCACCGTGGTCGACGCGGGCAGTGCCGGACCGGACACGCTGGAACGGTTCCTGACCCACGAGTACCAGCGGGCCGCCACCCGGATCCTGGTGTTCGTGAACCTGGCCCGGCGCGGCCTGCAGGACCCGCCGGAGATCCGCTCCGCCGCCGACGTCGACGTGGCCGGGGCGATCGCGGCGGTCGGCACCCACCGGGAGCACCTCTGTGGAGTGAAGGTCCGGGTGGTGGGTGCCGCGCTGGCGGCGCTGGGGCCGGACCTGGTCCGGCACGCCCGGACCGTGGCCGGCGCGCATGGGCTGCCGGTGATGGTGCACCTGGGCGAGCCCGAGTCGGTCCGGTGCGCGGAGGTGGCGGCGGAGGTGCTGGACCTGCTGGGTCCGGGCGACATCGTGACCCACGCCTGGTCCGGCCACCCGGGCGGGCTGCTGAGCAGCCCGACGGCGCTCGCCCGGGCGCAGGCCGCCCAGCAGCGCGGGGTGTTCCTGGACCTCGGGCACGGCGTCCGGAACTTCTCCTTCCGCGCCGCGGAGGAGCTGCTGGCCGCCGGGGTGGTGCCCGACTCGGTGAGCACCGACATGGGCAAGCGGCCCCGCCGCGGTCCCGCGTACAGCCTGACTGAGACGATGTCCAAGCTGCTGCTGCTGGGCCTGCCCCTGTCCCGGGTGATCGCGATGGCAACCACCGGCCCGGCCGGCGCGCTGTCCCGGCCCGAGCTCGGGCAGCTCCGGGTGGGCGGTCCGGTCGACGTGACGCTGCTGCGGGAGGTAACCGGGCACTGGCGGTTCCGGGACTCGATGGGCGAGGAGCGCACCGGCCGGCGGGCACTGGAGCCGGTGTCGGTGGTGCGCGCGGGCCGGGTGGTCGCCGCGGACTGGGGGCCGCACCCGCAGGGCTGGATGTGCCCGGCCGGCCCCCCGGTGACCGGGAGGAGGGACTGACGGTGTGCCAGGTCGACGCCGGGTACGTGCTGGTGCACAACCCGACCGGGGTGGTGCGGCCGGTGGTCCAGCGGCCGCACGAGTGGCCAGACCCGCCGGCGGTGGCGCTGGAGCACGGCCTGGTGATCGTGGACAACCTGATCCCGGGCATGACCGAGCTCGCCGCGTCGGTGCAGGCCCGCTGGCAGGCCGAGCTCGGCGGGCCGGTGCGGGTGGTCCAGGTCCCGCACTCGCGGCCCACCGGTGCCGGGCTCTCCGCCGGCCTGGCCGGCTCCGGCCTGGCCCTGCTCGGCCTGGGCAACTGCGGTGCGTGCACCACCTGGCTGGCGGAACTGGCCGCCGATCTGGTGCCCCGAATGCCGGTGGCGGTGCTAGTGACCGACCGGTTCGCGGCGGTCGCCCGGGCCCGGCTGCGCGCGCTCGGCGAGCCGGACCTGCCGGTGGTGACGGTGCCGGACGCGGCGCCGGACACGCCGCCGAAGCGGCTGGCTCCGGTGGCTGGGCAGGTGGTCGCCGGCTGCGGGACGGCGTGGCGGCTGCCGGGCCGGCCGGACGGTGCCGGTGGCCCTGGCCCGGCCGCGGGCGGTGCGGCGTGAGCCCCGGGTCGCAGCTGCAGCCGGCGCCGGTGGAGCTGGAGGCGTTCACGGCCTGGGCGGCCGAGCAGGGTTGGGCCGACGGGCTCCCGATGGTCCCGCCCACCCAGCAGCGGGTGGCGGCGATGGTCGAGGCAAGCGGGTATCCACCCGATGCGGAGATCGGCGCGGTCCCACCCCGGGACGGGCTGGCCACGGTGGAGGTGCTCGCCACCAACGCGGTGCTGGCCGGGTGCCGGCCGGGAGAGCTGCCGGTGCTGATCGCGGCGGTGGCGGCGCTGCTCGACCCGGCGCTCAACCTGCAGGGCCTGCAGTGCACGACCAACCCGGCGGCGCCGCTCGTGATCGTGAACGGTCCGGTCCGGGCGGAGCTGGGCATCACCGGCGGCGGGGACGCGCTCGCCGGCGGCAACCGGGCAAACCTGGCGATCGGCCGGGCGCTGCAGCTGGTGCTGCGCAACGTCGGTGGGGCGGTGCCACCGGTGGACCAGTCGGTGCTGGGCAGCCCGGCCAAGCGGGGACTGGTGCTCGGTGAGCACGAAGAGCAGAGCCCGTGGCCGCCGCTGCACCGCCGGCGGGGGCTGCCGGACGGGTCCGCGGTCACCGTGGTTGCGGTGGAGTCGTTGGTGAACGTGCCCGCCCCGTACCGTGATCCGGACGCGATCCTGCAGATGATGGCGCTGGCGATGTGCAACGGCCTGAACCTGCACTACTCCAGCGGCGTGCTGCTGGCCTGCTTCAACCCCCGGCACGCGTCGATCCTCGCGGCGGCGGGCTACTCGCCGGACCGGGTCCGGGCGGAGCTGTTCCGCCGCGCCCGGGTGCCAGTCTCCGCGTACCCGGGTGGGCGGAACGCCTCGCAGGCGGAGTGGACCATGGGCGGTGACCACGTGTTGATGACCGACGATGTCGCCAAGGTGGAGGTCATGGTGGCTGGTGCGAGCTGGCCGGCACACTCGATGTGTTTCAACGGTTGGGCGATCAGCGGGATGGCCAGCCGGCCGGTGGCCGGTGGCTGGCCCGGGGGCACGGCCAGGAGGGAAGGCACATGAGCAGGCGCGACGGCAGTCCGGCCGGCACCCTGACCGGGTCCGGGCGGACCGGGGAGATCCTGGCGGCAGCTACCGAGCTGTTCAACGACAAGGGCTTCCACAGCACCACCATCGATGATGTAGGGGCGGCGGTCGGGCTCACCGGTCCGGCCCTGTACCGGTATTTCCGGGGCAAGTCTGAGCTGCTGGTCGCGATTTTTGACTCCACCATGGACTACCTGCTGGGAAGCGCCGACCCGCTGCAGCTGGCCGACGCAGCCGGGGAGGACGCGCTGGACACCCTGATCCACCTGCACATCGACTACGTGCTCGCGCACCGCAGCCTGATGCGGATCGTGCGCCGGGAGGTGCACAGCCTCCCGCCGGAGGCCCGCGAGCGGTTCCGCGCCAACCAGCGGCGGTATCTGGAGGCGTGGGCCGGCACCCTGCGCCGGGTCCGCGCCGACCTTGACCGCGACCACGCGATGGCGATGGTCGCCGGTGCGGTGGCCCTGGCCAACCGGTACGCCCGCCGGGACAACGAGATCGAGGGGAGCGAGCTCAAGGCGATGATGATGGCGATGGTCCAGGCGGCGCTGCTGGCACCGCTGCCGGCGCTGGCGCTTGACAGACCCGAAACCGAGTCGTAAGTTAGTGTTAACTAGCGCAGGTCACGGCATGCAGGAGGCGGGCATGGCGGCAGGCGGGCAGCGGGCACCCCGAGTGCCGCGGCTGATGGCGGTGCTGGTGGCGGCCGCGGTCGGCCTCGCCAGCTGCGGGGACGGCTCGGGCGGCAGCCCGAGCGCCGGGTCCGGTGGCGCTACCACGGTCCGGATCGCGGAGCAGGCACCGTGCGTCTGCCAGCTCGCGTTCTACGTCGCGGTGGACGAGGGCATCTTCGCCGAGCACGGCATCGAGGCCAGCTTCGTCACCGAACCGACCCCGCTGACCGGGGTGCTCACCGGCGCGGCTGAGATGAGCATGGCCTCGCCGGGGCAGGCGGCGCTGGCCCACACTCGCGGCGCTGACGTGCGGGTGCTGGTCACGGCGCAGTCCCGCCTCACCCAGGCGGTGTTCGTGCGGCCGGACGTGAGCCTGTCGGACCCGTCCGACTGGCAGCAGGTGGCCCAGGACCTCCGGGGACGCCGGGTCGGCATCACCACCCGCGGCGGCAGCACGGACACGAACCTGCGGTACATCCTGTCCCAGGCCGGCCTGGACCCGGACAGCGACGTCCAGATCGTCCCGCTCGGAGCCGGACCGTCGATGATCGCCGGCGTCGAGGCCGGGCAGGTCGAGGCGGCACTCTCGTACCAGCCGCTGACCGCCACCATGCTCGCGCGCGACCTCGGGATGGTCGCGATCGACCTGGCGGCGGGGCAGGGACCGGCGGCGCTCGACCAGCCCATGACGACCGGGATCGTGAGCGGAGACCTCGCCGCAGACCACCCGGAAACGCTGGACGATATCGTTGCCGCGATGGATGACGCGGTCGAGCTGATGAGCGACCCGGCCAACCGGGAACAGGTGATGGCGGTGGCGCGGGACCGGCTGGCCGGCACCGACGACGCCACCCTGACCGAGCTGCTCGACCAGCTGCAGCCGTTGCTGCGCACCACGTACACCGAGCAGGACCACGACCACGTAGTCCAGCTGCTGGTCGATTCCGAGCTGCTCGAAAGCGCCATCCCGTACGATCAGATGACCACCGCCGAGACCCAGCGTTGAGGGAACGTCATGATCGAGCTGCGACAGGTCTCGCACTCGTTTGGCAGCGGATGGGTCCTCCGCGACGTGTCACTCCAGGTCGGTTCGGGGCAGATCGTAGCGGTGGTGGGCGCCTCCGGCTGCGGCAAGTCCACCGTGCTCAACTTCATCAGCGGGCTGCTGCACCCGACCGAGGGCGAGGTGCGGGTACACGGCCGCCCGGTGACCGGCTTGCAGCCACACAAGATCGGCTACATGTTCGCCCGGGACGGCCTGCTGCCCTGGCGCACCGCCCAGGCGAACGTGGAGCTCGGGCTGGAGCTGCAGCACAAACCGGACCGGAGGCGCACCGCCCTGCGGTTCCTGGAGATGGTGGGGCTGGCCGACGCAGGCGGCAAGCACCGCTCCGAGCTGTCGCAGGGAATGCGCCAGCGGGTGGCGCTGGCGCGGACGCTGGCCCCGGACCCGGACGTACTGCTGATGGACGAGCCGTTCGCGGCGCTGGACGCGCAGACCCGGCTGGCCCTGTCCAGCCGCTTCCTCACGCTGTGCCAGGCCCGGCCGTACACCGTGGTCTGGGTGACTCACGACCTGGCAGAGGCGGTCTCGCTATCCGACGAGGTGGTGGTGCTGGGTGACCAGCCGGCTCGGGTGGTCGCCCGGCATCGGGTGCCGTTCGGCCGCCCTCGTGACCTCGTGCCACTCAGCACCCAGCCGGAGTTCCAGCGTCTGGTCAGCCGGCTGTGGGACGACATCGGCACTCCCGTTCTGAGCTGAGGACCTGTGCCGAACGGGAGGAAACCAGCCACCGAGCCGGAGCTGCCCGCTGCCCCGCGGCGGGGCCGCCGCAGCCTCGGGTACCGGGCCCTGGTGGTCGGCTGCCAGCTGCTGATACTCGGTGGCTTCCTCGGCCTCTGGGCGGTGGCCGCGAACCGGGGCTGGGTCGACAAGTTCTTCACCAGCCGCCCCAGCGATGTGTTCGCGACCATCTGGGAGTGGGTCGAGGACGGCAGCATCTTCGCCAACGTCGGCATCACCCTGCTCGAGGCCGGGCTCGGCTTCGGGCTCGGGATGGGAATCGGCATCCCAGTCGGGTTCCTGCTGGCCCGGGTCCGGCTGCTCGACGACGTGACCCGGCCCTACCTCGACGTGCTCAACGCGACCCCCC